>CANPHS010000015.1 GCA_947573925.1 uncultured Enterorhabdus sp. | reverse complement strand
TTCAGCACCAGCACGCCGATATGGTCGATGTAGTAGGGCCGCGATAAGTCGTTGCTGCGCCGCCGCGCGTCGGTGATGGTGTAGGTGGCCAGCGTCGCGTCCAGGGTGCCGTTGTCGAGCATGGCTCCGCGCGTGGTCACGTTCACGCCGGTGAGCTCCAGAGCGTTCGCGTCGCCCTTGATGCGGGCGGCCAGTTCCCGGGCCACGTCCACCTCGAGCCCCTCCACGTTGCCGGTCTCGGGGTTCTGGAAGCCGAAGCCCGGCACGTCGATCTTCGTGCCCACCCGCAGCACGTCGGCCCTCGGAGCGCAGCCGCCAAGCGGCACGGCACCGGCCAGGGCCGTAGCACCGGCGGCGGCCAGGGCGAGCCGCGCGAAGGCGCGGCGGGTCATCATCGCGCATCCCATGGCGGCCCCCTACAGAATCTTCGACAGGAAGGCCTGCACGCGCTCGTTGGACGTGGGCCCGAACAGGTAGTCCGGCGTCCCCTCGTCCACCACGAGGCCCCCTTCCATGAACACCACCTTGTCGGCGGCGTCGCGGGCGAGCCCCATCTCGTGGGTCACCATGACGATGGTCATGTTCGTCTCGGCCAGCGACTTTATCACGTCGAGCACCTCGTTCACCATCTCGGGGTCCAGGGCGCTCGTCGGCTCGTCCAGCAGCATGATCTTCGGGTGCATGTTCAGCGCCCGCGCAATGGCCACGCGCTGCTGCTGGCCGCCGGAGAGCTGGTCGGGGTACTGGTTCAGCTTGCTCGTGAGGCCCACGCGCTCCAGGTACTTCCGCCCGTTGGCCTCGGCCTCCTCCCGCGGCACCTTCAGCACGCGAATGGGCGCGAAGGTGACGTTTTCCAGCACCGTCTTGTGGGGGTAGAGGTTGTAGCCCTGGAACACCATGGCCACGTCCCCGGCCAGACGGCGCGTGTCCACCTTGCGGGCCATGAGGTCCATGCCGTCCACAGTAAGCTCGCCGGAATCGGGGCGCTCCAGGGCGTTCACGCAGCGGATGAGCACGCTCTTGCCCGAACCCGACGGCCCGATGACCACCACTTTCTCGCCTTCCGCTACGTCCAGCGACACGCCTTTGAGCGCCTCCACGGCGCCGAAGTTCTTCTTGATGTCCCCGACTGAGATAAGAGGTTCCACGACTCCCACGCTCCTATCTGGCAAACGCATCCGAATAGTGCTGGGAAAATTCTAACGTTCAGTCAATGGGTCCTGGTTTCGCCGCCGCAACGGCTTTCCCACGGGTTTTTGACAGCGGGAAGGGGCAGCCGGCGGCGCCCGTGCGAACGCTCGGCCCCGGTGCCCTCGGCCGTTCCAGCGCTAGGCCGCAGAAGGCGCCTTTGCTGCTTTCGCCGCCTCGGCGTCCTCGCGGGCGAGCACGGCCTGCATGGCGGCGATGGCGCACTCCATCTGGGAGTCGTCGGGCTCGTGGGTAGTGAGGTACTGCATCTGCATGCCGGGCCACAGGATCACCTTCACGAGCGGGTTGTCAGGGTGGCTGCCGGCCCACTTCACCGTGATCTCGTAGGAGATGCCGGCGATGACGGGCATGAGCACGATGCGGGCCACAATGACGAGCACCAGTTTCGGCAGGCCGTCGGGCACCCCGAAGCCGGAAATGATGGCGTTCAGCGGGAAGATGGTGTACACCAAGATAGCGATGACCATGACCATAATGAGGAAGGCCGTGCCGCAGCGCACGTGCAGCCGCGGGAACTGCCGGGCGTTCTCCGGCGTCATGGGCAGGCCGTGCTCGAAGCAGTGGATGGCCTTGTGCTCGGCGCCGTGGTACATGAACATGCGGCGGATGTCCTCCATGCGTCCGATGAGCCAGATGTAGAACACGAACACGGCCACGCGCAGGATGCCGTCCACAATGTTCCAGGCGAGCGTGTGGTCGTCGTACTCCCCTACGATGAGGTTCGTGAGCGCCGCCGGGGCCACGATGAACAGCACGATGCCGAGCACGAGCCCGATGACCATGGAGAACACCATCTCCCGGTGCCCGAAGGAGTCCTCCTCGGGCTCGGGCTCAGGCTCGGACGCGGGAGCGGGTTCGTCCGCGGCCGGCGCGCCCAGCCCCGCGCTCCCGTGGCCGGAGTCGGGCGCCTCCTCCATGCCCAGATGCCCGAAGGGGTTCTCCGCCCCGTCGTTCTCCACCACTTCCAGGGTGCGCTGGGCCCCCAAGCCGTCGATCACCGTGTCGGGCCGGCCGAAATCGCGCTTCCAATCGAAGTCGCTAACGTCGTCGGCCTCCGCGGCCCTCGCGTGCTTCTCTTCTTCCCAGGCCACGCTCTCCGCCCGCTTCTCCTCCTCCTGAGCCACGGCCGCGGTCCCATCCAGCTCGGCCTCGGCTTCCACGAAGTCGGCCTCGGCGACGGCCTTCTGCTCGCCCTCCTCGTCGCCGAAGGCGTGCAGGGCGGCAATCTCCAGGGCCTTGAAGCCCAGCATGAGCGATTCCACGAGCGCCCGGCAGCCGCGCACGAGCGGCCAGTACATCCAGCCGTTCTTGTCCTGGCCGCTCTTCAAGTCGTGCTCTTCCACGTAGATGGCGCCGTCGGGCTCGCGCACGGCCACGGCCCAGTTGTACTTGCCGCGCATCATCACGCCCTCGATGAGGGCCTGACCGCCTACATGGGTCTTAATGGCCCCGTCCTCGGAAAAGGCGCGGGACAGGTCGCTTTTCTGCTTCGCCATGGGGAATGGGTCTCTTTCCGTTTCGCCGATCGTCTCTGCGCCGCGGCCGCAGGGCCGCAGGGCCCTTGCTACAGGTTCGCGCGGTCCACGCGCGGGAAGGGGTTGCCGCAGGTCATCTTCCCCTCGGGGCACATGGCGTGCACGCAGGGGGCGCCGGCGTCGGCGAAGATGAAGGGGGCCGTCGGCCGGGCCAGCTCCAGCATCTTCCACGCCATCTCGCGAATCTCCCACTGGGCGCGGTTGCAGCAGCGCAGTTCGAAGAAGTGCAGCAGCTCGCGCACGTTCATGGTGATGACGATCTTCGTCTCGGCGGCGTTGGGCAGCAGGTAACGGGCGTCCTCGGCAGGAACGCCGGCCTCCACGAGTGCCCGGTAGGCCTCGGTCACCTTCTCGATGGCCTCGTCAAACAGCGCGTCGCAGGCGGCATCGGCGGCCACGGTGGCCGGCTTCACCACGGGAATCTCGCCCTTGAACTTCACGTAGCGCTGGGACTGCTGGTTGAAGCTGGCGATGCGGTGACGCACCAGCTGGTGCGTGAGGGCCCGGGACACACCGTCTACGGCGAAGGTGTAGCTCGCGTGCTCCAGGGTGGAGAAGTGGCCGGACCCCATGATGGTGGACAGTACCGACCGCACCCGCTCCGGCGGCATGGTCTCCATGAGCTCGCTCGCGCCCACCGGGGCGTAGCACAGGCGGGCGGCCGTGGCGATGGCGCGCTCGGGATCGGGGGTGTGGTACAGAAGCTCTACCTGCATGGGGCTCTCCTTCGCTCGTTGTTTCCCGAGAAGTATAATGGACGAACCACCCGACGCGCCCGTCCCTTCGACGATGCGACCAATGAACACAATGAGGAGCGCCCATGGACACCTTTACTCCGCTTTTGACCTCTACGGATTGGAACGATGAATGGAAGGCGCTGCAGGCGTTGCGGCGGCGGCCCGATGATGCTGGGTTTTGGGACAAGCGGTCGGCCACGTTCGCGACGAAGGACGCGCCGAGCCCCTATGTGACGGAATTTCTGCGGCTGGCCGATGTGCGACCCGGAGAGACGGTGTTCGACATGGGGTGCGGCACCGGAGCTTTGGCCGTGCCCCTCGGCGAGGCCGGGCACAAGGTGGTGGCGGCCGACTTCTCCCAGGGCATGCTCGACGTCATGCAGGCCGAGCTGGACGCCCGCGGCGTGCGCACGGTGTTTCCCAAGCTCATGAGCTGGGCCGACGACTGGCCCGCCTTCGGGGTGCGGCCGGGCATGACCGACGTGGCCCTGGCCTCACGCTCCATCGCCACGGCCGATTTGCGCGAATCGCTCTTGCGCCTGACCGACATCGCCCGGCGCCGGGTGTGCGTCACGCTCGCCACGGGAGCCTCGCCCCGGGTGGACGAGCGCATCCTCGCCGCCGTGGGGCTGCCCCACGTGCTCGGCCGCGACTACCTGTACGCCTTCAACATCCTCGCCACCGAGGGCATCCAAGCCGAAGTAGCCTACATCCGCAGCCAGCGGGAGGACACCTTCGCCAGCCGCGAGGAGGCCGCCGAGAAGCTGGGCGCGATGATCGACGACGCCAGCGCCGTGGCCGCCACCGCCGAGGAACGCGCCCTGGCCCACGGGCGCCTGGAAGGGTGGCTCGACGAGAACCTCGTGCCCAACGAGCACGCCGGCGAGCCCGATGCCAAGGGCGTGCCCCAAGGCGCTTTCCGCCTCCGCGAGCCCCGTACCGTCACCTGGGCCTTCCTCGCCTGGAACAAGTAGGAACCAGAGCCGCAACGTGGAACGCCCGCCACCCACGCACAAAAAAGAAGGGCTCCGGTCACCCGGAGCCCTTCGGCGTTAATGGAGTTACTCAGCGCTTAGAGACGTTCCACGTTGCTCGCCTGCAGCTTGCCGTTCTGGCCCTCGGTCACCTCGAAGGTAACGGCATCGCCCTCGTTGAGGGTCTTGAAGCCCGACATCTTGATCTCAGAGAAGTGAACGAACAGATCCTCGCCATCGTTCTGAGAAATGAAGCCGTAGCCCTTCTCGGGGTTGAACCACTTGACAGTGCCTTCCGCCATGATACTTTCCTCTTTCCTCCCCCTCGCCGCGCGAGAGGGTATAGCAACACGGGACTTCAACGTCCCCAGCTCCCCATTTAGGAGCGCTTCCCCACTATACGCCAACTTGGGCGGAATCGGCCGTGAAAATTGCCAGTTATTCGCCCGTCCTCTCAATGAGCACAGAAAGTTCTTGATCGGACACGTCCTCCAGGGCCACATCGTGCCCAAAAGCGGCGGCAACGGCCGAAGCCTGGGCCGAGCGCAGGGCCGCCGCCTCGTCGTTGCCGGCCTCGCCATAGTAGCGGGCCGCCAGCATGAGCGTGCGGGCGATGTGCTCGGTCAGGATCGGATCGACCCCCGACACCGACAGGATGCCCGCCAGCGATTCCGGTGCCAGCGACAGCAGCGCCTCGCCGTCCAGGTCGGTGGCGTCCCCCACGGCCAAATCCAACAGCTGCGCGGCGCCCTCCGGGTCCTCGTCGCCCCCGGCCCGCTCCATGGAGCGCCGGATGGCCCCCATCAGCTGCGCGATGATGCGCATCAGGTAATCTTGCTCGAACATACCAGCTCCTACTCTTCCGGCGGGGTGAGGCCCAAATGCTCCCAGGCGCCGCAGGTGGCCTGGCGGCCCTTGGGGGTGCGCATCATGAGGCCCTGCTGCATAAGGTAGGGCTCGTACACGTCCTCCACCGTGTCTGGATCTTCGGCCAAAGCCGAGGCCAGGGTGGTAAGTCCCACCGGCCGGCCCGCGAACTGCACGCAGAGCACTTCCAGCAGCCGGTTGTCCACGGCGTCGAGCCCCAGATGGTCCACCTCGAAGAACGTGAGCGCCTCGGCGGCCACATCCTCGGTAATGGCGCCGTCGCCGCGCACCTGGGCCCAGTCGCGCACCCGCTTCAGCAGGCGGTTGGCCAGACGAGGCGTGCCCCGGGAACGGCGGGCGATCTCCAAGGCCCCCTCGCCGTCCACATCGACCCCCAAGATGGACGCCGACCGGCACACGATGAGGGCCAGCTCCTCCGGCGTGTAGTACTGCAGGCGGAAGGCGATGCCGAAGCGGTCGCGAAGCGGCCCCGTCAGAAGCCCCGTGCGGGTGGTGGCGCCGATGAGCGTGAAGCGCGGCAGATCGAGCCGGATGGAGCGGGCCGCCGGGCCCTTGCCCACCACGATGTCCAGCTCGAAATCTTCCAGGGCCGGGTACAGCACCTCTTCCACCATGCGGTTCAGGCGGTGGATCTCATCGATGAACAGCACGTCGCCCTCTTCGAGGTTCGTGAGGATGGCTGCCAAATCGCCCGTGCGGGCGATGGCCGGCCCCGAGGTGGTGCGAATGGAGGCCCCCAGCTCGTTGGCCACCACCGTGGCCAGCGTGGTCTTCCCCAGGCCGGGAGGGCCCGAGAACAGGATGTGGTCGGCCACGTCGCCCCGGGCCCGGGCCGCATCGATCATGATGCCGAGGGACTCCTTCACCTTGGTCTGACCCAAATAGTCCTCCAACCGCTTCGGCCGCAGGGAGAAATCCAACTCCAGGTCGTCCTCGGTGAACGTGGGCGCCACGGCCCGGCTGCGGCCGTCGACGCCGTGCGCGGAGGCACCGCCGTCCCGCGCCGCGTCGAACACCATGCCCTCTATGTCCAGATCAAATGCCATAGCCACCTATCGACTTCCCAAACGTTTCAGGGCATATTGTAGCAGGGCGCCCTCGTCGGCGCCCTCGGGTGCCCCCTTCAAGGCCACTTCGGCCTCGGCAGAGGTGAATCCCATGGAGAGCAGCGCCTCGGTGGCCCCGCGCAGCGCGGCGCTGGACAGCGGCGCCTCGGCCGCCGCGCCGAACAGCGTGTCGGGCCCGTTTTCCAGCGAGCCTTTCAACTCCAAGATGATGCGCTGGGCCGTTTTCTTCCCCACGCCGGGAATGTGCGATACCCGGGCCGTGTCCTGGGCGGCGATGGCATCGGCCAGCTCCCGGGGCGCGAAGGTGGAAAGGGCCGCCAGGGCCACCTTCGGCCCCACGCCCGACACGGCGATGAGCTTCTCGAACATCACCTTCTCGTCCTCCGACAAAAAACCGTAGAGCGCGATGCCGTTCTCGCTCACCGCCAGATAGGTGAGCACCCGCACCGACTCGCCCACGGAAAGCCGCGAGAGGTCGCCTCCGGGCATGGCCAGGCCGTAGCCCACCCCGTTCACGTCCAGGTAAACCGTGCTCGGCGCCACCAGGGCGGCCACCTCGCCGGTGAGAAATGCGATCATGCGAACACTCCCCTCTCGTGGGTCGTATGGCAAATGGCGGCGGCCAGGGCGTCGGCCGCATGGTCGGGCTCCGGGTCGCGGTCCAGCTTCAGCAGGTGGCGTACCATGTACTGCACCTGCTCCTTCTCGGCGGTGCCTTCGCCCACCACGGCCAGCTTGATCTGGCTCGGCGAGTACTCCCCCACATCAAGCCCCATCTCGGCGCAGGCCACAAGGGCCGCACCCCGGGCCTGGCCCGTGGCGAAGGCGGCGGTCACGTTGTTGCCGAACCACACCGTCTCGATACCCACGCACGTGGGCCGAAACCGCTCCACCACGGCCCCCACCTGGTGGTGAATCTTCAGCAGGCGCTCGGCCAAAGGTACCGAGGCCGGCGTGGCCACGCACCCGTAGGCCACGCAGCCCAGTCGGCTCCCCACCTGTTCAATGACCCCCCAGCCCGTATGGGCCAGCCCCGGGTCGATACCCAATATGATCCGCGCCTCAGCCAAAAGACAAGCCCCACTTTCTCAATTAAAGTGGGGCTTATTCTAGAACAAATGTTTGCTGGTTGCAAGAGACAATCGCCGAGAATCCACGGCGTCCCTCGCGACAGCGCCAGCCCTTACGGGCGCTGGCCCATGCCGCCTTCCAGGGTGAGGGTCTCGCCGCTCATGAACTTGAAGTCGGGGTTGGCCAGCTGCACCACCACGCGGCCGATCTCGGTCTCCACGTTGCCGTAGTGGCCCATGGGGGGCATGTGCACGTTGGCCTCGAAGGCCTCGGGGTACTGCTCCTGGAAGTTCTCCAGGGCAGCGGTCCAGGCCAGCGGGCACACCACGTTCACGTTGATGCCGTCGGGACCCCACTCGGTGGCGGCCACGCGGCTCATGCCGCGGATGCCCTCCTTGGCGGCGGCGTAGGCGCACTGGCCGTAGTTGCCGAAGAGCCCGGCGCCCGAGGCGAAGTTGATGACCGAGCCCTTGGTCTCCTTCAGGTGCGGGTAGCAGGCCTGCATGTAGTAGAAGGTGGCGTACAGGCCGGAGTAGATGGCCAGGTCGAACTGGTCGGTGCTGTGGTCGGCCAGGGTCACGCCGGAGGCAGAGGCCTGGGCGTTGTTCACCAGCACGTCGATGCGACCGAACGTCTCCATGGCCTGGTCGATCACATTCTGCACCACGGCCTTGTTGTCGGCGCCGGCGGACACGTCGGCGGCCACGGGCAGCACCCGGATGCCGTACTCGGCCTCCAGCTTCTCCTTCGCCGCCTCCAGCTTACCCACGTTGCGACCGGTGATGACCAGGTTCGCGCCCTCCTTGGCGTAGGCCGTGGCGATGCCGAAGCCGATGGAGCCGGCGCTTCCGTCCTTCAGCGCCGCAAAGCCGCCGCCGGTGATGATAGCGGTCTTACCTTCGAGAAAACCCATGGAGCCTCCCTTTGTCCCATGCGCCGACGGCCACCGGGCCCGGCCCAGCCGCCCGTTCGGTGCGTTTACGTGACCCCACCCTACCAGATTACCGCAACCCCCGTGTTTCCATCCTGTTGCGCGGGGCGAACCGCCGCGCGAAAGGCCGCAGTCCGCAAAAAACGCCGGGCCCGAAGGCCCGGCGTCGTCAAGCGTCGATGGCGAAGCGCTCAACTACTCGTCCAGTGCCTCGGCGATCTCGTCGGTGATGTCCATGGTGTGGTACACCGCCTGCAGGTCCTCCAACTCCTCCAGCTTATCGATGAGGCGCATGACCTTCTTGGCGTCGGCCACGGAAACCTCGGTGGGGGTGCCGGCGATCATGGTCATCTCGGCGCCCTTCACCTGGATGCCCTGGGCCTCCAGTTCGCGCACCACGGCCATCAGGTCGCTCGGCGCGGTGTAGACGATCCACTCCTCGTCGGCGTCCTCGTAGTCGTCGCCGCCGGCCTCGGCCACGGCGAGCATGAACTCCTCCTCGTCGGCAGCGGCGCCGTTCGGGCCGACGGGGTTCTTCTTGTCGCCGGTCTCCACTTCCTTGGTCACGATGATCTGGCCCTTGCGGTCGAACTGGAAGGCCACGGAGCCGGACGTGCCCAGGTTGCCGCCGGAATGGGAGAAGGCGGCGCGCACATCGGCGGCGGTGCGGTTGCGGTTGTCGGTCAGCGCCTCGCAGAGCACGGCCACGCCCGCCGGGCCGTAGCCCTCGTACACCACGGTCTCGTAGTTGGCGGCGTCCTTGCCGGAACCGAAGGCCTTGTCGATGGCGGTCTTGATCTTGTCCTTGGGCATGGAATAGCCCTTGGCCTTCTCGATGGCGGCGGCCAGCGACGCGTTGTTGTCGGGGTTCGGGTCGCCACCCTCCTTCGCGGCCACGGTGATGTTACGAGCCAGCTTGGAGAACAAGGCCGAGCGCTTCGCGTCCTGCGCCGCCTTGCGATGTTTGGTGGTTGCCCACTTAGAATGCCCTGACATGAATACGTCCCTTCAAAACACGAATACAACAGCCGCATATGTTAGCACAACCCTCGTGCGCTGGGAACACACCGCCCACCCCGCACGTTTTTTCTACGGAAGAGGAGCGGGCACGCAGCCGAGCAACGGAGCCGGGACGCCGCTTGTTGCGCTGTCCCGTCATCCCAGGTTTGAAGCGATCCGTCACGGAAGTTTTACTGATGTTTTACCTCAACTTTACAGAGCTTGCCCATGATGGGAGCGTTTGCTCGTGCCATCGCGAAAGGAAGCCCCCATGGCCTACGATCTCGCTACCTTCGCCAGCGCCCTGGCCGCCGACCCGCTGCTCGGCCTCATCCTCGCTCTCACGCTCGGCGCCACCATCGTCAACGGCGCCACCGACGCGCCCAACGCCATCGCCACCGTGGTGGGCAGCCGGGCCATGCGGCCCACGCCGGCCATCCTCATGGCGGCCGCGGGCAACTTCATCGGGCTTGTGGCCATCACGGCCGTCTCCTCGGCCGTGGCGAAGACCATCTACCACATGGTGGACTTCGGCGGCGACGCCCACGCGGCGCTGGTGGCCCTGGCGGCGGCCATGGTGGCCATCATCGCATGGGGTGCCGCGGCCTGGTACTTCGGCATCCCCACAAGCCAGAGCCACTCGCTCATCGCCGGCATCACCGGCGCGGCCATCGCCCTGCAGGGCGGCCTTGCGGGCGTGAACGGCACGGAATGGATGAAGGTGCTCTACGGGCTCGTCATCTCCACGGGCCTCGGCTTCGGCACCGGCTGGCTGTTCATGCGGCTCATCCGCCTGACCTGCCGGCATGTGAACCGCCAGCGGGGCAACCGCGCCTTCCGCCTGCTGCAAATCGGCGCCGGAGGCGGCGTGGCGGTGCTCCACGGCGCCCAGGACGGCCAGAAGTTCCTGTCCCTGGCCATGCTGGGCATCATGCTCGGCATCGACGGCGCGGCGGCTGACAACGCCGTCTTCCCCCTCTGGCTCATCGTACTCGTGTCCCTCACCATGGCCTTCGGCACGGCGGTGGGCGGCCGCAAGATCATCAAATCCGTCGGCATGGACATGGTGCGCATGGACCAGGCCCAGGGCTTCGCCGCCTGCCTTTCCGCCTGCTTCTGCATTGGGCTGGCCACCTTCACGGGGCTGCCCGTATCCACCACCCACACCAAGACTACGGCCATCATGGGCGTCGGCGCCGAGAAGAGCCCCCGCAACGTGAAGTGGGGCCTCGCCCGCCGCATGGTGCTCACCTGGATCCTCACCTTCCCCGGCTGCGGCCTGTTGGCCTGGGCCTTCACCTATGTATTCCTGCTGGTGACGTAGAAGCAGTTGCCGCAGCTTTCCCCGATGAAGCCGATTTCACCGCTGCGACGGCGAGCACCTGCCGCGCCCTCGCCCATCTACGGGACGGCCAAGTCACCCTGGCTAGCTTGAAATACGAGTTCGAAGACTGGCAATCCTACCACTACCAGCACCGCGTTGGCCAGCGAGCAAAGGCACTCTGCCGCATCGTGTTCCGCAAGACCGAGAACGGCATCGAAGTGAAGGGCTTCGGCCACCGCCGCATTCCGGAAGATCTCTACCAGCGCCTCAGCCGGGGAAGAACCGAGCTTTAGGCGTCTCCCCCGCTATCCGGGTCATTAACGCGCCGCGTGGCCAACGTTCCCGCGGCTGCGCCGCCTACGATGAGGGCACCGCCCACTGCCTGCTGGGCCGTTATGGGCTCCCCGAGGAACACCAGGCCGCACACCACGGCCGACAGGGGCTCCACATAGCCGAGCACGGCCACAGTCTGGGCCGCCAGACCCGCGAAGGACGAGAAGTACAGGTAGCACCCGGCACCGGTGTTCACCAGGCCCAGCACCCATACCCAGGGCCACGCCTCGGCGGGTACCGCGAAGGGAAGGCCGCCCGTGACCACCAGGAACGCCAGGGCCACGGCGAAGGCGGCCGCCATCTGGATGGCCGAGCTCTCCAAACCGTCCACGCGATCGGCCTTCTTCGAGAAGATCACCATGGCGGCGTGGGCCACCGCCGAGGCTCAGCCGCAGGCCATGCCCCAGGCCGAGCCGCCCGCTTCCAGCGTGTGGGCGTTCAAAAGCAGCGCGCCGGTCAGCACCACGAAGAGGGAGGCCACCGCACCGGCACCGATCCGCTCCTTGAACAGCACGGGGGTGAGCGCCATCACCATGATGGGGGCGCAATGGTAGGCCAGCGACGACACGCCCACCCCCACGAGCCGGTAGGCCTCGTAGAGGAACAGCCAGCTAGCCCCCATGGCCACGCCCGACGCCACTACGAAAAGGAAGTCGCGGCCCCGGCAGGCAAAGCGCCTGCCCGCCAGCTTGAACACCGCCAGCAACATGCAAGCGGCGATAAGGGTGCGCAGAACCACGATGTCCTGGCTCGGCAGGGCGATGTGCGCGGCCATGACCCCATTGCTGCCGAACAGGACGAGCGAGCTGAGGAATTTCACGTAATCTTTCATGCCGCTCATTCTGGCACGGGAATTACGTTACTAATTCTGCATGTATTTCAAGTTATACTTGCATAATTGGAATGAAAGGAGCCCATGGACGAGAATGTGCAGAAGCATCTGGCTTTCACCACCACCGTGGAAGTGGGCAGCCTCACCCGGGCCGGGGAGCTTCTGGGCTATTCCCAGTCGGCCGTGAGCCGCATGATCTCCGATTTGGAACGGGAATGGGGCCTGGCGCTTCTGCGCCGCGACCGGGCCGGCGTGCGCCTCACCGCCGAAGGGGCCGAGCTTCTGCCCGCATCCCGAGCGCTCGTGGCCTCGTGGCGGTCTCTGCGCGAGCACGTGAACGAAGTGCGCGGCCTTGCCACGGGCACCGTGCGCATCGGCACCATTTCCAGCATCGCCACCCACCGGCTGCCCGCCATCATCGCCGCTTTCCGCGCCGACTTCCCCGGCATCGACTACGAACTGCTGCTGGGCGACTACACCCAGATAGAAACATGGCTGAAGGAGGGCCGGGTCGATTGCGGCTTTGTGCGCTCCCCTGCCGACCGGGCGCTGGCCTGCGAACCCTTCGAGCGCGACGAACTGATGGCGGTACTGCCCGAGAACCACCCGCTCGCAACCTGCAAGGCCGTGCCCCTGGAGGCCTTCTGCGAGGAGCCCTTCCTCGCCCTGGAACACGGTGCCGACACCGAGGTGGCGAAGCTCTTCGCCGATGCGGGCCTTACACCCCACGTGGACTTGGCCACCTGGGACGACTACGCCGTCATGGCCATGGTGGAGCGGGGGCTGGGCCTGGCCATCCTGCCGAGCCTCATCCTCCAGCGCATCCCCTACCGCGTCGTCTGCCGCCCCTTGACGAAGCCCCACTTCCGCCAACTCGCCTTCGCCACCCGCGCCGATATGGAACCCTCCCTCCCCGTCAAGAAGTTCCGCGAGTATTTGAGTGTGCGGTAAAAGGCAACTCCCCACCATGATAGGATAAGCTCAAACGAAAAGGAGGCCTCATGCCCACTCTCAGTATGTTCTTCGGCATCATCATTCGGATGTTCGCCGACGACCACAATCCCCCACATTTTCACGCTTCTTATCAAGGAAGCAATGCCACTTTCGACCTCAATGGCAACTTGCTCGAGGGGGAAATGCCCATCAAGCAACAGAAGCTCATTGGAGCGTGGGCGGAAATCCACCACGATGAACTCGTCGCTAATTGGGAACTCGCCGCCAATAAGGAAGCTCTTTTCAAAATCAGCCCTCTGAAGTAGGAGCAGATTATGTCACAGCCGAATTGGGTTGTTCTCGAAGCTACACCTCACAGTGATTATACTCTCGACCTTGTTTTTGCCGACGGCATGCGAGGCGTATTCGATCTGCGTCCCCTTCTCGCGGATCGCTATTATGCTCCGCTCTCGCAGCTGCCCCTTTTCATGACTGCCCGCGCAGAATGCGGCACGGTCGTATGGGACGAAGACCGAGACATTGCACCCGAGCTTCTCTACGAGAACTGCCGCCGATGACCACGCGTTCCTTGATCTTCTGGTGCATCGTCGTTGCCGCACCCATCGTGACCACTCTCGTTGTCGTAGCGCAAATTCCCTCCGACATTGAAGCCCCCTTGCATTGGAACGCCCAGGGCGAAGTTGACCGCTACGGCACGCCTCGGGAAATGTTCCCGACCGCACTCATCATGGCCGGGTGCAACGGTCTGTTCGCCCTCTGCTACGCATTCAGCGAAAGACTCTATGACCTCGGGCTGGTTCACGGCATCAGCCGCAAGGCAACACGCCCTTTCCTCTGCGGCGCGGCAGTCGTCATGGCGCTCGTCTGGGTGGGGATCGTTGCCTTCTGGCTTTACCAGGTAAACCAAACAGGGCTCTAGCCCCTCCTACTCCCCCACCCGGGTCAGCAACTCTTCGCGGCTGCTCACGTCCAGTTTGCGATAGATGGCCTTCACGTGGGTACGCACGGTGGATTCGGAGATGACCAACGTGCCGGCAATGAACGCGATACCGTGGCCGCGGCCGAGGTACCCCAGAATCTCCCGCTCTCGGGGCGTGAGGCCGCCCTCGTCGGCCAGGGCCTCGCAGCGCTCTTGCACGCCCAAGGGCCGCGGCGACACCCGACGCCCCCGGGCGGCGGCGAAGGGAAGGACGCCCCCGAGCCCGTCCAGCTCGGCCATCTCGCCGGCCGGCCCCTCACCGGTGCCCCCGTCGACCGTCGCGCCGTCGCCGGCCGCGGCCGTCACCCGTGATGCCTGCCACAGACGCACCAGGGCCTCGCCGATGAGCAGCACGAAGAACAGGGTGCTCACCACCAGAAGCGCCGGGCCGCCCCCGTCCGCCTGGAAGGGCGACATGGGCGCCGCAGCCGCCATGGCCGCCGGCGTGGCCGGGCTCGCCGGCTGCTCGCCGGCCGCCAACGACGCCGCGGGCGCCAAGGCCGACAGCGCCAACGGCGGCGAGGCCAACGGCCAGCCCGTCGCCAGCGACGTGCACATCCACAACGTCACCGACACGAGCTGGATGACCCCGCCGGCGGAAGTGACCGACTTCGCCACCATGACCACGGCCTTCTTCCCGCCCACCGAGCACCAGCTCTCGGAGCTGTCGGGCATTAAGTTCTGGCCGAGCGTGTGCTCCTTCTACGGCGAGTGCAACCAGACCAAGATCCAGATGTACAACCAGGCCGCAGCCGAGGAGAAGGGCGCCCAGTTCTACTTCGCCACCACCGCCGAGTACCTCATCATGGAGGACGGCAAGGTGGCCGGCATGGTGGCCTCCACCGACGACGGCTACATGAAGATCAACTGCCGCGCCGCGGTCATCGCCTGCGGCGGCATGGGCGGCAACCCCGACATGATGGCCTACTTCATGCCCGACATGGCCCAGGCCCTCACGGGCAACGACGCGCTCACCTCCATGAGCGCCAACGACGGCCGCGGCGTGCAGATGGCCTACTGGGCCGGGGCGCACCTGGAGACCACGCCCATCCCCGGCATGAACATGAAGGGCCTCTCCGTGCCCGGCAAGATGAACTGCCTGCCCCAGGCCGTGTGGATCGATGAGAACGGCCGCCGCTTCTGCAACGAGTACTACCCCACCTCCGAGCAGCGCGGCTACCAGACCGTGTTCATGAGCCGCAAGACGAAGTACGCCGTCTGCGACAACAACTTCACCGAGTACCGCCAGTACACCCTGCCCCAGCACGCCGGCTTCACCGCCAGCGAGGAGAACATCGCCTCCCTGCGCGAGGCCCTGGACACCGCCTACGCGAAGTTCAAGGGCACCTATGAGGAGCCGGAGCAGACCGAGGAAGAGGGCCCGGGCGGCCACGGCCCCATGACCCAGGTGGAGTACATCGCCGACGACACCCTGGAGGGCCTGGCCGGTCAGCTGGGGCTCACCGGTGACGCGGCCACCGAGTTCGTCGCCCAGATCGAGCGCTACAACGGCTACTGCGAGGCGGGCGTCGACGAGGAGTTCGGCCGCGCCGCCGAGGTGCTCTTCCCGGTGAAGGACGGCCCCTTCTACGCCTGCACCTTCGACCCGGTGCTCGGCGAGACCATGGTCACCATGGGCGGCATCATCACCGACGGCGACATGAACGCCCTGGACGCCAACTACGAGCCCATCCCGGGCCTGTACATGGCCGGCAACGACTGCGGCCGCCGCTTCGGCACCGAGTACATCACCCCCATCCCGGGCGTGTCCTTGGCCTTCGCCCTGGTGCTCGGCCGCGAGTGCGGCAAGTCCGTGGCGAAGTTCCTCGGCTAGAACAACAGGCCGGGGCGCCCGCTGCCTGCGGCGTCTCGGCCCATCCCGACATGCTCTTCCCGCTGCGGCGCCTTATCCCTCCCGGCGCCGCAGATAACCGACAAAGCCCCCGGCTATCCCCTCCCCGGCCGGGGGCTTTTCACGTCTCGAAATCCCGCGAGTCCCGCAATTGCGAGGCCCTACTCCTCGCGCAGCCAGAGGCCCGTCTTGCCGCCGTCTTTCTTCAGCAGGCGCACGTCGGTGATCTCCATGCCGCGGTCCACCGCCTTGCACATGTCGTAGATGGTGAGGCACGCCACGCCGGCCGCCGTCAGCGCCTCCATCTCGATGCCGGTCTTGCCCGTGACGCCGCACGTCGTGGTCACGTGAATGCCCACGCGGCCGTCCTCGCGCTCGCCCTCGTGCACCGGCGCGCACTCCACCTTCGCCTTGGTGATGTTCAACGGATGGCACATGGGAATGAGCTCGCTCGTCTTCTTCGCCGCCATGACCCCGGCCACCCGGGCGCAGGCCAGAACGTCGCCCTTGGCCGCTTTGCCCTCCACGACGAGCGCCAGCGTCTCCGGCCTCATGGAGATGAACCCCTCGGCCACGGCCACCCGCTCGGTGTCCGCCTTCTGCGACACGTCCACCATCCGCACGTCCCCGTGCTCGTCGATATGGGTCAGCTGCTCAGTCATGCTAGCCTCCTATTTGGCTCATCCCGCGTTCGGTTCCTACTTTGTCGTGGTGCTCGTCGGGCTTGGCGCCCAGCGCCGCCAGCAGCACGTCGCGCACGGCCCCATCGTCGCCCTCGCGCAGGGGGGTGCGCACGTCGTACTCGTCGTCGGAGAACAGGCAGGGACGCACCTTGCCGTCGGCGGTCACCCGCAAACGGTTGCACTCGCTGCAGAAGTGGCGCGACAGCGGGCTGATGAAGCCCACAGTGCCCTGCGCCCCGGGGAACTCGAAGTACCGCGCCGGCCCCCAGCCCACGGGCTTGGAGGCCTTGGCCGCGGGCACGAGTGCCGGCAGCCCCGCCGCCCGGGCCTGCTCGCTGATGATGTCGATGAGCTCCTCGGAGGGGATGACGTCGGCCTTCCCCCAGCCAGTGCCCCCGGCCTCCTCCGTGTTGCCCACGGGCATGTACTCGATGAAGCGCACGTGCAGGGGCCGGTCCAAAGACAGCTTCGCGAAGGCCAGGAAGTCCTGGTTGAGGCTGCGCACCGTCACCGCGTTCACCTTCACCGGGGAAAGCCCCGCCGCCAGCGCCGCGTCGATACCGGCGAGCGTGTCCTCCAAACGGCCCACCCGGGTCACCGCGCGGAACTGCTCGGCGTCCAGGGTGTCTAGCGAGATGTTCACCCGCGACAGCCCCGCCGCCTTCAAGTCGTCTATCATAGCGGGCAGAAGCACCCCGTTGGTGGTCATGGACACGTTCTCGATGCCCGGCATGCCGGTGATGGCATCCACCAGATCCACCACGCCCTTGCGTACCAAGGGCTCGCCGCCCGTGAGGCGCACCGAGCGAATGCCCAGGCCGGCGGCCACCCGCACCAAACGCTCGATCTCCTCGATGCGCAGAATCTCGTCGTGGCCCATGGAGCACACGCCCTCTTCGGGCATGCAGTAGATGCAGCGGAAATTGCAGCGGTCCGTCAGCGATATGCGCAGATAGTCGATGGTCCGCCCATGCGAATCTTTCAAGGCTCCCCCTTGCGTCGTCTCTCGACGCACTATTATACACAAGAGCGAATAAAGCGCCACGGGGAAATGGGCCGCAATCGCGTGGGACGCCTTACCGGGTAAGCTGTCCCACTTTCGCTTCGCACAAAGTGGGACAGCTTACCCGGTAGGACGTTCCACTTCGCAAAACCATGGCCCAGCTCACCGCGAAACGTGCGACCTCATTCCCCCGCCGTGGCCTCGTCCACCACGCCGATGAGCTCCTGGTGCGAATGCACCCCCAGCTTACCGTAGATGTTGCGGGTGTGGGTGCGCACGGTGTTCCAGGAAATGTGCAGCTTGCTGGCCGTGGTGGAGGAGTTGTAGCCCATGGCCAAACAGCGCAGCACGTCGGTTTCCCGAGGCGAGAGCTGGTAGCGCTCGGACAGCTCCTCGATGGCCGCGCCGAAGCGCCCCTTGTGCACCGGCTCGCCCGCCGCGCCGTCCGCCCCCTCGACGGCCAGGTCCTGCTTCAGCAGGTCGTCCAAGGTGGGAGCACCTTCCTCTTCCGGGGCGAACAGCCGGTCGAACTCCCGCTCCGAGAAGATGATGAAGGCGCAGGCCAGCACCACGAGGGCCATGATCATATAGGCGAACGGCTCGCCCACAGCCTGGAACAGCGACCCCACGACCCGCACGCCGAACAGCCACCCGATGCCCGTGGCCAAGAGATAGGCACCGAAGCCGTAGCCGAACACGATGACCGGCGAGATGCGCCGCTGGTACACGATGAAGGCGAGCGTGCACCACAAAAACAGCTCGAAAACCACCGTGGCCAAGGACACGATCTGAGCGAGCACCGTGTGCAGCACCGACACGAGGGGCAGGCAGGCCACGAGCGCCACCGAGGCCACCATCACCACCGAATAGACTTTGCCGAAGTTCAGCTTGTCCCCCTCGGTACCCACGGCCACGGCCACCAGGGCGAGCGCCAGCACCATACGCAGCAGCATGACCAGGCGCGACCCGTTCAAGGTGGTGTCCACCGGCGAGGCGTACACCACCGAGGCGTACACCGACGACACGATGCAGGAGAACACGAACACCACGGCCAGAAGCTTCCAGAACGAGCGGGGCAGCGCCGAACGCGATGGCGCGTAGTCGGCCGGATCAGCCTGACGGTCGGAATAGCGCGAAAGCGCCGCCAGCACGCCCGCCAACAGGGGCATGCCCACAAAGGACAGAATGCCCACGAGCGACGGACCGCCGGGCACAGGCGCCCAGGCGGGCGATCCCACCACGATGAAGAAGGACAGCGCCACCACCAACTGCGAGAAAGCCGCGTACAGAATAACCTGGCGCGGAGGGAGCGCCCCGTACAGCTGGCCGCAACGCAAGGCGAGAGCGCCGATGCCCACGCCGAACAGCACGCCGCCGCAAATGAAGCACCCCATAATGACTACGTGCGGCAACACGGGCGTGAGATAGTAGGGCCCGATGGCAATAATGAGGGCATTTCCGAGCGCCGCCAGGGCCCCGGCCCCCACCGCCGTCGCCGGCCGCGTCACCCAAAGGCGCACCTTCGGCACCGCGAACGTGGCCAACAGCATTGCGGCGCCGGCTGCCAGGGCCGCGTAGATGAACAGAGACGACAGATTGCCGCCGTCCATCTCGCTGTCGGACAGCCACGCCGTGCCGGAATTCGCGATGTACACCGAGGCCAGCCACGCACCCAGGGCCATGTAGGGCAGCGCCGGCCAGGTGCGCACCAGTTTGCCCAAGAATTTTTCCGTCGCGGCCATACCCTCCCCCTCAATGCGGAAAGCGCCCCGCACAGCAGAGCGCTTCCCGACACGTTCAGTTAGTTACGATACCACATCCAACTCGTCGGAGAAGGACGGATTCACGGGCTTTTCCGCAGCTGGAGCCTCTTCGGCCCGTTTGTCGGCCAAGGCCCGCGCCGTGCGGGCGAGGCCGTAGCCCACGAACACCACGGAGTACACGGCCACCGAGGTGCTGGCGGCGATGCCGCCGTGCAGGGCCGAGGGCAGGAGCATCAATAGCAGGTGCACGTACACCAGCGCGAAGAACGGGTAGGCCAGCTTCTGCACCTTCTTCCAGGTGTCGGTGTGCATATGCCGCTTCACGAAGGCGAAGGAGGTCACGCCGAGCACCACGAGCAGGACGAGCAGGACGATGGCCAGGGCGAAGGCCCCCATCACGTTGCCCGACACCTCCCCGCCGCCCAAAAGGCGCGGCACGTAGCTCTCCAGGTACACGGCCATGTGCCCGAGCGACAGGAACCACGCCACGATGGACAGCTCGCTTCTCACCGGCTTCAGCCACTTATAGGCGCGACCCTCGCGGCTCAGGCAACCGATGAACATGACCACCACGAACAGGGCCAGGGCCAGCTCGCACTTCTGCACGAGCACGAACAGCGGACTCCAGACAGCCCGGGGCAGCCCGAAGAACACCCCGTACACGTATACGGCGTCCACGGCGACGGCCCCCAGGTAGAACGCGAGCGGACAGGCCTTCAACGGCACTTTCAAGGCGAAGCACGCCGCCACCGTGGCGGCGAGGATGATGGCGAAGTCCATGCTACTGCTCCCCTTCCAGTCTCTGCTCCAGCTCCACGGCCATGGAGTCCAGGAGCTCCGCGTCCTCCAGGAAGAACCCCTTGGACACCTTCAGCACGCCGCGGTAGAACCGCGTCTCCAAAAGCAGCAGGGCCAGCTCCTGGAAGGTGTCGAACCATGACAGGATGTGGTCGGCCAGAAACGCCCGCGAGATCTGCACCTGGCGAAGCGCCTCGGCGTCGTCGCCGGCCTCAAGGGCCGCCGCGATGCGCCCCGACAGCACCACGAGGAACTCGCACATGAACGACAGGTGGTCGTGGGGGAAGTCGTAGCCCTCGGCCTTGGCCACATGGTTCCGCTTGTAGAGCTGGAACACCTCGTGGTAGGCGTCCTGGAAGTACAGCCCCTCCTCGCTCGTGTGCACGGACTCGTAGGGCACCGCGTAGCGGCCCTTCCACGACTGCGTGCCCGCGAAGGCGCTCGTGAAGTCCACAGCCAGGGCCTGGCGCGTGCCGGAGTTGCGTTTGCGCAGGTAGCGCGTGATGTCGTTCACGCCGTCGGCGAACAGCTCGTTCAAGTCGGCGTACTCGCCCCAGTCCATGGTCGCGATGTTCTCCACCTGCTCGGCCGTGAGCGGCTTGAAGTACACGGCGGCCAGCATGTCGTAGAAGGCTGCCCGGCCCTCGCAGGCCGCGACCATGTCCGCGGTCACGGCATCGCGCTCCGTCAGCTCCTTCCCGCGCTCAATCGTCTCTTCCATGAAACCCCTCTCTCTCTCCTCGAATCGACTTTGCGCCCGTTACGGGGCGCTTCTGTAGGGCAAGGGCTCTGCCCTTGCCGCGTGGAAAACACCATGCAGACGGCAAGGGCAGAGCCCTTGCCCTACAGGCCCGCATCCAATCGCTGCACCGTGCGGGAGGCAGGACAAGGGCGTGCCCCGGCCGCCAGGGGGGGGTGGGAGGATAAGGCGGCCGAGGACACAGCTTGGGATGCGAGGGGCGCCGCGAGGCTGGGCGCGACGCCCCTCCGGGAAAAGCTGCTACTGCTTCTCGTAGCGGGTGACCTCGACGGGCTCGTCCTGCCACTTGGCGGTCTTCTCCGAGAGGATGTAGACCGTGGTGGGCTTGAGGTCCGCGGGGTCGTACAGGTAGTGCGCGTTCTCGCCGGCGGCGACCACGGCCTTCGCCGCGGCGCTCTCCGGGTCGTCCAGATCGCCGAAGTAGCGGGCGCCGCAGCAGCAGTTGTGCACGCAGGCCGGCACCCAGTCCTCGTCGCCCCGGCGCTGGAAGCACAGGGTGCACTTCTCGATGGTGTTGGTCTTCGGGTTCATCTGGCGCACGCCGTAGGGGCAGCCCGTGAGGCAGCTCTCGCAGCCGATGCAGTCCTCGGCGTTCACGAGCACGATGCCCGTGGACTCGTCGCGGTAGGAGGCGCCGGTGGGGCACACCTCGATGCAGCCGGGGTTCTCGCACTGCTGGCACTGCATGGGCAGCCAGTACATCTCGATGTCCGGGAAGGTGCCTGTGGGCCCGATGGCCGACACGTGGTTGCGCACGACGCCCAGGTTCATCTGGTTCTCGTGCTTGCAGGCGGCCACGCAGGAGTCGCAGCCCGAGCAGCGGTCCAAGTCGATGACAAGCGTATTTTTCATTAGAACACATCCTTCGTCTGGGCTTCAGCGAGCATTTCCTGGGTCGGCATGAAGGGCTCGAACTCCTCGGCCTCCACCCAGATGTTCTCCGGGCGGGTGGACTTCTCGATCTTCACCGTGAAGCCGCGGTTGGTGTAGGAGCCGTAGACCTCGTTGAAGGGGGCGTCGTTCTTGGTGAGCACGTTCACGTTGCACTCGCGCCAGCCGCCGGTGGGGTTGGGCTGCGAGGCGTCGTAGCACTCGGGGTTCCAGAAGCGCTCCATCCACACGGTCTTGGGGGCGACGCCCTCGGTCAGGTAGGCGCGGGCGTGCACCTCGCCGCGGCGGCTCGTCACCTTCACCCAGTCCATGTGCTCGATGCCGAGCTCCTTGGCCGAGGCCGGGTTGATGCGGATCTCGGCACAGGGGAACAGCTCGCGGCTGAACGGGGCGTGGCGCATGGTGCCGTGGTGGAAGTAGGGCACGCGGCCGCTGGTGAGCACGAACGGGTACTCGGCGTCGTAGCCCGGGGCGCCCTCGTAGGGGGACTCGGCCGGCTCGATGAACGAGCAGATGGGGCTGTAGTCCTCGCAGGCCTCCTGGGGCTCCGGGTAGCAGTAGGGGTAACCGGTGCGGGCCAGCTTGATGAGGATCTGGCAGTAGGTCTCCACCTTGCGGGACTCGGTGGCGAAGCCCATGGGCAGGCCGTCCTCGTCGCAGATCTGCTCGTGCTGGTTGTAGTTCCAGTAGTCCGGCGTCACGCAGGGCACGTACTTGTCGATGTCGGCCTGCAGGGTCTCCCAATCCGGTGCGCCGAGCGTGGTGGCCGCTGTGTTCTTCACGTCAGCCTCGGTGGCGTCGGCCAAAAGGCCGGGCATGAGGCCGCCGGGGATCTCGCCGCCCCACAGCTCGCGGGCCTTGTTCACCACCTGGGCCGCCGGGATGGAATGCGACACGGTCTCGCCGATGTGCACGCACTCGTTCTGCAGCCACTGGGTGTCCAGCTGGGTCATGTTCACCATGGGCTCCTCCAGCCACTCGCGCAGCGGGAACACCAAATCGGCGGCCTCGATGTGGAAGGAGGTGAGCATCGGGTACTGGCCGATGACGTAGTCCACCTCGGGGAACACCTCGTACCAGCTCTTGGCGTTGCCGAGCATGGCCAGCTTGTTGCCGGACATGTCGAACCACACGCGGGGCTTGTAGGGCTCGCCGGTGGCGATGGCGTTGCGCACCGTGGGAATGTGGGAGTGGCACCAGGCGTAGAGACCCTTGTGGTCCTTCATGCCCAGGCGGTCGACGAGCAGCTTGTTGTGGCGCTTCTGCATCTCGCCGTTCTGCTCGGCCATGGCCTTCATGCGGGCCTCGTTCTGGGCGTCGGACATGCCGACGACCGCGCCGATGCCGTACATGTCGGAGAACATGCCACCGAAGCCGTTGTTGTAGGTGACCGGGCGGATGGACTTGGCCTCGCCGGTGTCGGTCATGGTGGAGAAGTAGCCGCCGCCCTTCTGGGTCATGGTCACGCCGGGCTTGTTGATGCGGCCCATGATGGAGTCGAGGCCCATGCAGCCGAGTGGCACCTGGGAGGCGGACTCGGTCATGTCGGAGGCCACGCCGTTCACGATGCCGCCGTTGTTCTCCACGTACAGCTTCACGCCGGCCTCGATGCGGTCGGCGGGCACCCAGCACACCTCGGCCGTGTGCTCCAGCGTCCAGGGGTCGGCCTCTTCCTTGTAGATCTGGCCCGCGGTCTTGTACTGCTTGCCGTTGAACTCGCCGGCCCAGAAGATCTCGGGATCCACGGCGCTGTCGGCCGGGGCGGAGTACTCGAAGGGCGCCACGGCGTTGGTCTTCAAATCGAAGCATACGTAGGCCGGGGTGTTCTCGGGGGTCGTCTGCTTGAAGTCGGGGAACACGTCGGCGGCCAGCACCGGGAGCTTGTAGCGGGGCGACTTCTCATCCATATCGATGAGGAAGGGCAGGTTCGTCCAGTACTTCGTGAACTCCTCGTCGTAGAGCTTGTTCTCGAAGATGTAGCGGAACCAGGACAGCAAGAGGCCCGTGTCGGTACCAGGGCGCACGGGCAGCCACACGTCGGCCTTCACGGCGTCGGGCGAGAAGTTCGGGTCCACGACCACGGTCTTCACGCCGGCGGCGCGCAGCTCCGCCATGCCGCGGCCCGACTCGGCGGTCTCGGACACGGAGGGCTGGGCGCCCCAGACGACGACGACCTCGGTCTTGTTGTCGTTCACCTTGAAGATCTCCTGCACGGCGTTGTCGGCCACGGACTGGTCGTCGCCGCCGTAGAAGAGCTTGGACAGGGCCCAGCGGGGCAGGTAGCACTGGGCGCAGCCGGGCTCGAACACCGTGGGCGAGCCGAAGGCGTGAGGCAGGGTCATGGCCTCCATGAAGGAGTAGGCGCCACCGCCGCCCACCGAGCTGAAGAAGGCGTAGTTGCCGTACTTGTCGATGGCGTCCTTGATGTGCGTGGCGGCCTCGGTGACGGCCTCGTCCCAGGAGATGACCTCCCACTTGTTCTCGCCGCGCTCGCCGGCCCGGCGCAGGGGGTGCAGCACGCGGCGCGGGCTGTACATGGTGTGCAGCTGGTTCAGGCCCTTGATGCACAGCGACCCGCGGGACACCGGCGCCTCCGGATCGCCCTCGAGCTTCACCACCACGCCGTCCTTCATCCACGCGATGGCGGGGCACATCTGGATGCAGCCGTGGCAGCTGGTGCGCACGGGGGTCAGGCCCTCGGTGCTCGGCGGCACGGTCTCGCCGGTGCCCGCCAGATCCTCCTGGGGAGCCTCCTGCATGCAGCCGGCCATGGAGGCGCCCACGGCCGCCGCTGCGCCCGCGAGCGCAGATACCTTGACGAAGCTGCGTCGTGTCAAACTGGTTTTTGACATATTGTCTTCCTCTCCTTGTACAGTACGTGCGTTTACGCTTGTCCGTTTACCTTCAGATCCTGCAAGAACTCCCTTCCCTCCTCGGTCAACGTCCAACCATCTTTCCAAACGAGAGCGCCGGCGCGCTCCAGTTTGTCCACGAATACCGACGGCTGCATGGTCTCCCGATGGCCGTCTATAACCGTCTCCAGCACCGGGCGTCCCGAAAGAAGCGCCTCGATCTGGGGGTAAGTGCGAGCATCCCCGTCCACGAACTCCAGCAGCTCGATGTAGGTATCGGAGCGCTCGGGGGCCAGATGCATGAGGTCCACCAAGCGGGCGCTCGGGCGGTTATACTCCACGAAGTAGCTCCCCACCTCGGTGGTCTTGAAGGAGAAGGCGGCTACCAAATCGTCGATCTCGTCCTCGGTGAGCCCCTCCTTCTGCTCGGGGGCCACCACGTTGCCGTCCTCGTCGCGCTCGATCATCTCCAGGCCGTGGGCCCTCACGAGGCTCGTGAGCATATAGTATTGGTTCTGGGTGGCCATCTCGAACTGGGGGATGGAGGCGATGAAGTCCTCGGCCTCCCGCAGGGGGCGCTCCTCCTCGCAGAAGGCGAGGGCCTTGTAGAGGATCTCGCGGTTCAGGGGGTGCCGCATGACCGTCGCGTTCAGGGCATCCAGCTTCTCCTCGAAGGTGAGCTCGACGGCTGCGGGCAGATCCTCGGCGGCCAGGGAGGCGTCGTTCAGAAGCTCGCCGTCCTCATTGGTCACCTGGTCCAAATCCGGATCTTGGGCCGTGGCGGTTTCATGGGAAAAATCAGTCATGGCATGCTTCGCACCGAGCCGGTGCGACCCTCCCCTCTTTCGTATTCAGCTTATTCAGCTCTCCTCCGCATCGCGCCCTCGGCCTTCGCGGCCCTTCCTCAGTCCCTTGGCGCAACGCTTAACAGGGCCCCACTATAACGATGTGGGTGCCGCGACGGCTACCCGCATACTGTCTGAAATTCATTCATTTTCCCTCACGCAAACTGAGTGAGTGAATCCTCTGAACTGGGAAAATTTCATCGAAACGCCCTACCGGGTAAGCTGTCCCACTGTTCAGAAAAGTGGGACAGCTTACCCGGTAGGGCGTCCCAGTTCGCGCCGGACCCTTCCCTAGCGCGTCACCAGGTACACGCGGTCGGGGGGAATGCGCACCCACAGCTCGTCGCCCACCTCGGGAAGCGCGGCCCCCGGCTCGCGCTTGCTCACGCGCCAGAACAGGTGCTGGTGCAGGTAGCTCATCTCGTTGTCGTCGAAGGCCACGGCGGCGTCGGCCGGGTCGCGGTCGAGAAAGGCCAGAAGCACCGTGCGCTCGAAGCGCGAATCGCTCGTGCGGTCCACCCGCACGCGGTAGCAGTTCTCCCCGGGCCCGTCCGTCCGCTCGATGTAGAAGGCCCGCACGCCGAGGCACGTCACGTCCTCGGGCACCGGCTCGGCGCAGGCCACGTCCACGCCCCAGCGCGGCGCGTGTACCGCGTGCGCCCCCACCCGTTCCACGGGCACGGCGTTCTTGCAGCCCGACAGCTTCAGTCCGGCCACCGACTGCGGCCGATGCACCAAGTCGTCGCCCGAGGCCATCTCCCGGATGCGCCCCGCCTCCACCACGGCGATGCGGTCGCAGAACCGCAGCGACTCGTCGATGTCGTGGCTCACGTACAGGATGGTACCCCCGTAGGCGTCGAACAGGCTCACGAGGTTCTGCTCCAGCACGCCCTTCAAGTGCGCGTCCAGGGCGCTGAAAGGCTCGTCTAGCATGAGGATGCCGGGGCGGGCCGCGAACATCCGGGCCAAGGCCACGCGCTGCTGCTGGCCACCCGACAGCTGGGCCGGGTAGCGCTGGCCGAAGCCGCGCAGCCCGAAGCGCTCCAACTCCTCGGAGATGATGCGGGCCCGCTCCTCCCGGGGCACCTCGCGCCCGATGCCGGCCCCGATGTTCTCCGCCACGGTAAGGTTCGGGAACAGCATGTAGTTCTGGAACAAAAGCGCCGTCTTGCGCTCCTGGGGCGTCAGGTTCACTCCGGCCGCCGCGTCGAAGAACACGCGCCCGTTCACCACGATACGGCCCTCATCCGGCGTCTCGATGCCGGCGATGCACCGCAGGGTGAGGCTCTTGCCACACCCGGAGGCCCCGAGGAACCCCAGGGTCTCGTCCCCGGCCTCGAAAGCCACATCCAACGTGAAGGACCCGAAGTCCTTGCGGATATCCACCGAGAGACTCATCGGGCACCTTCCTTCCGCCGACCCCCGCCGCGCTTACCACTCCGAGGCGGCTTGGGCGAGCGCCCGCCGGCCGGGGCCTTCTCGCGGTAGCGCGTGGTATGGCGGCTCCACAAGTTGATGAACAGGATCACCACGAAGCTGAACGCCAGCAGCACGCAGGTCCAGAACCACGTGGCCTCGGTGTTGCCGTTCATCCATTCGAAGTAGATGGCGATGGGGATGGTGCGCGTCGTGCCCAGCTGGTTGCCCGCCAGAAACAGCGTGCAGCCGAACTCGCCCAGGGCCCGGGCGAAGGCGAGCACCGTGCCCGAGGCGATGGACGACCAGGCCAAGGGCAGCATCAGCTTCGCGAAGATGCGCCCGTTGGACCACCCGAGCGTGCGGGCCGCGTCCAGCATGTTCGGGTCCAGGCTCTCGAAAGCCCCCCGGGCGCTGCGGTACATGAGCGGGAAGGCCACCACCACCGCGGCGATCACCGTGGCCTGCCAGCTGAAGGCCAAGGGGAACCCGATGTCCTGGAAGAACCGCCCGAAAGCCGTGTTGCGCCCGAGCAACATGAGCAGCAAAAAGCCGCACACCGTGGGAGGCAGCACCATCGGGATGGTGAAGACGGTGTCGAAGATGCTCTGGGCCCGCTTGGAGATGCGCAGGGTGAAATAGGCCGCCGCCAACCCGAGGAAGAACACGAACACGATGGCCACGCCGCAGGTCTTCAACGTCACCCACAGGGGCGAGTAGTCCATGGTGGCCAGAAAGGCACCGAGCTGCTCCACGGGGCCGGCGGCCTGCACGATCTGCGCCCCCTCGGCCGGCACGAGCCGGCACGAGTCCATCTGGGCCGGCCGCACCTCCGCCTTCACGTCGAAGGCCTCGTCGGGCCCCTCGATGGTCACGTAGAAGTGTCCTTCGGTCAGCTCGCGTCCGAAGGTGTAGGTGACCCCATCCACGGCCATGGAGGCATCGGCATCGTCCCCCGGCTGCCCCGTGAACACATACCACGTGTCCTGCTCGGCCAGAGGGCTTACCCCCGCCGAGAAGTTGGTGTCCAGGGCCCCGAGCAGCGCCTTGACGTCCTCGGCGGCAAGGTTGTCCGATTCGATGCCGAATTGCTCCGCCACATCCCGGGGGATGAACAGCACCGCATAGTCCGCCGTGTTCACCACGGCCACGCGATCGGGAGCCTCCAGCCGATACGTGTACCCATAGTCGACCCCGTCGATGGCCCGGGCCGACCCGGTGCGGGAGCAGGCGAAGCCCTCGGCGGCAAAGGCGCAGCCCTCCATGCGGGCCGCGTCCCCATCGGCCGACACCTCCACCTCGGCGCTCGCCGACGAAGCGCCGGAGGCACCGTCAACGGAGCCTCCGGCGCCATCAGCCTGGGCCGCCCCGGCACCGTCCGCCGCCGAAACTTCGTCGGCCCAAGCCGCGCCCGGAGCGAACGCCACGAGGCACAGTGCCACCACGAGCCTCGCCAACCGTCGCACCATGGCCTTCCTTCCCATCCGCATCTCC
Source organism: uncultured Enterorhabdus sp. (assembly GCA_947573925.1). Lineage (GTDB taxonomy): Bacteria > Actinomycetota > Coriobacteriia > Coriobacteriales > Eggerthellaceae > Adlercreutzia. Next base: position 2,270 of record CANPHS010000015.1, on the reverse strand, counting down.
CTCTGCAACGTCTCCCTTCGCAACGGAAGCGGGGCACTTCGGCCCCGTTTCCGCATGATCGCTCTATTGTCTCACATCCGGGCCCCTAGGCGGCGAGCTCGAAGCCCCACTTCTCCCAAATCTGGGCGCAGTCCTCGTCGGTCACGCACCAATCGAGAAACTCGGAGGCGGCGGTGTAATGCTCGCTGCCGGTGCAGATGGCCGCAGGATAGGTGATGGGCTTATGGGTGTCGCCGGGCACCACCGAGCAGATGGCCACGCCGCCCATGCGGTACACGTCCGACGTGTACACCATGGCGATGTCCACCTCGCCGGACTCCGCGTACTTGCACACGTCGCCCACCTTCGCGCCGAAGCTGATCTTCGGCAGCAGCGTCGGCGACCATTCGCCGCCCTTGCCCGAGGCGTCGGGACCGGTGGCGCCGTCGGGCTCCACGTAGGCGCCCACCGTGGAGAGGGCCTGGGCAGCATAGTTGCCCGCCGGCACGCTCTCGTCGCCCACGGCCAGCGTGTAGGTGCCCGCGGCAATGTCCTCCAGCGTGATGTCCTGCTGCGCCAGCGGGCCGCCCTCCTTGGTCACCACCACCAGATCGTTGAGGAACAGCGTGCGCTCAGAGTCGCCGTCGGCGTAACCGCCCTCCACGGCATCGTCCATTTTCCCCTGGGAGGCGGAAATGAAGACATCGGCGTACTGTCCGGCCGCCAGCATCTCCACGAGGGTGCCCGACCCTTCGTACTGCGTCGGAGCGAAGGTGACGTTGGGGTGCTGGGAGGTGTACAGCTCCTGGGCTTCGTCCATGGCCTTGGTGAGCGAGTTGGCGGCGAAGATCTGGAGCTCCACCGGCTCGCCCGTCGCCGCATCGCCCCCGGATGCCGCCCCCTGGCTCTCCTGCTCCTGGGCCGGGGCCGCCGGCGCCTTGTCGCCCTCGGCCGCCGTCTCCTGGCCGCCGTCGCTGGCACAACCGCCCAAGCCGAGGGCCGCCGCCATCATCGTCGCCGTCAGCACGGCGAACATCCTCCGAGACATTGCTTTCATGGGTTCCTCCATCGGTATTATCCTCATGCACGAATAATGCACGGCCCCATCTTAGCGCTTCGGAATTCTAAGCGCAAGACTTATTATTCACGTTTGAGAATAAAACAGGGCACCCCGAAAACCCGAGGCGCCCTGTTTCCCTGTTCCGTCGTTCCGCCCCGCCGCTTACAGCGCGAAGCCCAGGGCATCCAGCACGTACTTGGGCACCATGAAGCGCACGGTCTTTTCCGGATCCACCATCTGGCACACCTGCACATCGGCCACGAGCGACAGCAGCATGACGATCTCGTCGGCCGGCTTCCCCGTACGGTCGCAGATGAGGTCCACCATCTCGTGCACCGCCCGGTCAGCGGCGGCGTCCAGGCTCTCCGCCGAGGCGATCACCCCGAAGTGGGTCCCGTTCTCGATGAGCGGATCGGGCACCGAGAGCTCCGGCAGGGCCGTCAGCGTCACCGTGGCCCAACCGGCCGCCTCGGCCCCGGATACGCTGATCTCGCCGTCGCCCATGGCCGCATGCATGTCGCCGCAGCCGAACAGCGCCCCGTCCACCGCCACGGGGAAGTACAGCGTGGCCCCCGTCGTAATGGCCGTGTTGTCCATGTTGCCGCCATGGGAGCCCGGCGTCCCGCAGTTCACCGCCTCGCCGGCCGGCGCCACGCCGATCACGCCGATCATGGGATTCAAGGGAATGCGCAGCCCCTCGTCCCACACCAGCTCGTCACCGTCGATCGGGCACAGATGCGTGCTCCAGGCGTTGAAGCGGTCGCCGCACACGCCCTCGCCCTCGCCGGTGCACGAGGCGCTCTGCCCGTCGAACTCGATGGCGTCGATGGTCACCTTCAGCGTCCCGCCGGGCACCGCGCCTTCCACGAAGATCGGGCCCGTGGCCGGATTGATGTGGTCCCAATCGATCTCGTCCAGCTCGTCCTCCGGCTTCTGCACCTGGTTCCCGAAGCAGTCCTTCGTGCGAATGCGCACCGTCTCCCCGCTCGGCACCGTCAGCGCCGGCTCCAGCGCCTTATCGAACGCGTACAGGACCTTTTCGTCGCTCAGCTCAACCATGCTTCTCCTCCTGAAAATGAAAAAGGCACCCTACAAGGTGCCATACATTCTAATCCATTTGGCCGCTTTGTCCCACCGGTCCGCCCGAGGAAGTCAGCGAAGCTGCGAATCAGCCGGAGAGCGCACAAAGCGCCCCCTGCGAGCGGAACGACCTGTCCTCCCGCGGCCTGGC
>CANPHS010000014.1 GCA_947573925.1 uncultured Enterorhabdus sp. | reverse complement strand
TCGCAGGTGGGGCAGCGCAGGCTGCCGGTGTTGTAGGAGAAGTCGCCGGCCTTGAGCCCCGCCGCTTTGGCGTCGGGCAGCTTGGCGAAGGCGCGGCGCAGCTCGTCCAGCACGCCGGAGTAGGTGCCCACGGTGGAGCGCACGTTCACGCCGATGGGCGTGGCGTCCACCAAATCCACCCGAGCGATGCCCGGCGCGTCCACGTCCACCACGTGGGCCGGCAGCGACCGTCCCGCCAGCGCCGCCTTCAGCCCCACCACCAGGCTTTCCAGCACGAGCGTGGTCTTCCCCGAACCGGACACGCCGGTCACGCAGGTGAGCCGCCCCTTGGGAATGCGCACCTCCAGCGGCTGCACCGTGTGCAGCACGGCGGTTTCCAGCCGAATGGCCCCCTCGTCGAACAGGTGGGCCGCGGCCACGGGGGTGCGCACGCGCACCTTCGCCGCCCCGGACAGGAAGGGCCCGATGCGGCTCGCGGGGTTCGCCTCTACGTCCGCCACGGTGCCCTGGGCGATGATGCGGCCGCCGTCGGCGCCCGACCCGGGTCCGATCTCGATGAGGTGGTTCGCGTGGCGCAGCACGTCCACGTCGTGGTCCACCATGACCACGGAATTCCCGTCGGACAAGAGGTCGTCCATGACGCCGAGCAGCCCCTCCACGTTGGCCGGGTGCAGCCCGATGGAGGGCTCGTCCAGCACGTAGAGGACGCCCGTGGTGCGGCTGCGCACGGCCCGGGTGAGGGCCACGCGCTGGCGCTCGCCGTTGGAGAGGGTCTCGCTCGCGCGGTCCAGGGCGAGGTACCCCAGGCCTAGCTGCTCCAGGCGCTGGATGGGCTCGGCCATCTCGCTCGTGATGGAGTCGCACATCGGCCGCATGTCCTCCGGCAGCCAGGGCGCCACACCGGGCAGCCAGTCCCGTAGCTCGTCCAGGGTGAAGGCGGTCGCCTCGGCTAGGTTCAGGCCCTCGATGGTTGAGGAGCGGGCCGCCGCCGACAGGCGCGTGCCGTGGCAGTCGGGGCACACCGACTCGCAGAGGAACTTCGCCACCCGGGCCATGCCCTTCTCGTCCTTCACCTTCGCCAGCGCGTTTTTAATGGTGTTCACGGCGCTGTAGAAGGTGAAGTCCAGCTCGGTGGCGTGGTCCTTGTTCTTGGGCACGTACAGAATGTGGTGCTTTTCCATGGGGCCGTGCAGCACGATGTCCTTCTCGGCGTCGGTGAGGTCCTTGTAGGGCACGTCGGTGCGCACGCCCATTTCGCGGGCCACCTGGGGCATGAGCGACCACATGAGCTGGCGCCACGGGGCCACGGCGCCCTCTTCCAGGGTGAGGTTCTCGTCGGCGATGAGGGTGGACTCGTCGATGTCGCGCACCACGCCGGTGCCGCCGCAGGTGGGGCATGCGCCGCCGCTGTTGAAGGCGAGGTCCTCGGCGGAGGGCCCGTAGAATTCCACGCCGCAGGTGGAGCAGGTGATAGGCCGCTCGGCGGCCACGTTCAGGGTGGGCGCGTTCACGTGTCCGTTGGGGCACACGTGGCAGCCGAGGCGCGAGAACAGAAGCCGCAGGTAGTTCAGCAGCTCCGTGGACGTGCCGAAGGTGGAGTGCACGCCGGGAGTGCCCGGCCGTTGACGCAGGGCCAGGGCCGCGGGCACGTGAAGCACCTCGTCCACGCTGGCCCGTCCCGCCTGGGCGATGCGCCGCCGCGTGTAGGTGGAGAGCGCCTCCAAATAGCGGCGCGACCCTTCCGCGTACAGCACGCCCAGGGCCAGCGAGCTCTTGCCCGACCCCGACACGCCCGCCACGGCTACGAGTTGCCGCAGGGGCACAGCCAGCGTGAGGTTCTTCAAGTTGTGCACCCGCGCCCCGCGCACCTGAATGGCGGTGGGCTCGGTGAAGGTAAGGGGCGCAGCGGCGGGGGCGGCAGTGCCGAGGGCGGCAGTGGCGGTGTTCGTGTCCATGGGGCTCTCCGTAATCGGCAGGAATGGTTTCCCCCAGTGTAATGCTTCCCGCGCCAAAGCACAGAAATGCCGCCAATTCGCAACGGAGAACGGGTGCGGGCAACGGGAAGGATCCCGAACGCAAAAGCGCCCCGCGGGTGGCGGGGCGCTTCCAAATTCTGGAGCCAACGAGCGGATTCGAACCGCTGACCTACGCATTACGAGTGCGTTGCTCTACCAGCTGAGCCACGTTGGCGAAACGCTTCTTACGAAGCGGCTGTCTAGTATAGCGAACGGGGCGAAGTCGCGCAAGGGCCTACCCCGGGAATCTCACCATAAGGTACACGGCGGCCAGCCCTATGGTGAGCAGCATGCAGGGGAAGCCGATACGGAAGAACTGGGCGAAGGTGATCTCGTGGCCGTTCTGCTTGCTGATGTCGGCGAGCACCACGTTGGCGCTCGCGCCGATGAGCGAGCCGTTGCCGCCGAGGCAGGCGCCGAGGGAGACGGCCCACCACAGCGGCGTCACGTCCATGCCGGCGCTTTGCAGCGACAGCAGAATGGGAATCATGGTGGCCACGAAGGGGATGTTGTCCAAGAACGCCGACACGAGGGCCGACCCCAGCAGCAGCACGAGCATGGTGGCGAAGGCGTTGCCGCCGGTCAGCCCGATGAGCCCCTGGGCCACGATCCCGATGACGCCGGTTTCCGTCAGCGCCCCCACAATGACGAAGAGCCCCGTGAAGAACGCGAGCGTGACCCATTCCACCTGGCCCAGGGCCTCTTCGATGCTCGTGCGCGACAGCAGCAGGATGGCGGCCGCCGCGGCCAGGGCGATCACGCAGGATTCCAGCCCCAACGCGCCGTGGAAGACGAAGCCCGCCACCACGAGCGCCGTAAGCCCTAGGCTCAGGCGCATCAGCCGGCGGTCGCGAATGTAGTCGGCGGGGTTCAGGGCCATCACTACCGCGGGGTTGGCCGGACTCTTCTCCATGGTGCGGCCGTACACCAGGTAGAACACCAGCACCACGGCGACCAGGGCCAGCGCCGCCGCCGGGCCGTCCACGGTGAGGAAGTCGGCGAAGGTGAGCTTCGCGGCCGAGCCGATCATGATGTTGGGCGGATCGCCGATGAGCGTGGCCGTGCCGCCGATGTTCGACGCCATGACCTCCCCGAGAAAGAACGGCACCGGGTGCCGGTTCAGAAGGCGGCAGAGGGTGAGGGTGACCGGGCCCACCAAGAGCACCGTGGTCACGTTGTCGAGGAAGGCGGACAGGCAGGCCGTCAGCACCATGAGCAGGGCCATGATGCGCCATGGACGCCCGCGGGCCGCCCGGGCGCAGCGAATGGCCAGGTATTCGAAGACGCCCGACTGCCTCACCACGGCCACGAACAGCATCATGCCCAGCAGCACCCCGAGGGTGTTCAGGTCCACATGGTCCATGGCCTGCTCGAAGGATACCACGTGCAGCAGAAGCAGCAGCACGGCCCCGGCCAGCGCCGCCAGGGCCCGGTTCACTTTCTCGGACATGACTAGGCCGAGCGTGCCGAGGAACACCACGACGGAGATAACCTGCGCCACCGTCATCGAGCACCTCCCACGTCGGCGAGATGTCCCGCGCCGTCGGTGGGCCGGACGCGGACATCATTTGAATCTGGGAAGGATTATAGGGCGCGTCGTGCGGCCCACGGTATACTGGGCGGCACTGGAAAAACCGCAGAGGGGGCATTGTTACCCTCCCGATAAACGTTGAGGTGCATCCATGGGCATGAGGTTTACGCTCGCGAAGGCGGCCGGGGCCGTTTCCACCTGGGGGCTGAGGCATGTGGCCCATCGGCCGGCGGCGAATTTGCCGGGGAAGATCGCGCTGAAAGTGGATCCGGCGCTGCTGGACGAGCTGCGCGGCAAGTGCGCGGAGGGCTCGGTCATCACCGTGGGCACCAACGGAAAGACCTCCACGAACAACCTGCTCGCCGACGCCTTCGAGGCGGCCGGGCGCACCATCATCTGCAACCGCACCGGGGCGAATCTGGCCGCGGGCATCGCCTCGGCGCTGCTCCAGCAGCCGGCGGCCCAGTGGGGCGTCTTCGAGTGCGACGAGCTGTGGCTCGCCCACGTGCTGCCGCACCTGCGCTCGCGCTACGTGCTGCTGCTGAACCTGTTCCGCGACCAGCTGGACCGCTGCGGCGAGATCGACCGCATCCAGACGTCCATCGCCGGGGCCCTGGCGGCCTCGCCGGATACCGTGCTTCTGTACAACGCCGACGACCCGCTGTGCGCCCGCATCGCCGATACAGTGGTGAACCGCTCCATCCCCTTCGGCTTGGACGAGGACCTGAAGCTCGCGCAGAACACCGTGGCCGACGCCCAGATGTGCCAGAAGTGCGACGGCATGGTGCGGTACCGCTACCGTCAGTACGGCCAGCTCGGCGACTACTTCTGCGACCAGTGCGACTTCGCCCGGCCCGCTTTGGTTTACGCCGGCCGCGACATCGCCATCGGGGCGGCCGGCGTGACCATGGAGGTGTGCGGGCCCGACGGCTGCGAGCGCGTCCATCCGCCGCCGCCGACGCCCTACGCCGCCTACAACCTGGTGGCCGCCTACGCGCTCTGCCGCGAGACGGGCATCCCCACGGCCGATTTCCAGCGGGCCGTGGACGCCTTCAACCCGCGCAACGGGCGCCTCCAGCGCTACCGCCTCGGCGGTCGCGACGTGCTGCTGAACCTGGCGAAGAACCCCACGGGCTTCAACCAGAACCTCAAGATCGTGGAAGCGGACGGCGGCCCCAAGATGGTGGCCTTCTTCATCAACGACCAGGTGGCCGACGGTCGCGACATCTCCTGGATCTGGGACATCGACTTCGAGGAGCTGGCCGGCGCCCCCGACACCGTGGTCTTCGCTGGCGGCTCCCGCGCCCACGATTTGGCCGTGCGCTTGAAGTACGCCGGCATCGAGGCGGCGGTCATCGAGTCCATCGACGACGCCTTCGCCCGTCTGGGAGCCCTCACGGCGGCCGGGCACATGCCCGCCGACGCTGCCGTGTACGCCATCGCGAACTACACGGCCCTGCCCCCGGTGCACGACGCCCTGGACGCCCGCGAGGTGGCGGAGGCCCGGGGCGCAGCGCCGGCGGCCCCGGCTTCGGAAGGGCCGTCGGTTGCGGCGGTGTTCGGTGGGGAAGGCGGCGAAGCGGAGTCGCGGCAAGGGGAGGGCCCTTGCCCTGCGGAGGTGGAAGCGCAGGATGCGTCCCGGGCAGCGGAACCCGCGCCCACATCTCCCGAGACCCCCGCGGCCGCCGAACCCCCGGTGGTCATCGCCCACCTGCTGCCCGACCTGCTGAACCTCTACGGCGACGGCGGCAACGTGCGCATTCTGGAGCAGCGCCTGCGCTGGCGCGGCCTGCCCGTGGAAGTGCGCCGGGTGGAGCACGGCGGCACAGTGGACCTGGACGACGTGGACCTCGTGTTTTTGGGCGGCGGCCCCGACCGCGAGCAGAAGCTGGCGAGCGAGCAGCTGGGAGCCATGCGCGACGACCTGGCCGCCTACGTGGAAGCCGACGGACCGCTTCTGGCCATCTGCGGCGGCTACCAGATTCTCGGCCGCCAGTGGCTGTGGGGCGATGAACTCGTCCCCGGCCTCGGCATCCTCGACATGGAGACGCGCCGCCCCGGCACCTCGGCCGACCGCCTCATCGATAACATGGTGCTGGAATCGCCCCTGGCCACGCATCCGGTAGTGGGCTACGAGAACCACGCCGGCCGCACCTACCTGGGCCCGGTCGTTGAGGGTTTCGGCCGCGTGACCTCCCCCTGCGGCCACGGCAACAACGACGACGACCGCGTGGAGGGCGCTCGCTACAGAAACGTAGTCGGCACCTATTCCCACGGCCCGGCTCTTTCCAAGAACCCCGAGGTCGCCGACTGGCTGCTCGCCCGCGCCCTGGAGCGCCGCGCCGCCCGCACCGGCGTTGCGGCCCCGGCCCTCGTCCCCCTCGACGACACCACCGAACTTGCCGCCAACGCCATCATGGTGCGCCGCCTCACGAAGTAGCCCCTGCCCCGGCCGCCTCGCGCCATGCGCCTGCTTCGCGCCCATGCGCCCCGTCCGGAATCCGTACAAAGTGACGCCTTCCGGCTGGAAAATCCGCACAAAGCTGAGCTTTGTGCGGATTCGCTGCTCAGAATCCGTCACTTTGCACAGGTTGCCTCTTCCCGCAGTCGCAGCTCGCGGGCGCAGCCTGTGCGTTGCGAACCAGTTGTGGATGTTCTACCTGCGTCCTGTGGCTTTTCGCTGGTAATGGACGGGATTTTCTTGCGTCGTGGAGTTCTTTTATACCAAAATGTAACCTTGAATTCTGATGCCCAGGTCTATGGCCTTGTGTCATGGCCCTTGAAACACGAAAGCGAGACCGCCTCAGATGACCGAAAACGGAAGCAACAACCCCCGCGCCCAGCGCGGCAACCATGCCTCCCAGCCTGTCGGCAAGTCGCACAACCCGCGCCATTCCCAGCCGGTGGGCGCATCCCATAACCCTCGTCACTCCCAGCCCGTGGGTGCCAGCCCGCGCCATTCCCAGCCCGTGGGCACGTCCGGTCCCGTCAAGCCGGTGGGCGCGGTGCCCACTATGCCCGAAGTGAACCCCTACTCCCGGAGCGCCGCCGGTGGCGACTACGCCCAGGACCGTCGACGCAAGAAACGCAAGCGTGTGATGCTGGGCGCGCTAGCCGCCGTGCTTGTGGTAGCCCTCGGCGGCGTGGGCATCGCCTTCGCCTACATCAACCAGGTGGAAAGTAACTTCAACGACGAGATCACGCCGGAAATCCAGGAGGCCCTGGAGAAGCCGGTCGATTACGATGGCGGCACCTTCTACATGCTGCTCATGGGCACCGACAAGTCCAAGGAGCGCGAGGAAGGAGAGTACGCCGGCGACACCTTCCGCTCCGACTCCATGATCCTGACCCGTGTGGATCCCGAGAACAAGAAGGTGACCATGGTGTCGCTCCATCGCGACACCGAGACCGAAATCGAGGGCTACGGCATCCAGAAGCTGAACGCCTCCTATGCAATCGGAGGGCCTGCGGCTGCCATTAGGGCCGTGTCCCAAATGGCCGGCGTGCCCATTTCCCATTATGCGGAAATCAACTTCGACGGCTTCAAGGACGTGGTGGACGCCCTGGGCGGCATCGAAGTGAACGTGCCCATGGAAATCGACGACAAGCGGGCCGGCGGCCATGTGGACGCGGGCAAGCAGACCCTGAACGGCGATCAGGCGCTCATTCTGTGCCGCGCTCGCCACGCCTACGACGAGTACGGCGACGGCGACCGCTATCGTGCCGCCAACCAGCGCCTGGTGCTGGGGGCCATCGCCAAGAAGATTCTCCAGTCCGACGTGGGCACCATGGCCAACACCATTCAGGCGCTGTCCCAGTACGTGACCACCGACTTCAAGATCGCCGACATTCTGGCCTTGGCCAATTCGCTGCAGGGGCTCGATCCTGCCAAGGACATCTATTCGGCCATGGAGCCCACGGAGAGCGAATACCGCAACGACACCTGGTACGAGAAGCTCGATGTGGAGGCCTGGAACACCATGATGAACCGCGTGAAGGAGGGCCTGCCCCCCACCGAGGAAGACGTGGTGGACGAGCTGAACGGCACCGTGCTGGCCAGCGCTGGCGATGGCGCCGGCGGCACGAGCGACCAGGAGACCGGCGTGCAGACCGCCGACGGCAAGACGAGCGCCGGCAAGACCTTCGGCGAGACGCGCACGGGCGTGGTAACCATCAAGAACGGCAACGGTGTGAACGGCGTGGGTGCCGAGGCCCTGGAGCGCATCAAGCCCCTCGGCTACACGGCCGATGCCAGCAACGCCAACTCGTTCAGCTACGAGGAAACCGTCATCGTGTTCGACACCGACGACCAGCGCGTCTACGCCGAAGAGCTCATCGATGCCCTCGGCTGCGGCCGCGCCGTGCAGAACAAGAACGGCGAATACGACTACGAAGGCGACTTCCTCATCCTGATCGGTTCTGACTGGCAGTAGGGAAGTCGGGCGAGCAACGAGCAAGAAGGGCTCCGGGATGCCGGGGCCCTTTGCGGTAAAGGAGTCCCATGCGGTTCGTTTCGTGGAATGTGAACGGCATCCGTGCCGTGCTGAAGAAGAACTTCCTGGAGGTGTTCGACGCCTTCGACGCCGATATTTTCGCCATCCAGGAGACGAAGTGCCAGGTGGGCCAGGTGGAGCTGGACTTGCCCGGCTACCACCAGTACTGGAGCGCCGCCGAGAAGAAGGGCTACTCGGGCACCGCGGTGTTCACCCGCGAAGAACCGCTGCGGGTGCTGCACGGCCTCGGCAATGACTACCTGGACGCCGAAGGGCGCATCGTGGCCTGCGAGTTCCCCCAGTTCTGGTTCGTGAACGTGTACACGCCGAACTCCCAGAACGAACTGGCCCGCATCGACCACCGCATGGAATGGGACGACGCCTTCCTCGACTTCTGCAAGGGGCTCGAGGCCGGCGTGCTGCCGAGCGGCGAGGCGAGCGACCCGAAGCCCGTGGTCATGTGCGGCGACTTCAACGTAGCCCACAACGATATCGACTTGAAGAATCCGGGCCCGAACCGGGGCGCCTCGGGCTTCTCCGACGAGGAGCGCGGCAAGCTGGACGAGCTGCTGGACGCCGGCTTCACCGACACGTTCCGCCTGCTGCATCCCGACGAGGCCGGGCGCTACACCTGGTGGAGCTACCGGTTCCGCGCCCGTTCCACCAACGCCGGATGGCGCATCGACTACTTCCTCGTGAGCGATTCCCTGCGCGATGCGGTGGTGGCCGCGAGCATCTATGACGACGTGGAAGGCTCCGACCACTGCCCCGTGGGCCTCGACCTGGATATCGCCTAGGGCCTGGGCCAGCCGAGAGCGACCTGATCAGCGTTCACGTTTCGGGAGCGATGGGGACGAAGGCGTGAGGGAAAGCGAGCAGGATTCATGCTGAAGATCACCGTGATTGCCGTGGGCAAGCTGAAGGAGAAGTTCTGGGCCGCTGCTTGCGACGAGTACCTGAAGCGGCTGCGCCCCTACGCGAAGGTGGCCGTGGCCGAGATTCCTGACGTGGACCCGGCCCGGGCCGGCGACGTGGAGGCCGCCCGCGAGCGCGAGGGCACGGCCATTCTGGCGGCAGTGCCGGAAGGGGCCCGCGTCATCCTCATGGCCATCGAGGGGAAGCAGCGCTCCAGCGTGGGGTTCTCCCAGCACCTCGACGAGCTGGCCCTGCGCGGGGCCAGCGAGATCGCCTTCGTCATCGGCGGCTCCGACGGCGTGAGCGATGCCGTGCGGGCGCGGGCCGACGAGACCTTCTCCTTCGGCCCCATCACGCTGCCCCACAACCTGGCCCGCGTGGTGCTGCTGGAGCAAATCTACCGCGCCTTCAAAATCTCCCGCGGCGAGCCCTACCACAAGTAAATCCGTGTCCTGAGGGCATCCTTTTCGGGAAAGGGCTGCCCCAAATGCGCGCTATGACCGAGCGCACCGCGCATTTGGGGCGCAGCAAGGGCCCAATCGTGTCTCAAAAGGAAGATCGGCGGCGCAAAAGCCCGCTATGCTCGGTCGCATCGTCGTTTTGGGACGCGAAACACCCCGAAAGGGTCGCAGCCCTGCGGAAAGCGGGCGCAAATCTGCGATGCGCTCGGTCATATCGCGCTTTTGCGCCGATAACGCGCTGGCTACTTCGCCACCACTTCTACAGTGACCTCGGCGGGCGCGGGCAGTTCGGCGGTGCAGTGGGGGCAGCGGGTGGCGCCCACGTTCACTTCCTCCAGGCAGAACGGGCAGGTGGGGGCGTGCTCGATGACCTCCTCGCCCTTGCCGTTGCGGCAGACGAGCTTCTTCACGCCGGCGTCCTTCATCTTGTTGAAGGCCTTCACGATCATGAACACCACCCAGGCCACAATGAGGAAGTTGATGATGGCGCTGATGAAGGCCCCGAAGTCGATGCCGTTGGCGGTGCCCGGCACGGGGATGGTGAGACCGGCCACCTCGGTACCGTTGCCGCCGGTGATGAGCTTGATGAGCGGGTTGATGATGTCCTCGGTCAGCGACGTGACGATGGCGGTGAACGCCGCGCCGATGATGATGCCGACGGCCATGTCGATGACGTTGCCGCGGTTGATGAACTCCTTGAACTCGGCCAGCAGGTTCTTCATGGTCAGTCCCTTCTCGTGGTGAACCTTTGATCTTGCTATTATCGCGCTTGGGGCGGCGGCGTCGGTTACGTCGTGATAACATGGCGGGAACTAATTGCCGAGAACGTTCAAGGAGCTGCAGCGAACGTGGATACCAAGAAAATCGAAGAGGGCGTGCGCCTGATTCTGGAGGGCGTAGGGGAGGATCCGACCCGCGAGGGCCTGCAAGAGACTCCGGCACGGGTGGCCCGCATGTACGAGGAAGTGCTGGCTGGCCTCACCGAAGACCCTTCGCGCCATTTCGATGTGACCTTCGACGAGGGCCACGAGGAAATTGTGCTGGTGGGCGACATCCCCTTCTACAGCATGTGCGAGCACCATTTGGCGCCGTTTTTCGGGAAGGCCCACGTGGCCTACATTCCCGGGGAAGACGGGCGCATCTGCGGCATCTCGAAGCTGGCCCGGCTCGTGGACGGCTTCGCCAAGCGCCCCCAGGTGCAGGAGCGCCTGACCGGGCAGATCGCCGACACCCTGGTGGAGGCGCTGCATCCGGCCGGCGTCATCGTGGTGCTGGAGGCCGAGCATCTGTGCATGAGTATGCGCGGCGTGAAGAAGCCGGGCGCGAAGACCACCACCCGCGCCGTCCGCGGCTGCTTCGAGACCGACCCGTCGGCCCGCGCCGAGGCCCTGTCGCTGATCTTCCGATAGAAAGGAACCCCCTATGAAGTGCGTTATCTCCGTTCTGGGCAAGGACCGCTCCGGCGTGGTGGCCGCCATCGCCACCGTGCTGGCCGAATGCGGTGCCAACATCGACGACATCTCCCAGACCATCCTGGGCGAGGGCCGCATGTTCTCCATGACCATGATGGTCACCCTGGATCCGGCCGTTGCCGACTTCAACACCGTGCAGGAGCGCCTCACCGCCACCGGCGACGATCTGGGCATGCAGGTCCTCATCCAACGCGAGGACGTCTTCCAAGCGATGTACCAGATTTAGGTTGTTCCGCCGTTGCTGACGCAACGACAGGAACGCCGATGCTACGGGGCCGACGGGTTCCTGGCCTTGCGCCTCTGCGCCTTCCTTCGCGTACCGAAGTACGCTCAGCTGCGCATCAGCACAATTTCAGGTACCGGTCGGCCCCTCGCTGACTTCCTTGGGCGAACCTGTGGGAGATGAATAACTATGACGAGAATCTACACGTGCAATGTGCCCATTGAGGCGGACCTGGTGGATGCGTTCTGCTGGCTGCAGAAGGGGTTCACCGACCAGTTCGTGTACTACGACAAGCAGCGGGCCTGCCGTTACATGGGGCTCGGCCGCTGCATCGCGCTGCCCAGCTTGCGGGACGTGGAATACGAGTACGGCGTGGGGGAGGCCTCGTATGCGGAAGGCGCAGGGGGCGTGGAAAGTGCGGAAGGCGCATCCGATGCCGCCGCGCAGCCGCCGGTGTTCTTCTCGTTCAACCGGTTCGACGCCACCAACCCCGCACCGGCCGACGACCTCATGGCATCGTTTCCACGGCTGCGGTTCATGCTGTCGGAAATCGTGCTCGTCGAGAACAAGCGCGGCCGTTTCCTCCAGGTGAATTCGCTCGGGCCGGTGTATCCGGGGCGCGTGGCCCGCTTCACGCGCATGGTGGCCGAGGCGCCTCGTCGTCAGGCCGTGGCCATTCCCTTCACCGTGGAACCCGACTCCCGCGCGGCCTGGGACGCCATGATGGCCGATGCCCTCGGTGCCATCGAGCGCGGCCGCGTGTCGAAGGTGGTGCTGTCGCGGCGGTTGCGCCTGGCGGCCGAGCACCCCTTCTCGTCGAAGGACCTGCTCGTGAACCTCATCGACGGCGATGCCCGGGGCACGGTGCTTCTGTATCGCTACGCCGACGTGTTCTTCTGCGGCTGCACGCCCGAGTTGCTCGTGCGCAAAGTGGGTGGCGCGGTGGTGTCCATGGGCCTGGCTGGAACGTGCCCTGCGGGCGCGACCGAAGCCGAGACCGAGGCTCTGGCCGCAGAGCTGATGGCCGATCCGAAGAACCGTGCCGAGCACGACTACGTGGTGCGGCTCATCCGCAGCGTGTTCGACCGCGTGTGCTACGACGTGGACGTGCCTGCCGTCCCCGAGATCATGCGCCTGGCCCACGTGCAGCACCTGTTCACCCCGGCTTACGCGAAGGTGCTCCCCGGCGTTGCACTGACCGATCTCATGGAAGACTTGCATCCTACGCCGGCGGTGGCCGGCGCTCCCGTCGGCGAGGCGAAGATGTTGCTGCGGGCCATCGAGCCCTACAACCGCGGTTTCTTCGCCGGGGCCTGCGGCTTTGTGGACGGCGCCGGCGACGGCGAGTTCTCCGTGGCCCTGCGCACCGGCGTCTTCGACGGCGAGGGCGGCTGGGTCTACGCCGGTTGCGGTATTGTGGAAGGCAGCGACGCCGCGGCCGAGTACGACGAGATCAACCTGAAGCTGCGCACGATCCTGTCGGCTTTCGGGAAGGAATCCCTATGACCACCAATACCCACCAGACTGACACCGCCCTGTTTGTGGCGGCATTTTTCGACGAGTTGACCCGTTGGGGCGTGCGCGACGTGGTGGTGAGTCCTGGCTCGCGCTCCACGGCGCTGGCCATGGCCGCCTTCGAGCTGTCCTGCCGCCGACCCCACGATCTGCGTCTGTTCATGGACATCGACGAGCGCGGCGCCGCCTTCCTCGCCCTCGGCATGGCGAAGGCGAGCGGCCGGCCCGCGGCCCTCGTGTGCACCTCGGGCACGGCGCTCGCGAACTACTATCCGGCGGTCATCGAGGCGGAAACCTCCCGGGTGCCGCTCATCGTGCTGTCGGCCGACCGGCCCCCGCAGCTGCAGGGTCTCGGCGCTCCGCAGACCACCGACCAGCTGAAGGCCTACGGCGACCACGTGCGCTCCTTCCGCGCCATGCCGCTGCCCGGCGGCCGCGATCGCGATATCGCCTTCGCCCGCCAGGCGGCTCGGGAAGCGGTGCTCGCGGCCCTGGGCCCCTCGGCCACCATGGCCGACGACCTGGCCTCGGGCGGCCCGCGCGCGGGATTGGAAGGTTTCGGCGAGCTGGCCAACTACGACCCGAACCTGCAGGTGGCCTCGCGGGCATCGGCCCATTTCGCCGGCCCCGTGCATCTGAACTTTCCCCTGGCCGCTCCCTTGAAGCCCGACTTCGGCGGGGCCGACATCCAGGCCGCCTTCCACGGCGCCCACGACTGCTTCTCGGTGGGAGCCCGCTCGGTGCCCGTGGCGCGGCGCAAGGGCGACGAGGGCGATGGTGAGCTGGCGAGCCCCGTGGTGGGGCCGCTGATCGGCGCCACGGGACAGCTTTCCAGCGCCAGCGTGGCGGCCATCGAAGAGGCCCTGCGCAAGCGGCCCACTCTGGTGCTGGTGGGCGAGGGGTCCTGCGAAACCCTGGCGGAAGCCGAAGAAATGGTGGCTTGGGCGCGACGCTGGTCGTTCCCGCTGTTGGCCGACCCGCTCTCGGGTCTGCGATCCATTGACGAGCCGCTGGTCATCGACAACTACGACAACCTGTGCCGCCACGGGCATTGCCCGCGGCCCGAGGTGGTCATCCGCTTCGGGCGCTACCCGGTGTCGAAGGCCACGGCCGCGTTCCTTGAAAAGGCCCGGCCGCTGTCCATTGTGGTGGACGTGGCAGAAACTCGCGACTTCAACGTGTCCACCGACGTGTTCGTGGGCACCACGCCCCTCGGGTTCGTGCGCAGCGCCTGGCATGGCGAGGGCCGCAAGGTCCAGCGTGCGTTCGCGACGGACTGGGTGCGGGCCAACGACGAGGCACGGCTGCGTATTCTCACCGTTGACCAGGGAGAACGGAGCGACGGTGCGGCCCCGCTCTTGGGCGATACCGTGGCGTTCCAGCCCGTGGGCACCTTGGGCGCCCACGGCGTGAATGGAGCCGCGGCGGCTCAGGCTGTCGGGGTGGCAGCAAGTGCTGCGGGCGAGGGGGGCTTGGCTGGGGAAGAGGGTCCTGCCTCCGCTGTGGAGGGGGCCTACCTGCGGGCGCTGCTCGAGCTCATTCCCGAAGGCTCGTGCTTGTTCTCGGCCAATTCCATGGCCATTCGCGCCCTGGACACCTTCTACTTGAAGGACGGCAAGCCCATCGCCGTCATGGCGAACCGCGGCCAGAACGGCATCGACGGCACGGTGTCCACGGCCCTGGGCGCGGCCCAGCATTTCGCCCAGACCACGTTCCTTACTGGCGATTTCACCCTGCTGCACGACTTGAACGCCCTGGCCCTGCAGCGGGAGATTCTGCGTGAGCATGGCCGGGTGGCGGAGGCGACCGTCGCAGAAGATGTACCCGATGGCGAAGAAGAGTCGCTGCCTGCGATCGATGCCCCCTCCATCGTCATCGTGCTGCTGAACAACAACGGCGGTGCCATCTTCGACATGCTGTCCCAGGCCTCCGACGACCCCTACTTCGAGCGCCTCTTTCTGGCTCCCCAAGACGTCGATTTCCAGGCCGCGGCCGATGCCTTCATGGTGCCCTCGGCCCGCGTGACCTGCGTGGAGGAATTCCGCGAGGCCTACGCCGGCTTTTTGGGCCACCCGGGTATCAGCCTCATTGAAGTGAGTCTGCCCCTGCGCGGCGTGAAGGCCCGCTACGCACCCTACCAGGCCTAAGGGCGGGGAACGTGACCGCGTTCATCCTCTTGCACGGCTTCGCCCAGACCCCGGCGTCGTGGGGTGCCGTGGCCGCCGCCTTGCAAACGGAAGGTCACCGTACCTTCGTGCCCGACCTGTACCGGCAAGCCGACCGTTCGCTTCCCGCGTTGTGCGCCTCCGTGGCCGAGGTCGTTCGGAAGGTGGCGGCCGTGGAAGGCGTTCCCGTGCTCGTGGGCTATTCCATGGGCGGTCGCATCGCGGCGGAAACCCTCGGGCGCCATCCCGACTTGCCCCTGGCAGGCGTTGTGCTGGAAAGTGCCGGGCTCGGTCCCGCCGACGAAACCGCCCGCACCGCCCTGGCCGAGCGCAACGCCGCTTGGGCAGGGCGCCTGCGAGCCGAGGGCGTGAAGGCTTTCATGGACTGGTGGGAGACCCTGCCCCTGTTCGCTACCCAGCGGGAGCTTCCCGCGGAAACCCGCGCCGCCCTCTGCGCCGAGCGCTGTACCCACGACGCCGAGGCCCTGGCCCATTCCCTGGAAGCCTGGGGCGCCCACCGCCAGGCAACGGAAGCGGAAACCCTCGCCGCCCTCGCCGATCTGCGCGACCGGGGCATCCCCCTGCTCTACCTCGCCGGTTCCCGCGACGAGAAGTACGCCGCCGTAGCCGCCCGCGCCCAAGCCGCCGGCCTTCCGGTTGCCATCGTGGAAGGCGCCGGCCACAACGGGCATTTGGAAGCGCCCGAGGCCTTCCGCAAAATTATGACCCACAAACTCGCTTTATTATGCTAAAGTATCGGCCATGATTTTCGTGCAGGGACATAAAAGCGGCATGGACGACGCGGCGCTCGCCGTGGCGAGCCAGCACATCGCCCAGCAGTCCTGCGGCGTGGTGGCCTGTGCCCTCATGAGCGCGCACAAGGCCGCCCAGTGTATCGCCGAGGCCGCCCGCGCCGTGGCCAGCCAACACCTGGCCCAGCAGTGCCCGCGCGACACCTTCCCACAATTTGAGTTTCGATACCACTAGCACACGGGTTTTCGCCCGTGGCTATTTTTTTGGAGCCACGGGCGAAAAGTCGTGTGCGTGAACGGTGCGGGCCGCGAGGCTCGCGGCCGAGCCGTCCGCAGGGGACGCCCGGCCAGGCAATGCAAGCGCAGCGAGAAAGAAGAGAGACATGATCGCGAAAATTCTGCTAGTCGTGGCCTTTGTGGCCGTGGCCGTGGCCGTGGGCATCTACTGCCGCAAACACGCCGGCACCGTGGACGGCTTCATCCTGGGCGGCCGCAACGTCGGTCCGTGGATGAGCGCCTTCGCCTACGGCACCAGCTACTTCTCCGCCGTGGTGTTCGTGGGCTACGCGGGCCAGTTCGGCTTCAAGTACGGCATCTCGGCCACGTGGGCCGGCATCGGCAACGCCCTGCTCGGCAGCTTGCTCGCCTGGTGGATCTTAGGTCCCCGCACCCGCGAGATCACCCATCGCCTCGGCGCCTCCACCATGCCCGAGTTCTTCGGCAAGCGCTACGATTCCCGGGCCCTGCGCATCGCGGCGGCGGCCATCATCTTCGTGTTCCTCATTCCCTATACCGCCAGCGTCTACAACGGCCTGTCGCGCCTGTTCGGCATGGCCTTCGCGCTGCCCTACGACGCCTGCGTCATCGGCATGGCGGTGGTCACCTGCATCTACGTGGTGCTCGGCGGCTACATGGCCACGGTCATGAACGACTTCATCCAGGGCATTGTCATGCTGCTCGGCATCATCGCCGTCATCGTGGCAGTCATCCTGAACAACGGCGGCTTCTCCGAGGCCATCGTGTCCCTGTCCCAAATTCCCGCCGAGGGAAGCGCCATGCAGGGGCCCTTCGTCAGCTTCTTCGGGCCCGACCTGTTCAACCTGCTCGGCGTGGTCATTCTCACGTCGCTCGGCACCTGGGGCCTGCCGCAGATGGTGCAGAAGTTCTACGCCATCAAGACCGGCCCGGCCATCAAGCAGGGTGCCATCATCTCCACCATCTTCGCCTTCGTGGTGGCCGGCGGTTCCTACTTCCTCGGCGGCTTCGGGCGCCTCTACGAGGGCCAGATCGAGTACGCCGCCAACGGCACGCCCATCTACGACTCCATCATCCCCACCATGCTGTCCACCCTGCCCGACGTGCTCATCGGCCTGGTCATCGTGCTCGTGCTGTCGGCATCCATGTCCACGCTGTCGTCGCTCGTGCTCACCTCGTCCTCCACGCTGACCATCGACCTCATCAAGGGCAACCTGGTGAAGGACATGTCCGAGAAGCGCCAGCTTACCTGGATGCGCGGGCTGCTCGTGGTGTTCATCGCCATCTCGGCGGTCATCGCGCTGTTCCAGTACCATTCCAGCGTGGTGTTCATCGCCCAGCTCATGGGCTACTCCTGGGGTGCGCTGGCCGGCTCGTTCCTCGGCCCCTTCCTGTGGGGTCTGTACTCCGGGCGCATCTCGAAGGCCAGCGTGTGGTGCTCGTTTGCCGTGGGCGTGGGGCTCACGGCCGTGAACATGGGCCTGGGCCTGCTTGGCGGCACGCCGCTCATCGCGAGTCCCATCAACTGCGGTGCGCTGTGCATGCTCGTCTCCCTGGCCATCGTGCCGCTGGTGAGCCTGGTCACGCCGGCCGTGCCCTTCCAGATTAAGCCGCCCACCCCGGAAAGCGCCATCGACCGCGAGTACGACCGCGAGCTCGAGCAGGAAATGCTCGAAAGCGCGAATTGCGGAGCCGCCGCCGACGTGTAGGGGGAGGAAGCCCTCGACCAGTACGGCCGCCGACCCCCGCTGGTGTTGACGACCTCACTCAGGTAGCTTTCTCGGCGTCCGCCTGCTGCGATTTCCCCGGTTCAAGAAAGGGGTGCCTCCTTCGGACGGCACCCCTTTTCAGTTGCAATGCGCAGTGGACGTGCAAAGAGTGAGCGCTAGCGGGGCGTGGGATTGTCCCGAAGGTAATCTGCCAGATAGGGGACAGTAATTTGCAATGCCCCTTCGCGGGGAGCCGTTACGATGCCGGCATCCAAGAGGCGGCTTCGGTACTGCTGGAAGGAGCTGTTGGTAATGCCGAGGTGCTCGATGATTTCCGCTACCGTGGCTGTTCCCGCTTCGTTTTTCGCGATGGCGCCGAGCACCTCGATGTCTTTGCGCGACAGAGCGTTGAGTGTTGGCGAGAAGACGTCTTCCTCCAGCTCCTGCTGGGCGGCGGCAATGGTGTTTTCCAGCATATCATCGGTTATCGCATCTCCGGGCCGAGAAAATTCGACCAGGTAGTACCCAATAAGTTGCAAAAGGTAGGGAAAGCCGCGCGTTGATGCAGCGGCTCGGAGAAGCTGTTTGGGGCTGATGGAGCGCTCTTCCCGAGCGAAGGCGTCGGAGTAGTAGGCCATGATGTCGCCGGACGAGAGGGGGTCGAGATGGTATTTGCGTGCGCGGTTCAGGAAGGTGAGCACCTTGTCGTTGAGGACGCGAGACACCGATGATGGCAGCCCGGCCATGACGATGGCGATGTCCTTCTCCTCGCCGCCGAGATGCTGGTAGGTGGAGGTGAGGGTTCTCATGACGTCGGTA
Organism: uncultured Enterorhabdus sp.; assembly: GCA_947573925.1. Taxonomy (GTDB): domain Bacteria; phylum Actinomycetota; class Coriobacteriia; order Coriobacteriales; family Eggerthellaceae; genus Adlercreutzia. The sequence goes on along the minus strand of CANPHS010000014.1, from coordinate 12,284 downwards.
TCGGGTTGCACCTCGTCAACCAGGATCAGCACTTTGCGGCCGTTCTCTTTAAGGCGATCGCAAAGCAGGGAAAGCTTGGTTCTGAATCCATAGTTGGCTCTCACTTCATCGGAGAAGGTGAGGCCGAACGAGAAGCCGAGCGCTCCGGCTGAGAACCCGCGCACTTTGGTTGATTTCTCGGTGACGAATTCCGAGCCGGCCAGCTGGATAGATTCGATGATCTCTTCGAGCATGTCTTCGCCGGAAGTGACGCGGGCTGTTACGAAGCCGCGCGACCGCGCTTCTTCAGCGAGCTGGAGCAACAGCGCCGTTTTCCCCATGCCCCTTTGTCCCAGGATAAGGGTGGCGCGGTCCCGGTGGCCCGGCTCGCGCTCAAGGCCCTTGAGAAATTGCTCGATAATTTCGTCCCTGCCAACAATGCGCTCGGGGCGGCTGCCGAAGCTCGGGTGAAAGAGGTTGGCCATGATGCTTCCTTTATCATCTTTTATCATCTTTTATCATCTTTTATCATCTTTTATCATCGAGAGCAAGAGGACGCACGGCCTGGAGCGGCAATTGGGCAAACTCTCCGAGGAAGACGGCTCACCTTCCCAACCAATGGCGTCGCTTGGCGTGAAGATGACCGTGCGGCGCTGGCACCCTAAGCCGTCGCGTCGGGGTCGGTAGCGGCGTGGGCGAGGGCTTCCAGCTCCCGCTTGCCCGACACGCCGAGCTTCTCGTAGATATGGGAGGCATGGGACTTCGCCGTGCCCTCCGATACTACCAGTTTGGCTGCGATGCCGCGCATGCTCTCTCCTTGAACGATGAGCCCGAGCACCTCCTCCTCCCGGGGCGAGAGACGATGCTCGGCGGCCATGGTTTGCACCCACTGGCGACGGCGTTCTTGCAGTCCAAGGTTTTCCGACAAGGCGCCGGGCGCAGCGAAAGACACGCCCCATCGCCCCGTCAGGCCGTTGCCGCCGAGGAGCAGCACCGCAGCGACCAGCGAAACAGCTACGAGAAGTATGCCCATAAAGAGGGGAAACGTGTCGGTGGTGCTCAGAGGCGACAGCGCGAGGGCAGCCCCCAGTTTCGATCCGGCCAACTCCGCTCCCATGGACGCAGTCTCTTCAATGGAAAAGAGCCACACGGCGGAGATGCCGAAACGTCGCGAAATGTCGCACAGCGTCGTATCAACGAAGAAATACGACAGGAGTACGGCGGCGCTCAGGCAGAAGCCTACCACGTGGGGGCCGAGCAGCGAGGACGCGGATACCAGCACGAGACTCGCTACCATGAGGGCGGGTGGGAATTTCTGCACGGCTGCGAAAGAGATGCGGTCGGTGAGGCCGATGAGCACCAGGCAGAGCGTCCCGGCTACGACGAAAGTGGTCAGGCTAGAATTGATGCCGGTCAGTTCTGTCATGTGCAGGTTTGAAAGTCCTGAGGCGAATCCATAGAGCACCATGACGGCCACCACGCGCCACGGAATCGTGCCGCGCCCGCATGCCCTCAGATGGCCCAGGGGCACAAGGGCGCCGGCTTTCCGCATGCAAGCGATGGCGGCGAAGGGCAGCAGCACGAGGGCGACACCCTGGTAGGCAGGGTAAAAGCCGCCAAGCAAGAACACGAGTACGGGTGCGAGAGCGTAGGAGCCGGTGAGGCCGACAAGCACTTTGAAGGGGGTCAGCCCCGCATACAGCTCACTCCACATGAGAATCATGAACGTGGCGCCCACGGCTGCGCACACGGTGAGTGGCGTGCTGGTCGTGGCTACGTTTGGAGCGACGAGCGAAGCGACGCTCGCCATGGCATAGGGGGCCATGAGGCAGGGGCAAAGCCATTGGGCCCAGCGCCGCGGCCCGAGAGGGGACAGCTGTCGGGACAGCGGAATCGCGAGAGCGAACGAAATGAGCATGGCGGTGTCGAACAAACGGTGATTTGTCGCGGCGGCGAAGGGCACGAGCCCATTGGGGGCCACGAACATCAGGTTCATCCATGCTCGCCACAGGGCCAGCCCGAAGAACGGCCAGGGCAGAATGCTTTTGGCGCACTGCGCCCACGATTGGCCCTGCGGAAGAATGCCCATGTGTTTCCCCTGGTCAATGAAAAGGTTGAAGGAAGGTTGAGAAGGTTCAACCTTTGCTTTCCCGAAGATTATAGACCACGCCCGCGCCCCTTGGCAAAATGCGGGCCATCGGCGGCAACCATCGCCGACGCGACACTGCAAGAGCGGCAAGTTCGCTCTGGTTGCGCTCAACCACAAGGAAAGGGAGGATGAACCATGACTGCCAAAAACCCCACAACCATGAATCGCCGTTCGTTTCTGAAAGGCGGCGCACTTTTGGGAGGAGCTTTGGCCGCTGCGGGCATGGCCGGCTGCGGGCCCCAGGCACCGACGGCGTCCGGGTCGGGCGCGGGCGCCGTTGAGGGGGCGGGTGCTCTGGCCGCCGCCGGCGGTGAATCCGGCATCCCCAGTTTCATGATTCCGCCCGAGCCCATCACCGAGTTCGTCAACACCTACGATCACGGCATCGTCGTGGTGGGCGGCGGCGTGGCCGGCGTGGCCGCGGTCATGGCTGCTGCCGAGGCCGGTGCCGATGTGGCTCTCATACAGAAGCAGGCCACGCCCGAATCTTCGGGCAATATGGCGGCCAGCGTGTCTCCCGATGTGCCCGAGGCGGCGAAGTCGGCGTTGGTGAGCTTCCTCATCGAGCGGAGCAACCATCGCTCCAAGCGCGAGCTCGTACAGGCATGGGCCGACAACTCCTACGATGCCATCACCTGGTTTGCCGAGAAAACCTCGGCGGCCGGCATTGAGGTGAACGAGGGCGAGCCCGAAGCGGAGCGCGACATTGCTGTGAACGGTTACAACGTGCACCTGCACGCGAACACGTACTTCGGCATCGGCCACGACGAGGTGGTGAAGGCCCTCGCCGACACCATGGAGGCGCTTGGTGCCACCTGCTTCTACAACAGCCCGGCAGCTCAGCTCGTGCAGGATGAGGGCGGACGCATTACGGGTGTGGTGGCTGCGAACCCCGACGGGGGCTACGACCTGCATAATGCCTCGGTGGGCGTGGTGCTGGCTTGTGGGGCCTACGAGACCGACGAGGAGATGGTGAGCTACTACAGCCCCGATTCCGTCGTGCTTGGCTTCGGTATGCCCGGCCGCGACGGCGATGGCCACAAGATGGCGATGTGGGTTGGCGGCCAGATGGAGCCTGCGCCCCATGCCATGATGGTTCATGACTGGCGCGTGTGCCGCGCCGATGCCCCGTTCCTCATGGTGAATTGCGCCGGCGAGCGCTTTATGGCCGAGGGGCCGAAGCAGGGTTACATCAACAAATACCTGCGCCCCTTCATCAAACAGTACGGCGATGCGGCCCACACTGCCTTCACCTTGGTGGATGCGAAGTGGCAGGATCAATGGCAGGCCTGGCGCGAGGAAGACCCCACCATCGACGCCCACAATGTGAAGTGGTATTTCGAGGGCAACACCTGGGCTGAATGCGTGGAAGCCATGCACGCCGATCCCGATGCTGCCGCCGAAGGTTGGGATGTGGATCCGGCTGCTCTCGAGAAGACCGTCGCCCGCTACAACGAGTTGGCTGCCAAGGGGGCTGACGACGACTTCGGCAAGAACCCGAAGTACCTCCAGGCTTTGGATACGCCTCCCTTCGCCATCATTCCGCGCAGCTTCGACGGCTCGCTTCCCATGGGCGGCATCATCGTGAACGCCGACAATATGGTGCTCGATGAGAACGACGAGCCCATCGAGGGTCTGTACGCCGTGGGCAACAACGCCGGCCCCTTCTACGGCGGCACCGATTATCCCATGGACGTGCTCGGCCTCTCCATCGGTCGGGCGATCACCAACGGCTATTGCGCCGGCAAGTTCCTGGCCGCAAAGTAGCCGGACGGGCGCACGATTCGATTTCTCACCCTCCCTCTCGGATGCCGCTCCTCTGGGGCGGCATCCGGGCGTTTCGGAGCGAGGGCGCGATGGGGCGCACGATTGGCCGGGTTCTGTGCGAGGTGTGTCGCATTTCTGCGACCATCATGCCGGGGCCTCACGGCTCTTTTTGCCCCGTTCCGCACGTTTGCCGGGGGAGTGCCCGCTCTAAACCTGACCAACTTGGGTATACTGGGGCCATCTAACGTCTGAAGCGCCCAGGGGTTATGGGGGAAGGCGCGAACGGAAGGAGAGTCATGGAAGGATTCGAGCTCATTGCGACCGGGCTGTGGTCCATCGTGCCGCCGATTCTGGCACTGGTTCTGGCCCTGATCACCAAGGAGGTGTATTCCTCGCTCACGGTCGGCGTGTTCACCGGCATGGTGATCTACCAGTTCACCCTGAACGGCGCCGGCGGCGAGCAGCTGGTGGCGTCGTTTACCATGGTGCCCCAGATGATGGCCGAGCAGATAGCCGGCAACGGGGCATTGCTGCTGTTCCTGGCGCTGTTGGGGGCGCTCACCGTGGTCATCGCCACGGCCGGCGGTTCCCGCGCCTATGCGGAATGGGTGACCACCCATGTGAAGAACGCCCGGGCCGCCTCCATCCTCACGGCGCTTTTGGGCATCATCATCTTCGTGGACGACTACTTCAACTGCCTCACCGTGGGTGCCGTCATGCGCCCGGTCACGGACAAGTTCCGCGTCAGCCATGAGAAACTCGCCTGGATCATCGACTCCACGGCGGCCCCGGTTTGCATCATCGCGCCGGTGTCCTCGTGGGCCGTGGCCGTGGGCGGCTACATGGGCGAGGACGGCTTCAACACCTTCGTGGCCTCCATCCCCTACAACTTCTACGCGCTGCTCACCATCTTCTTCGTGTTCTTCATGCTGTTCCTGCAGAAGGACTTCGGCCCCATGGCGGCGGCTCAGGCCGAGGCCGACGGCCGCATTCCGGCTGAGGGTTCCGCGCTGGAAGCTGTCTCGCTGGCCCGCATCGCCGACAAGGCCCAGGTCGACCTGGAAGGCGCCCCCAACATCCCTACGGTGGTGACTGAGGAGGGCGACATCGACGATGCCGCTGCCGGTGCCATCGAGGAGTACAAGGGCCTGAACATCTCCGACCGCGGCACCATTTGGGACCTCATCGTGCCCATCCTGGTGCTCATCGTGTTCTCCATCCTGGGCATGATGTACATGGGCGGCTTCTTCAGCGGCGTTGACTTCGCCACGGCCGTGGGCGAGAACCCGGTCATGGGCCTGTGCATCGGCGCCGTGGTGGCCCTGTGCGTGGCCGCGGCCATGTTCCTGCCGCGCAAGCTCATGAACCTCGGCGGATTTGTGGAGGCCATGTCCGAGGGCGTGCGCTCCATGATCGGCGCCATCATGATCCTGGTGCTGGCCTGGTCCCTCGGTGGCTGCTGCCGCTACCTCTTGGGCACCGGCGAGTTCGTGTCCGGCTTCCTGAACGGGCTGGGCGTGGGGCTCGACCTGCTGCCGGCCGTCATCTTCCTCGTGGCGGCGTTCATCGGCTTCGCCATGGGCACCAGCTGGGGCACTATCGCGCTGATCCTGCCCATCATCATCGGCGTGTTCGACGCGGCCGATCCGCTGTTCCTCGTGGCCGTGGGCGCGGCTTTGGCCGGCGCCGTCTACGGCGACCACATCTCGCCCATCTCCGATACCACCATCCTGTCCTCGGCGGGCGCGAAGTGCAACCACCTGCGCCACGTGGCCACGCAGATTCCCTACGCCACCCTGGTCATGGTCATCTGCTTTATCGGCTACCTCATCGCCGGCTTCACCAAGAACCCCTGGATTTCCCTGGCCCTCGGCGTAGTGCTCATCGTGATCGCTGTGTTGGTGCTGGTAAAGGTGGAAGCGGGGAAGGCTCGCACCACTCAGAAGTAGCATGGCTGTCCGCGTTGCCGGAGGCGGCATTGCGAGAGGCACGCCCCGCTTCGCTGTTCGCCTTCGGCTCAGGCGCTGCGCTCCTTCATGCTTTTACGAAGCGACCTTCGGTCGCGGATAGGCAGTGTTTAGAGGGTGCCCCTCCCAACGCCCCCTCCGCCAACGCTACCGACTTTTGAACGCGAAAAGGCTCCCGATGGGAGCCTTTTTCGTGGGCTGATGGGGCGGGCCGTCTGTGCTGGGGCGGCCGTGGGGCCGGGCCGTTAGGCCACGGCGGCGGCTTCGGCGAGCAGGCGCTGGCTCTCGGCGATGAGGCGTCCGGCCAGGAATTCCTTGCCCATCTTCTCGTCGCGCGAGCAATCGAGCAGCATCTCCAAGGTGATGCTGTCGAAGTAGGCGTCGTAACCGTCCAACACCAGGTCGTAGGCCCGCTTGATGCCCTGCACCATGGGGGCGCCGGCGCGATCCTTGCGGCGGGCGCGGGTGGTGTCCTTGGCATCGTCGTCCAGGGCGTTCACCACTTGCAGCAGGGTGATCTTCGACGGCTCCTTGGCCAGGCGGTAACCGCCGTGCTTGCCCGGGCGGGCCTCGATGATGCCGGCGTTACGCAACAGCTGGGCCAGCTGAATCAGATAGTCGCGGGGGATTGACATGTCCTGGGCGATATCTTTCGACGAGCAGGTTTGCCCCTGCGCGGCCAGGTACAGAACGGCACGCAGTCCATAATCGGTCGATGCTTTGAGTTGCACTGCAGCCTCCTTACGTATCGACACCCGCAGGTCTGCAGCTTGCGCACCGCTGACGCCTACGACCGACGTAAACGCCGGCGTTGCGTCACCTGTAGGTGTGCCGGAAGCGGTCTTGTTTGCTTCCGACACTTGCAGTATGCGATGGGCAGCCCACTAATACAAGGGATGTACCAAACGATGAGCGCACCGATTCGCATACGTTGCCGCTCCGTAAGAAACCCCAGGCAAAATACGCCGGCGAGTGAGGCGGCGCCAGGGCAAGTGGCCGGCTCCAGCTGGCCTCGGGTCCGGCCGCCTCGCCGTCTACGCCAGCCCGAGCACCTGCATCACGAGGAGCACTACCGTGAGGGCGGCCACCACGCCGACGGTGGCCCACAGAAGCACCTTCGACAGGCGGCGCGAGCGGTACTCGCCCATGATGCGCTTGTCGGCGGAGATGATGGCCATGAACGCCAGCAGGATGGGCAAAATGACGCCGTTGACGAACTGGGCCGTCAGCATCATGGTCAGCAGGTTCACGTCGGGCAGCAGCACCACCACGGCCGAGAACGCAATGACGAAGGTGAAGATGGACTTGAACGTGGGGGCCTCGCGCCACTTGAAGGACACGCCCGCCTCCCAGCCGAAGGCCTCGCAGATGACGAAGGCCGTGGTCAGCGGCAGCACACAGGCGGCCAGGAACGACGCGGCGATGAGCCCCACGGCGAAGAGCGCTTCCGCATAGGGCCCGGCGAAGGGGGCCAGGGCCGCGGCGGCGTCGGCGGCGGAATCGATGGAAATGCCGGCGGGGAAGAGCACCGCGCCCGTGGTCACGATGATGAACCAGGCCACGATGCAGGCGGCGATGGTACCGGACACCGCGTCGACCCGCTGGGAGAACAGGTCCTTGGTGGTGAGGCCCTTCTCCACCACGTTGCTCTGGGAGAAGAACATCATCCAGGGGGCGATAGTGGTGCCGATCATGGCGATGACCAGGGAAATGAAATTCACATCCCCCACGAAGGTGGGCACGACGGTGTCCCGGGCCGCCTGGCCCCAGTCAGGGCTCGCGAGGAACGCCGCCACGATGTAGGTGACGAACACCAGCGACAGGGCCAGAAACACGTTCTGCACCCGCTTGTAGGAGCCGCCCACCACCAAGAGCCACACGGCCAGGGCCGCCACGGGCACCGAGATGTACTTCGACACGCCGAACATCTCCATGCCCGAGGCAATGCCGGCGAACTCCGAGAACGTGGTGGCCACGTTGCCCACGAGCAGGGCCAGCATGGCGAAGGCCGCGAGCCGGATGCCGAAGCGCTCGCGGATGAGCGCCGCGAACCCTTTGCCCGTGACCGCGCCCATGCGCCCGGCCGTGGTCTCCACCACAATGAGCAGCACGCACATGATGGGGATGACCCACAGTGTGCCGAAGCCGAAGTTGGCGCCGGCCGTGGAGTAGGTGGAGATGCCGCCGGCGTCGTTGCCGGCCATGGCCGTGATGATGCCCGGCCCCATGGCCGCCAGTACCAGCAGCAACTTGCTGGGCTTCTTCGCGGCGCCGGGGCCCGGCTGCTCGCCCGCAGGCACGCCAGATTCCGCCAGCTCCGCGGCGGCGCGGTTCCGCATCTGCTGCTCGGCGTCGGGCCGCACGGTTCTCTTCGCGTTCATGGCAGTCACCCCGCTCGCCTAGTAGTGCAGGCCGCCGATGTGCAGCGAGCCGGCCAGCTGCAGCAGGATGAGCGAGTACAGGAACAGGCCCAGCAGCACCGCCACCACGGTGCCGGCGATGGACAGGGCGTTGGTGCGCGTCTTGTCGCCGGCCACGTCGTCCTCGATGGCGTCCCAGGCGTCGTCGGTGGTCACGATGCCGAGCAGGGTGCCGTGCTCGTCCACCACGGGCATGGCGGGGATGTCGTACTTGAAGATGTCCGCCGCCACGTCCTCCTCTTCCTCGGAGGGCAAGCAGCTGATGATGTCGTCGAACATGATGTCGCCCATGAGCCGGTCGGCGTTGAACAGCACCAGGGTGCGCAGGGAGTTCACGCCGAGCAGCTTGCCGTACTCGTCGGTGACGTACACGTAGTGCACCGTGGGATGGTCATCGGGCAGTGCCCGCAGCACCTCGATGGTGTCGCCCACGGTGGCCGTCTTCGGCACGGCCACGAACTGGGTGGTCATCATGCCGCCGGCGGTGCCGTCCTTGTAGCCGAGCAGCCGGCGGATTTCCGCGGCATCTTCCACGCCCATGAGGCGCAAGAGCGTCTCGGCCTTCTCGTAGGGAAGGTCGCGCACGATGTCGGCAGCGTCGTCCGGGTCCATGTTCCCGATGAGCTCGGCGGCCTTGGCGTCGGGCAGATCGTCGATGAACTCGGCCTGGTACTCGTCCTCCATCTCGGAGATGGCCTCGGTGGCCCGGGCGTCGTCCAGATGCTCGAACACGCTCGCCCGCTGCTGGGGGTCCAGCTGCTCCAGGATGTCGGCCACGTCGGCGGGGTGCAGCTCGTCCAGGCGGCGGTGGGTCACCGACAGCTGCACTTCCGAGAGGTCGCGGTCGAGCAGGTCCATGTAGTTCCACGCGATCAGCTGCTCGTCCACCTTCTTGTGGAAGAGCTTCGCCGCCGAGACCACCGCGCGTTCCAGTACGGGGTGCAGCCCGCGCAGGATGCCGCGCACGCCCACCTCGGCGCCGAGCAGGCGCAGCTGGGTGCCCGATTGGGACAGCTTCAGGTCGTTTACCCGCACCACCTTCATGCCCTGGGTGTCCACGATCTGCCGGTCCATGAGGTCGCGGGCCAGCAGCACCTCGTCGGGCTGCAGGTAGCTGAACCGGATGTCGTGGGCGTCCACCGACAGCACGATACCGTCGTCGTCGAAGGTGTCGACGTACTTGCGCCACGAGATCATGAACGGTACGCGGCCGGGGCCCTGGAAGGCCAGGCTCGTAATGCGCGGGAAGACCTCGCCCGTGGAAATGGCCAGGTCGGAAATGGTGCCGAGGCGCTCGCCCGTCGCATCGACGACGGGTTCCCCGATCATTTGGGACAGATAGAGCATAGATGTTCCTCCGTGCGACAGTCGTCTCTTCCGACTACCGCCGCGGAGGAAGAAGCCGGAAGCTTACATACTGTGAGGTTTCGATTTTCGAACCTTCAAGTACGTTCCTTTCAATCCGGCCTATAGAAAAAAATAACCGCGTGAAGCGGTTGAACTGCTAAAAGTGGTGCGCCGTGAGGGATTCGAACCCCCGACGTACTGATTCGTAGTCAGTCCCTCTATCCAGCTGAGGTAACGGCGCACTTCCGAACAGCAACGATTATTTAACCATGACCTCCGGGGCTTGTCAACGACAATTTTCAACTTTTTCGGAATGCGTCGTTCGCCGGCCCACTTCCCCGGCTCCTTCCGCACCGTTCGCCGTGCGGGCGGCGGTCGCCCCCTACTGACGGCGCGTCGCCGCCTTCGTGCACGGTACAATGGGCCGATACACTGCGGCCGCCTGGCGCGGCCTTCGGGAGAGGAGAGGCCCATGGCCATGGAAATCGACGAGGCCGTCATCCGCGTGGACAACCGCGCCGACATCGACGGCGCCGAGCCCATCGAGATCAGCGCGGACGAGGCCCGCCGCGTGCACCTGTACGAGAACTTCTACCAGGTGAACTCCATTGATCCGGAGCACTACCGAACCTACGACGTGAAGCGCGGCCTGCGCAACGCCGACGGCACCGGCGTACTGGCGGGCATGACCAACGTGTCCAACGTGCACGGCTACGTGATCTCCGACGGCGAACGTGTGCCCGCGGAGGGTTCCCTGCGCCTGCGCGGCTACGACATCTACGACCTCTTGGGCGATTTGGACCCGAGCCGCCGCTTCGCCTACGAGGAAGTGGCGTACCTGCTGCTCATGGGCGAGCTGCCCACGAGCGAGCGCCTGGACCGCTTCGTGGAGGTCATCGACTCCCAGCGCGAGCTGCCCGACGGCTTCACCGCCTCGGTGCTCATGGCCGACACGTCCCCGGACATCATGAACATGATGGCCCGCTCCATCCTGCGCCTCTACGCCGCCGATCCCTGCGCCGAGGACCGCTCCCCCGAGCATGAGATTCACACGGCGCTGTCGCTGATCAGCCGCCTGCCGCGCATCATGGTGCTGGCCTACTACGCCAAGCAGGCCGCCTTCAACCACGGCTCCATGATCATGCACCGGTTCATCCCCGGCCAGTCCACGGCCGAGACTATCCTCTCCATGCTGCGGCCCGACCGCGAGTTCACGGCCCAGGAGGCCCGCATGCTCGACATCATGCTGAGCCTGCACGCCGAGCACGGCGGCGGCAACAACTCCACGTTCACCACGCGCGTGCTGTCGTCGTCCGACACCGACCCCTACGCCACCTACGCCGCGGCCTTCGGGTCGCTGAAGGGCCACCGCCACGGCGGCGCCAACCACCAGGTGCGTGCCATGCAGGCGGAAATCAAGGAGAACGTGCGCAACTGGGAAGACGACGACGAAGTGGCCGCCTACCTGGCGAAAATCGTGAACAAGCAGGCCTACGACGGCACGGGGCTCGTCTACGGCATGGGGCACGCGGTGTACACGCTGTCCGACCCCCGCGCCATTATCGGCAAGCGCTTCGCCGAACAGCTGGCCGCGGGCACGGAATACGAGGCCGAGCTGAACCTGCTGAAGTCCATCGAGCGGCTGACCCCGGAAGTGTTCGCCCGCGAGAAGGGCTCCACCAAGGCGCTCTGCGCGAACGTGGACATGTACTCCGGCTTCATCTACGCCATGATGGGCATTCCGGAAGACCTGTTCACGCCGCTGTTCGCCTGCGCCCGCATGGCCGGCTGGGCGGCCCACCGCTTCGAGGAAATCGCCGCCGGCAAGCGCATCATCCGCCCCGCCTACAAGAACACCGTCCGCGGCACCAAGCCCTACGTCCCCATCGAGGAGCGGTAGGGAAGAGCCATCGCCCTGGGAAGTTGTCCGGGGAAGTGGCATCGGCCCGGGGAAGCTGTCTCGGGAAAGTTGCGTCACCTGGAAGGTCGCCTCAACGGCGGCCTTCTTTGCGTTGAGAGGTGTCGCCTCCGCTCTCATTGACGGAAAACGTCGATGTGACAGAACGTACTGACATTTTGGGGCACGGACGACATCGAAAAGGCACTCCCTGCGCCTCCATTGCCCCAAAACGCCGATGTGACGGGGCGTATCGACGTTTTGGGACATCAGCAGCGTTGAATAGGGCGCTTTTGGTGTTGTTATTGCCTGAAAATCACGATGTGACGGGGCATATCGTGATTTTCAGGCAATAAGCCCGGATTTGAGGGGTGTTGCCGGAGGATTTCTGCCCCAAAACGCTGGTCTGCCCGTTCAAACCGCGCATTTGCGGCAGCGGCGAAGGGCACCTGGTTCATTTCACTTTTGTAATTCTCGGGATTTCGCGCACATAAGGGGTAGGGTGCGCGTTAAACGAGGCAGGAGGTGAGCAACGGCGTGGAAGAGGAGAAAGCTGAGTGGGCGGCGGCGTTGGCGGCGGAATTTGCGGCGGCGCACTACGATGACGTGTTGCGCTACTGTCGGCGGCGGCTGTCGTCGTGGGACGACGCGCAGGACGCGACTCAGGAGGTGTTCCTGCGGCTTGCGCGCTCGGGGGCGTTGTACGAGCGGCGCGGCAAACCGCTGGCCTACCTCTACACTATCGCGCGGAACGTGTC
>CANPHS010000013.1 GCA_947573925.1 uncultured Enterorhabdus sp. | reverse complement strand
CGATGGTGGTGAGGTCGTTGTGGCCGGGCAGCACGGCGGTGTCGTCGGGCAGGGCCGCGAGCTTCTTCAAAGAGGCGCGCATGTCGGCCATGGAGCCCCCTTCGAAGTCGGTGCGGCCGATGGTGCCGGCGAACAGGGTGTCGCCGGAAATGAGCACCGGCAGCCCGTGGGGGTGGTTTCCGAACTGCGGGATGTCGAACAGGCAGATGGAGCCCTCGGTGTGACCGGGGGTCTCGATGACCTTCCACTTCATCTTCCCCACCTCCACGATGTCGCCCTGCTTCACGGCACGGTCCACCGGGCAGGGAGTGGGGTCGTCGTCGATGACGCTGGCCGCGGGCTCCTGAATGCGGGGCACCTCGATGGCACCGGCGATCACCTCGGCCCCGGTGAGTTCCCGCAGCGCCGCCGCGGCGCCCACGTGATCGGAGTGGCCGTGGGTGAGCACGATGGCGTCCAATTTCGCGCCGCCCAGGGCCGCCACAATCTTCTCGGCATTGCAGGTGGGATCCACCACCATGGTGCCCTCGCCATCGGAGACGATGTACACGTTGTTGGCAAGAAAGCCCATGACCAGGTACTTCACATCAACGCAAAGCCCGCTCACCTCATACAAGTCCGTTGCCATTGCCTATCCTTTCTTGCTGGCCCCTTGGGGCATCATTCTATGGGCATCGAAGACGCCGTCCACGTCGGTGAGGCGCTTTGTCATGCGTTCGATAACCGCCAGGTCGCTGATCTGGAACAGAAAGCGCATCTCCACCATGCCGTCGCGGTGGGTGGTGGTGTTGCAGGAGAGCACGTTGGCCCCCATCTCGGAGATGACGCGGGTCACGTCCAGAAGCAGGCTCATGCGGTCGAGCGCCTCCACGTAGATTTCCACCTGGTAGGTGGCGGCGGCCGAGGGGCTGCCCTCCCATTCCACGTCGATGATGCGCTCGGGGTGGCGCTTCAGGTCCAGCGCGTTGGGGCAGTCGGCCCGGTGCACCGACACGCCGCGGCCGCGGGTCACGAAGCCCAGGATGTCGTCGCCGGGCACGGGGTTGCAGCAGCGAGACAGGCGCACGAGCACGTCGTCCACGCCCTTCACCACAATGCCCTGGGAGGTGTGGGTCTCGTGCTTCTTCGGCCGCTTCACGCTGGTGAGCATGGGGGGCATGATGCCCGTGGACGAGGCCGAAGCCCCCACGTTGGGCTTGCCCGCCTCCTCGTTGCCCTTGTCCACCAGAATCTTCAGCAGACGGTTGGCCACGTGCTGGGCCCGCTCCTTGCCGGCGCCCACCTGCACGAACATGTCGTCGGGATCCTTGAAGCCCATGGCCTCGGCCACCAGCTTCAGCGCCCGCAGCGACTGGGCGTTGGAGATGCCCAGCCCGGGTTTGCGCATCTCCCGGGCCAGCATGTCGCGGCCCATCTGCAGATCGTCGGAGCGGGTCACCTTCGAGAAGTAGGACCGAATCTTCGACCGGGCGCTCGGCGTCTTCACCAAGTTCAGCCAGTCGCGGGAGGGCCCGGCGCTCTTCTGGGTGAGGATCTCCACGCGGTCGCCCACCTGGAGCTTGTAGGACAGAGGCACGATGGAGCCGTTCACCTTCGCCCCCACGCAATGGTTGCCCACCTCGGTGTGGATGGCGTAGGCGAAGTCGATGGGGGTGGACCCGGCCCGCAGCGAGATGACCTCGCCCTGGGGCGTGAACACGAAAACCTCGGTGTTGTCCAGGTCCATCTTCAGCGACTTCAAAAACTCGCGGGAGTCCTCGGTCTCGTCCTGCCAGTCCACCATCTGGCGCAGCCAGGCCAGCTGGGCGTCCAGGGTGTCCTTGCCGCCGGGGCGCGAGCCGCCGGTCTCCTTGTAGCGCCAGTGGGCCGCCACGCCGTACTCCGAGTTGCGGTGCATCTCCTCGGTGCGGATCTGCACTTCGAGCGGGCGCCCCGCCGGGCCCATGACCGTCGTGTGCAGCGACTGGTACATGTTGAACTTCGGCATGGCGATGTAGTCTTTGAAGCGGCCCGGCATGGGGTGCCAGATGGTGTGCACCGCGCCCAGGGCCGAGTAGCAGTCCTTCACCGAGCTCGTGATGATGCGCACGGCGATGAGGTCGTAGATCTCCGAGAAGCCCTTGCCCTTCTTCGTCATCTTCTGGTAGATGGAGTACAGATGCTTCGGCCGGCCCATGATCTGGGCGGTGATGCCGAGCTTGCCCATCTCCTCGTGGAGCACGTCGATGACGTCGGACAGGTATTTCTCGCGGTCGGCCCGGGACTCGGTAACCATGCGGGACACCTGCTTGTACTTGTTGGGCTCCAGGTAGAAGAACGACAAATCCTCCAGCTCCCACTTGATGGAGTTGATGCCGAGGCGGTGGGCGATGGGGGCGTAGATCTCTAAGGTCTCGCGGGACTTGAAGATGCGGCGGTCCTCCCGCAGGGCCGCGAGCGTGCGCATGTTGTGCAGGCGGTCGGCCAGCTTGATGACGATGACGCGGATGTCCTTGGACATGGCCACGAACATCTTGCGGATGGTGGCCGCCTGCTCGTCGGTGAGGCTCTCCACCTCGATGCGGGTGATCTTCGTGACTCCCTCCACGAGGGCCCGCACCTGGGGGTTGAAGGTCTCCTCCACCTCCTCGGCGGTCACCTTGGTGTCCTCCACGGTGTCATGGAGCAGCGCCGCGGCGATGGTCTCGGCGTCCATGCGCAGATCGGCCAGGATGATACCCACCTCGATGGGGTGGATGATGAAGGGCTCGCCGGACTTGCGGCACTGGCCCGCGTGAGCGTCGCGGGCGAAGGCGAAGGCCCGGGCGAGCATGGCCTCCTCGGCCTCGTCCATGTAGGCCCCGGTGAGCCGCTGCAGCTCGGCGAAGCGGTCCTCCGGGGTGCTCGCGGCCGAGGCCGCCGACTGTCCCGTGGGGTCGGGCTTCCCCAAAAGCGCGTCCACGGTCTGCTTGGTGGCCGCGCCGTCTGCGGCGGCCGGGGCCGTACACGCGTTGATGTCTTCTCTCTCGGCGCTCACGGGCGCCTCCCTTCTTCGGCAGGGCGGCATGGACGCCGCCCGGTCATTCTCCCTGTTATCTCCCCTGCTGCCCGCCGCGCCGCTTCGGCACGATGGGGTGCGACAGCCGCACGGTCAGCCCCTGGGCGTCGCAGCCGAGGGCCCAGTGGCAGAAGCCCCCGAAGCCCGTGCGCTCGTCGATGCCCTCGCGGTAGCGCACCGAGTCGGTCAGTTCCACCCGGTCGGCCCCTTCCCGCACCCGCACCCACAGGGCGGGCCGCCCCGCCTCGTACACCGTGCGAGTCTCGATGAGCCCGAGCTCCCGGAAGACCGCCAGCCCGCAGGCGGCGGCCGTGGGGCTCACGGCGCAGAGGCAGTCCGACGCGGCCTGGGCCAGGTCGGCGTCGCCCACGCAGAAGTAGTCGGCGCCGTGCTCCCGCTGGAGGCTGCGCAAACGGCGGTACACCTGGGCCATCACGTCGTGGTCGGGGGTGGCCTCGGCCAGAATGCGCTCGTTTAAGGCCGCGTCCCCCCGCCCGTAGAGCAGGTGGATCCATGCCGGCTTCCCGTCGCGGCCGGCTCGGCCGCTCATCTGGTTGAACTCGATGTCGCTGAAGGGCAAATGGTACAGCACCACGTGGCGGATGTTGGGGATGTCCACCCCTTCCCCGAAGGCCGAGGTGGCCACGAGCACCTTCAAGTCGTCGTGGCGGAAGAGCTCCTCCACCCGCTTGCGCTCGGCCCGGGACAGGCCCGCGTTGTAGAAGCCGATCATGCAGGCGAGCTGGGGCACGCGCCGACGCAGAAGCCGCGCCAGGGCCACGGAATGCTCGCGGGAGTTCACGTAGATGACGGTCTTCTCGCCCCGGGCCACGAGGCTCGCCAGGTAGTCGTCGCGGTGGGCGATGTTGCGCTGGTCGTCCACGTAGAGGTTGTCCCGGGCCGTCTCGTCGATGACCGACTCGCCCACGGGCAGCACCGCCCCGATGTCGTCGGCCACCGCATCGTCGGCCGTGGCCGTCACCGCCAGCACCGTGGGTGCCCCCAGCCGCGCGAGCGCGTGGCCGAGCTGAGTGTAGGCCACGCGCTGGCCGGCCTTGGCCTGGCCGATGTGGTGCGCCTCGTCCACCACCACGAACCGGATGCGCCCGGAGGCGGCCAGCTCGTCGGTGTGGAACATGAGGTACTCCGGCGTGGTGAGCACGATGTCGAGGGAGCCGTCGGCCAGCCCCGCGTACACCCGGGCCCGCTCCTCGGGGGTGGACTCGCCGGTGATGACGGCGCTGGCGATGCCGAAACGCTCCAGGCTCGCCCGCAGGTGGAACACCTGGTCGGCGATGAGGGCCCGCAAGGGGTAGATGAACAGGCTCGCGTCCCGGGCCGCAAGGGCCCGGACGGCGGCGTGCACCTGGAAGCACAGCGACTTGCCGCGGCCTGTGGCCATGACGGCGAAGGTGGAGCGCCCGGCGGCGAGCGCGTCCAGGATCTGGCGCTGGGCCGGGTGCAGGGGCGCGTCCCCGATGATGGCGGCGATGACGGCCTCTTCCAAGCCCGCCGGATCGCGCTGCGCCACGGCCTCCCACCGGGCGCGGCGCTCAGCCAGGTCGGGCTCGCCGGTGGGGGTATCGGCGTCGTCCAGGGCGCCGGCGCACAGGGCCTCGTCGGTTTCCGCGAACTTGTCGGCGAAGAACGACAGGGCGTCGGGGTCCAGGCAGGCCTCCAGGGCACAGCAGGTGCGGGCCGGGGCGATGGCCTCCAGCATGGCCTTCACGGAATGGCGGCCGCGCCACTCGTCGATCTGCACGGTGAAGGCGGCGTCCACCACGGCGTCGTTCACCAGCAGCGCGTCGATGGCCGGGCAGTGGAACATGATGCCGGCCACGCTGGCCCGCCCGTTGGTGAGGGTGCAGGCGAAGTGGTCCTTGGTCTGGCCCACGGCCCGGGTGTTCACCAGCGTGACGCCCTGGGCGAGGTAGACCGGCTGGGGGTTCTCCTGGCCGAAGGGGGCGAGCTTGTCCACGAGCGCCACGGTTTCCAGCGTCAGCTCGCCCAGGCCCACCACGGCGTCCACGGTGGTGAGCGGATGGAAGGCCGCCTCGGGGAGCTTCTGCATGTAGGCGTCCAGCCCCTTGGCGAACTTCCGTAGGTTCTTCGTGGGGATGGTCACGCCCACGGCCGCCCCGTGGCCGCCGAAGCGGGTGGTGAGGTGCGAGAGCGACTCCACGGCCTCGAACAGGTTCACGTTGCCGACGGAGCGGCCCGAGCCCCGGGCCTCGTCGCCGTCCACGGTGAACAGGAGCGACGGCACCCCGTAGGCGTTCACGAGCCGCGAGGCCACGATGCCCTTCACGCCCTCGTGCCAGCCCTCGCCGGCCACCACGAGCGCCCGCTGGCCCCGGTAGGTCTCCTCGGCCTGGGCCTTCGCGATGTCGGACAGCTCCGCCTCGATGGCGCGGCGCTGGTTGTTCACCTCTTCCAAACGCTCGGCCATAGTGCAGCACTCGGCGTAGTTGTCGCACATCAGAAGGTCGAGGGCCAGATCGGCGTTGCCCATGCGGCCCGCGGCGTTCAGGCGCGGGATGAGGGAGAACGACAGGTTGGTGGCGCTCATGGGCTTGCCCGCCTGGCCCGTGGTGGCCAGGAGCGCCGCGATGCAGGGGCGCGGGTTCTCGTTCATGCGGGCAAGCCCGTCGGCCACGAGCGCCCGGTTCTCGCCGCGCATGGGCATGAGGTCGGCCACGGTGCCCAAGGTGGCGAAGTCGGTGTAGCTGCGCCACAGGTGCGGGAAGCCCATGCGGCTCCCGAGCATCTGCACGAGCTTCAGGGCCACGCCCACGCCGGCCAGAATGGCGCTCGGACAGCCCTCGTGCATCTTCGGGTCGGCCACGCACACGTTCTCGGGCACCAGGTCGGCGGCCTCGTGGTGGTCGGTGATGTACACCTCGATGCCCGCCTTCACGATCTCGGCCACCTCGTGCTTGCAGGCGATGCCGCAGTCCACGGTGACGATGACGTCGGGGGCCAGCTCCCGGGCGCGGGCGAAGGCGGCGGCCGTGATGCCGTAGCCCTCCTCGAAGCGCCGCGGGATGAAGGGGAAGGCGCAGGCGCCCAGCGCCCGCAGGCCCCGGGTGAGCACCGTGGTGGCGGAAATGCCGTCCAAGTCGAAGTCGCCGAACACCACGATGCGCTTCTTGGCCTCGATGGCGGCCATAAGGCCATCGGCCACCTCGGCCAGGCCCGGGATGTCGTAGGGGTTCTGCCAGTCGCGGTCGAGCGACGGCGCCAGGAAGCGCTTCGCCGCGCGGACGGTGGTGATGCCCCGGCCCACCAGCGTGGCCGCGATGAAGCGGGGCAGGCCCAAATCGTGCTGGAGGCGTGCAACGACGGCGGGGTCGGCCTCCCGGATGCTGAATTGCGCTGTCATGATACGCGGTTACCTTACGTGCAAATGTCCTTGTTTTTCAGGAGCCATTTTCGCACAAACGGCCCGCCCTGTCACCGCCGCCGGGCCGTTTTACCGATTGTCCACCTTCTCCGGGTACATGTCGTGGTGGGTGAGGCGGTCCCAGGCCACCTTCTCCCAGGGCGTGCCGGGCTTGCCGTAGTTGCAGTATGGGTCGATGGAGATGCCACCGCGCGGGGTGAACTTGCCCCAGACCTCGATGTACTTCGGATCCATGAGCGCGATGAGGTCCTTCATGATGATGTTCATGCAGTCCTCGTGGAAGTCGCCGTGGTTGCGGAAGCTGAACAGGTACAGCTTGAGCGACTTGCTCTCCACCATGCGCACATCGGGCACGTAGGAAATGTAGATGGTGGCGAAGTCCGGCTGGCCGGTGATGGGGCACAGGCTCGTGAACTCAGGGCAGTTGAACTTCACGAAGTAGTCGTTTCCCGGGTGCTTGTTCTCGAAGGTCTCCAGCACCGAGGGGTCGTAGTCGGTGGGATACTGGGTGCCCTGGCTGCCCAGGTGCGTAACGCCGCCCTCGCGCGTCTCGGCCTCGTCGCGCCCGGCGGTGTCCCGCTGCAGCAATGAGGCCACGGCGGCCATGGCGGTGCCGTCCACCGAGCCTTCGACGGGCGGCGCGTCGGGGGTCGCATCGGGGGTCGCGGCATCATGATGCTCGTTGCCGAAGAGGGCTTCGGCCATTTCCAGGGGTTTCATCTCGCATGTTCCTTTCCTGCTGTGACTCTGCCGGGGTCGGAACCGCTGGATACTCTGATTCGCTCAGACAGTCCTCGCTTTGTGAAACAGCCCACTGGGCTGTTTCAGTCGTTGCGGAACTCGCTCGGTCAGAGCACCCACCGTTTCCTCTACGCTCAACTCTTGCTGAGATTTGCTGTTGCTATTCCTTCAAAGCCGGGTCTTCCGCGCCGTTGGCGGCGAAGGCACGGGCTCGGTCGAGGCAGGTGGCGCACTGGCCGCAGGGCGCATCGCCACCCTCGTAGCAGGACCAGGTAAGCTCGTAGGGCACGGCCAGGGCCAGCCCCTCGCGCACGATGTCGGCCTTTGAGCAGTGCACGAAGGGGGCGTCCAGGCGCAGCTCGCCGCCGGTGCCCTCGGCGATGGCGCGGGCCATGGCGGCCACGAACTCCGGCGAGCAGTCGGGGTAGGCGGCGCCGGCCCAGTCGTCGGCGTGGGCGCCGTAGAGCACCACCGAGCATTCCAGCGACAGCGCCATGGAGGCCGCCGCCGACAGGAACAACCCGTTGCGGAAGGGCACGTAGGTGCTCACCGGGCCCGCCTCCCCGGCCTGCTGGTCGGCGTAGGTGCCCGCGGGCACGGGCGCGTCCGACGCGGCCAGAAGCGAGCAGGCGCTGTCGGCGAAGATGGCGCCCAAATCGAGGAAACGCTGCTCCACGCCATAGTGGGCCGCCACCGCCCGCGCCGCCTCGATCTCGCGAATATGCCGCTGCCCGTAAGCAATGGACAGCGCGTACACGTTCTCCGCCCCGTACCGCGCCACCGCCCGGGCCAACAGCGTGGTGGAGTCCACGCCCCCCGAGCACAGCACCAGGGCCTTTTCTGTTGCAGTCATGGTTCTTCTTTCCGACATGTGGGACGCCCTGCCGGGTAAGCTGCCCCACGTTCCGAACAAAATGGGACAGCTTACCCGGTAAGGCGTCCCGGCGGGGCCTACACTCCCCTCGCGGCCTCGGGCCAGATGATCTTGTGCATTTGCAGTTGCAGGCGGGCGCGGTCCAGGCCGTGGGCCAGCATATAGTCCACGATGGCCGCGGGCTCGATGTTGCCCCATACCGGGCTCAGCAGCACCTGACAGCGGTCCCACAGCCCCGCCTCGTCGGCGCAGCGCTCGGCGAAGGCCAGGTCGTCCTCGCTGCCCACGACGAACTTCACCGCGTCGCCCTCGCGCAACAGATCGTAGTTCTCGCGCATCATGGCGGCGGACACCGCCTCGCCGGCCGTGGGCGTCTTCCAGTCCACGGTGAACACGAGCTCCCCGGGAAGCCCGACCTCGGCGCAGGCCTCGCGCAAGTGGGCCATGGGGGCCAGGTCGCGGGAGCCGTTGGTCTCGATCTCCACGCGCAAAGGCCGTGGGTCGTCCACGGCCAGCAGCGTCTGCACCAAATCGGGCAGGTAGGGCTGCAGCAGCGGCTCGCCGCCCGTGAGCGTCACGCAGGACACGCCGGCCTCGGCCACCCACCGCACCAGCTCGGGCACGGACCACCCCTCCACTTCCACGAGCGGATGGTTCGCCCAGCGCGTGTCGCAGTAGGTGCACCACATGTTGCACCCGGCGAACCGGATGAACGCCGCGGGCCGGCCGGCCGCCAGCCCCTCCCCGTTCACAGACACGAACTTCTCGGCCACGGGGAACAGCTGCGCCCGGGGCGCGATGGTGTGCCGCGCCTGATGGCGCTCGGCGTCCAGCAGGCCGTCGTTCTCTTCTTCGGGCACCATGGTTTACGCGTCCTTGCGGTAGTAGGCGCAGTTGTTCGGCGTCTCGTAGACGTCCACCTGGGCCAC
The DNA here is from genome assembly GCA_947573925.1 of uncultured Enterorhabdus sp. Lineage (GTDB taxonomy): Bacteria > Actinomycetota > Coriobacteriia > Coriobacteriales > Eggerthellaceae > Adlercreutzia. Next base: position 21,670 of record CANPHS010000013.1, on the reverse strand, counting down.
GGGCAGCCCGCGCTCGGCCAGGGCGTCGAAGAACCACTTCGCCAGGTTCTCGGCCGTGGTGCGGAAGGGTACCGTGAACAGGGCGAAGCCCTCACGTTCCAGGCACGCCAGGGTGTCGGGGGCAAGCGAGCCCTCCTCGATGATGAAGTGGTGGTCGAGCCGCTCGGTCAGCGCGCGCAGCTCGCGCTTGAAGTCGCCGAAGTCCACCACCATGTCCTTGCAGGTGCCTTCCTTCTGCAACTCCTCCACTTCAAGATAGGCCACCACGCGCCACCGGTGCCCGTGCAGGTTCTCGCACTTCCCATGGTAATCGGTCAGAAAATGAGAGGCATCGAAGGCGCTCTCCGTCTTCAATCCGTACATGCACATCCTTTCAACGTTTCCGCGCCATTATAGCCCAGACTCACCTGAAGCGATCAGCGGTCGGCGTCATGTCACGTTCGAAACACGAACGCAAACGTGAACGCAAGCTTTTTCGTTCGCCTCCGGGAAAGCAAGCCGATCGTATCAGCGGAACTTCACAGACACCAGCGCGACGCCTTCGTTGTCGCACCCGACAGGTCCAGCTTAACAGAGCCGTTCGTCCATCCCATCATCTTCCCTGAAGTACGCTTCCAAAGCCCAGAGCGGGAGGTTAGTCATCCAATCCTGTTCGCGATAACCAGCCATGGAAGAGCGGAAGCCGTGCAGCCCTGTGCGCTCACACACCATGCGCAGGCTCTTCGCCTGCAAGTTTTCCGCAGCCTTCACTTCCAGAGGCGCGGCTTCCGACTGGTGTTTAACGACAAAGTCAACTTCGCCGGTGCCCGTCGAAGCGCTCCAATAATAGGGAGTGCAGCCGGCGACCACTAATTGCTGGCAGGCGTACTGCTCTGTCATGGCCCCTTTGTACTCCGCAAGACCCCTGTCGGACAAGATGACATCCTTGGGTTCGATTTCCATAGCGCAGCCGAGCAAGCCGACATCGGGCAAATACAGCTTGAAGGCCGACAAGTCCCGATAAAAGGCAAGAGGTGCGGCGAGTTTATCCACCCGGTAGACGCGAGTCGCCAAACCGGAATTGACAATCCACTGTATGGCCGTCTCGTAATCCCGTGAACGGGCGCCCTTGGCTATGTGGCCGAAAATGAACTTGTGGTTTTCCCGGCCAAGATGCGCGGGGATCGACGAGAAGGCCAGTCTCACGCGCTCCAGCTCCCGCTCGTTCTTGATATGCTTCGAGAAGTCCCTGTCGTATTCAGCCAAAAGCAATCTCTGCACCCGCCGCGCAGCGCGATAATCTTCCCCGCCATCCCTGAACCGAAGCACTGCCTCTGGCATACCACCCACATAGTAGTACTTTCTTACCAGGCGATTCAAACGCTCACTGAAAGGAACCAGCGCCTCAAAATCGAGTTGCTCGATCCTTCCCGCAAGCGCCTCCTCCCCCATAGCCATCAGGAATTCGAGAAATGACATGGGATACATGTCGAGCAGTTCCACTTTGCCCACAGGAAATGATTGCCCCGCATGATAGGCGGTGCCCAAATACGACCCTGCCGCCATAAAAGCAATATCGGGGAAATCCTCCTTGAACCCCTTCATGAGGGCGAGGGCCCCTGAAACCTCTTGGATCTCGTCAATGATGACGAGAGTCTTACCCGCCTCTATTTTTACCTTGGTGTACAGCTCGATATTCTCAAGCACCTTCGCCGGGTCATAGCCCGCCGAGAATACTCGCTTGGCCTCATCTTTCATGAGGTCGATGTAGGCGAATCGATCAAAATACCGAGAGCCGAACTGCTTCATCACATAGGTTTTGCCCACCTGCCTTGCTCCGCAGAGGATAAGGGGAGATCGAAACGGAGATTCCTTCCATTCCTTAAGACTATCCATTATGCGACGATACACGGAAAACCACCTTTGATCAGCGAAATTCATGAATCATTTTTCTGAAATCCTACCATACCTGGCAAAAAACCAAAGGAGTTTTTCGCGATTTTGGCAAAAAACCTAAGGAGTTTTTCGCGATTTTGGCAAAAAATCGAAGGAGTTTTCGGCTAGAACGCGGCGTCGAAGGGGGCGGTTGCGATGATCTCGCTTTGGCCGCGGGTGAGCTCGGTGAGCTTCTCGAGGAAGGGGGGCTGGGTGCCGTCGAGCATGCGGAAGGTGATGAGCACGGTGTCGCTGAAGTCGGTGTCCTGGACGCGGGCGCCAGCGTCGTCGGCCAGGCGGCAGGCGGGCTCGTAGAGGTTGTAGGGCACTTCCGCGATGATGTCGACGCAGCGGGACACCACGACGATGCGGGCGGCGTCGATGGCCGCCTTAGTGGCATCGGTGTAGGCGCGCACGAGGCCGCCGGTGCCGAGCAGGATACCGCCGAAGTAGCGGGTCACCACCACGGCCACGTCCTCCAGCCCCGCGTGCTGGATGGCCTGCAGCGTGGGCATGCCGGCGGTCTTGGCCGGCTCGCCGTCGTCGGTGTAGCGAATGCGGCCGCCCCGCAGCACGTAGGCGTACACGTTGTGCCGGGCCATGCGATGGGCCGCCTTCACCTCGGCGATGAAGGCCTGGGCCTCCTCCTCGGTGGTCGCCGGCGCAATCTGCCCGATGAAGCGGCTCTTCTTCTCCACGATCTCCGCCGTGGCAGGCGCGGCAATGGTGCGGTAGGCGGTCATGTTATTCACCAAGGCGTTCGACGGCGTCGAACCATTCGAGTTCGAGGGCTTCTATTTGGGCCTCGAAGTCGGCGATTTCCTCCTGCATGGCGGTGAGGACAAGGTAATCGGACGGGTCGGCCTCGGCCATTTCCAGCTGCTTCTTCTCGATCTTGCCCTTCAAGGTCTCCATCTTCTTCTCGTTGGAGGCCATGAGCTTGCGCAGCTCGCGCTGCTCGCCGCCGGACAATGAAGCGTTCGTTTTCTGAGCGGGCTTCTCGGCATCGGCACGGGGCGCTGAGGCAGCCTCCCCCGTCTTCGCCTCCGCTTCCGCGGTCAGTTCCAGGTACTCCTCCACACCGCGGGGCAAGTGGCGCACCTTGCCGTCCACCAGGGCGAACTGGTGGTCGGTGACGCGTTCCATGAGGTAGCGGTCGTGGGTGACGAGCAGCAGCGTGCCGGGCCAGCCGTCGAGCAGGCTCTCCACGGCGGCCAGCATGTCGGTGTCCAGGTCGTTGCCGGGCTCGTCCAGGATGAGCACGTTGGGCTCGTCCAGCAGGATGAGCATGAGGGCCAGCCGCCGCTTCTGGCCGCCCGACAGGTCGCACACCGGCTCGTTCTGGTCGTCCTTGGTGAAGCCGAGGCGCTCCAACAGCTGGCCCGGGGTCTGCTCCTTGCCGTCGAGCATGGTGCGGCGGGAATAGCGGGAGATCACCTGGCGCACGCGGTCGTCCCCCAGCTTCGTGAGCTCGTCCAAATGCTGGGACAGCACGGCGAAGCGCACGGTCTGGCCGATCTTCACCCGGCCCCGGTCAAGGGGCTGCAGGCCCTGGATGATGCGCAGCAGCGTGGTCTTCCCGATGCCGTTGCCCCCCACGATGCCGTAGCGGTCGCCCGGCCCGATGATCCAGTCCACGTCGTCCAGGATGACGCGGTCGCCGAAGCGCAGGGACGCCCCCTGCAGCTCCACCACGGTCTTCCCGAGCCGAGCCATGGCCATGCGCTTCAGCTCCAGCTCGTTGCGCAAAGGCGGCACGTCGGCGATGAGCGCCTGTGCGGCTGCCACGTGGAACTTGGGCTTGGTGGCCCGCGCCCGGGCGCCGCGGGAGAGCCACGCCAGCTCGCGACGCAGGGCGTTCTGGCGCTTCTGCTCGGCGAGCGCCTCCAGGCGGTCGCGCTCCACGCGCTGCATGATGTAGGCGGAAAATCCGCCCTCGAAGGGCCACACCCGGCGCTCGTGCACCTCCCACATGGTCGTGCACACCTCGTCGAGGAACCAGCGGTCGTGGGTCACCACGAGCAGGGCCCCGGCCCCGGGGCGCCAGCGGGTCTTCAGGTGGTCGGCGAGCCAGGTGATGGCGGCCACGTCCAGGTGGTTGGTGGGCTCGTCCAGCATGAGCACGTCCCAGTCGCCGATGAACAGCCGGGCCAGATCGACCCGGCGGCGCTGGCCGCCCGAGAGCGTGCCCACGGGGGCGTCCCAGGCCACGTCGGCGAGCAGGCCGGCGATGATGGAGCGGACGCGGGGGTCGCCGGCCCACTCGTATTCCGGGCGCTCCCCCACCACGGCCCGTTCCACGGTGTCCTCGTCGCGCAGGTCGTCGGTCTGGCCGAGCACGCCCACCGACACGCCGCGCGTGCGGATGACCCGGCCGTCGTCCACCTCCACGGCACCGGCCAGCACGCCCAAGAGCGTGGACTTGCCGTCGCCGTTGCGGCCCACGATGCCGATGCGGGCCCCCTCGTCCACGCCGAGGGACAGCTCGTCGAACACCGTCTTCGTGGGGAATTCCACCCGCACCTTTTCGCATCCGAGAAGAAACGCCATGGGAACCTTTCGCCGCCGTTCTATTCGCAGGGCATTATACCCTAGCGCACCTTCCACAACGCCGTGGCCAGCACGGCGGCCGACAGCAGGGCGGACAGGGCGAAGGCGGCGCGGTAGCCCCACACGGCCGCGGAGACGCCGTCGGCCCCGAGGGACAGCGCTCCCGCCGGCACCGCCACCACGAGCAGCATCATGAGGGCCGTGCCCAGCGAGGCGCACACCTGGCGCACCGTGGCGAAAAAGGCGCTGCCGTCCATCATGTTCGCCGGCAGAAGCCCCGACAGGCCCCAGGAGTTCAGCGGCCCCACGAGCGCGCTCACCCCGAGGGCCCGCACCCCCTGCATGGCCGTGAGCAGCCACAGCGGCGTGGAGGCGTCCACGAAGGCCATGGAAGCGGCGCCCGCGGTGAGCAGCGCCGCGCCGGCCACGATGACGGGCCGCGCCCCCACCCGGTCGGTGAGCAGGCCCGCCAGCGGGTTCAGGAACAGCGCGATCACCGTGGCGGGAATGAACACGATGCCGGCGTCGAAGGCGGTCAGCCCGCAGACGCCCTGCACGAACAAAGGCACGGTGAGCGTGATGCCCATGAACGACGCGAACAGGCAGTTCTGGGCCACAAACGCCGCGCGGTAATGGCGCGAGCGGAACACGCCGAGGTAGATGAGCGGGTGCGGAATGCGGTTCTGCCGGCTCAGGAACGCGGCGATGCACGCGGCGCCCACGAGCGCCGGCGACCAGACGGCCGTGCTGGCCAGGGGCATGTTCGCCGCATTGGACGCCGCCAGCAGAAGGCCGCCGAAGCCCAGCGTGGACAGGGCCAGGGACGGCCCGTCGAGCACGGCGCCCGGGCTCCCGTCGCCCTCCTCGCGCACGGTCAGCGCACAGGCCGCGACCAGGAGCGCCACCGCGCCGATGAGCAGCAGGTAGAAGCTGCGCCAGCCCCAGGAATCCACGAGGGCCCCGCCGATGATGGGGCCGATGTTCGGCGCGAAGCCCATGGCGATGCCGGCGATGCCCATGGTGGTGCCGGTGCGTTCGCGGGGGAACCGCGTCATGGCGACGGACTGCACGAGGGGCAGCGTGATGCCCGTGGCCACGGCCTGCAGCACCCGGCCCAGCACGAGCACGAGGAACGTGCGGGCCACAAGGTCGACCACCGAGCCCGCGAGGAAGAGCCCCAGGGCCAGAAACACGAGGCGCTTGGCCGACAGGCGCCGGGACAGGTAGGTGACCGCCGGCACCGTGATGCCCATGACGAGCATGTAGATGGTGGTGAGCCACTGGCCCGTGGCCGCGTCGATGGCGAAGTCGGCGCAGATGCCCGTGAGCATGGAGTTCGTGGCCGTCTGCGAGAGCGACCCCAAAGCGCAGGCGACGACCACGATGGCGAACAGGGCGCAGGCGTGCCCTTTTTCGGAAAGACGCATGGTCACGGCGGCTCGCTAGTTGTACTTCTGCTGGGTCTTCTCCAGCCCGTTGTCCATGAGGTACAGCACGGCCTGGGCCCCCAGGTCCACGGCCTGGGCGAAGTCGTCCCAGTCGTTCTTCTTGGGCTGCGACAGCACCCAGTCCACCACGGGCTTGCGCCCCGGCGGCCGGCCGATGCCGATGCGCACCCGGTGCCAGTCGCGAGTGCACAGCTTGTCGCAGATGGAGCGCAGCCCGTTGTGGCCCGCGTGGCCCCCGCCGAACTTCACCCGGATGGTGCCCGGGTCGATGTCCAGCTCGTCGTGGACGACGATGAGGTGCTCGGGCGCCACCCCGTAGGTCTTCATGAGTGTCTTCACGGGGCCGCCCGAAGTGTTCATGTAGCTCTGGGGCTTCGCGAGCACCACCTCCTCGCCGCGCCATTTCCCCTTGGCCGTCAGCGCCCCGCCCTCGGTCTTCCAGTAGCGACACCCCAGCTCGCGGGCCAGCGCGTCCACCACCTCGAACCCGGCGTTGTGCCGCGTATGCTCATATTCCCCGCCCGGATTCCCCAGGCCAACGATTAAAAATGTTTTCTTCTCTTCCACTTTTTCTCAAATCTTTTGTCACACAGGTAGCGCTGAAAGCAGCGAGGGTTCGACAGGTGCCTGGAATTGTGCTGAAGCGCGGCTGAGCGGCCTTCGTGCCGCGAAGGAAAGCGCTGAAGTGCATGGCCAGGTGCCTGTCGGAGCCGCAGCGTCGGGTAAATTGTTCGAATTATTCGAACAATTTACCAATAGAGCCGTTGTTGTACACAACATTGATGGTCTGGGCGAACAGCGGCGCGATGGAGAGCACCTTGATCTTGCCGGTCTGCCGGGCCAGCGGCACGGGCACGGCGTTGGTGACCACCACTTCCTCGATGCAGGAGTTCTCCAGGCGCTCGTAGGCCGGGCCCGAGAACAGGCCGTGGGTGGCGCAGGCGTACACCTCGGCGGCCCCCTTGGCCTTCAAGGTGGAGGCCGCGGCCACGAGCGACCCGGCCGTGTCGATCATGTCGTCGTTCAGGATGCAGATCTTGTCGGTGACGTGATTTCCGCCTGGTTGTGCTTCGGGCGGTCCTTGTGCATGATGGCCAGGTCGCACCCCAGCGCCGCGGAGAACTTCTTGGCGGCCTTGGCGCGGCCCACGTCCGGCGACACCACGCAGAGGCGGTCGGCATCGAGGCCCTTGTTGCGGAAGTAGTCCACGAAGATGGGCATGGCGGTCATGTGGTTCACGGGAATGTCGAAGAAGCCCTGGATGGCATCCTGATGCAAATCCACGGTGATGATGTTGTCGATGCCGGACACGGTGAGCAGGTCGGCCACGAGCTTGGCGGTGATGGGCTCGCGCGGGGCGGCCTTGCGGTCCTGGCGGGCGTAGCCGTAGTGGGCGATGACCGCCGAGATGGACCGGGCGCTCGCCCGCTTGGCGGCGTCGGCCATGATGAGCAGCTCCATGAGCGCGTCGTTCACGTCGAAGCTCTCGCTGGCGCACACCGACTGGATGAGGAACACGTCGGCCCCGCGGATGGATTCCTGATAGCGGGCGTAGATCTCGCCGTTGGCGAACTTCTCGTGCTTGATGTTGCCGAGGTTCACGTTCAGGTTCTTCGCGATTTCCTCGGCCAGCTCCGGGTTCACGGAGCCGGAGAACACGGCCATGCGCTTGGTCATCTCAGTCATGGAGAGGCATCCCTTCTGGACATTGCGGACGTTGGGGCTATTGTAGTACGGATAAGGCCCTCGCGGCGAGGGCCTTATCCGCTGGTGCGCTATTTCTTCTTCTCGATGGGATGGGCGGCCACCCAGCCCTTGATCTCCGACTGGCGGGCGCGTCCCAGGGCGAGGGCCCCGGGAGTGACGTCCTTGGTGATGGTGGAGCCGGCGCCCACGAGCGCCCCGGCGCCGATGGTCACGGGGGCCACCAGCATGGTGTCGCTGCCCACGAACACGCCGTCCTCGATGACGGTGGCGTGCTTGTTCGCGCCGTCGTAGTTGCAGGTGATGGAGCCGGCGCCGATGTTCACGCCCTCGCCGATGGTGGTGTCGCCGATGTAGGAGAGGTGCGGCACCTTCGAGCCCTTCCCCACCGTGGACTTCTTGATCTCCACGTGGGTGCCGGCCTTGGCCCCCTCGCAGAGGTGGGCCGCCGGGCGCAGGTAGGCCCGCGGGCCGCAGGTGGCGCCGTCGTCGATGAGCGCTTGGGTGGCCACGGTCTCGTCCACGGTGCAGCCGCGGCCGACGCGGGTGTCGGTCAGGCGCGTGTTGGGGCCGATCACGCTGTCTTCCCCGATGGCGGTGGCGCCCATGAGGATGACGTTCGGGAGCAGCTCCACGTCGGGCTCGATGGTCACCTCGGGGCCGATGTAGGCGCAGGCCGGGTCCCACATCGTGACCCCGGCGGCCATGTGGGCGTCGTTGATGCGCCGCTGCATGACGCGCGTGGCCTCGGCCAGCTGGCCGCGGGAGTTCACGCCGAGGCACTGCTCGGCGTCGTCGGTCTTGTAGGCGAGTACCGGCCGCCCCGCCGCCCGGGCGATGGCCAGCACGTCGGTGAGGTAGAACTCGCCCTGGGCGTTGTCGGAGCCCACCTGGGCGAGCGCCTCGAAGAGCGCCTGCGCGTCGAAGCAGTAGAAGCCGGAGTTGCACTCGGTGATGGCGGCTTCCTCCACGGTGGCGTCCTTCTGCTCCACGATGCGCTCCACCTCGCCCGTGCCGTCGCGCACGATGCGGCCGTAGCCGAAGGGGTTCGTGAGCTCCATGGTGAGCACCACCACGGCGGCGTCGTGCTTCTCGCGCAGGGCGCACATCTCGCGAATGGTCTCGGGGCGGATGAGCGGCGAGTCGCCGGAGAGCACCACCACGGCGCCGTCGAAGCCGGAAAGCGCGTCCTTGGCCGCCAGCACCGCGTCGGCCGTGCCGCGCTGGGAGGTCTGCACCGCCACTTGCGTGTCGCCTTCCACGAGCGGAATTACCTGCTCGCGCCCGTGGCCCACCACGGTCACGATCGGATCGGCCCCCGCGTCCTTTGCCGCCTCCACGGCCCAACGCACGAGCGGGCGGCCCAGCACTTCGTGGGCCACCTTCGGCTTCTTCGACTTCATGCGGGTACCGGCCCCCGCCGCCAAAATAATCGCAGCTGTTTCCACCGATGCGCCTTTCTATTCCCATGCGCCCGCAGGCGCCCTCGTTCTGTCTGGGAAAAGTATAGCGCAAGCCGACCGACCCTACGGGTGGTTGCAAGAAAGAATACGGAGTGCCGAAAGACGTACCTCCGCCGCCTCGTTTACAGCCGAATGTCCTTCCCCAGCATGATGCGGTGGTAGATGTCGGACGGCTTGAATCGATGGCCGAAGCCCTTGATTTCCACAAAGCCCTCTTGCGGGCGAAACACCACACGAAGCACCGCTTTCTCCCCCTGCGCGCGGCGCAGTTGGAAATGGTGCGACCACCAACCTTCCAGATCCTCAGTCAGCGGATCAGGCGTCACCTTGCCGGCTGACACTTGTTCAAGGGCGCGGCAACAACTTGCCACAGCCGCAGCGAAGTCGACCTCGTCCGGCCATACTCTCGCCAGCAGCGTCACGTCCTCCACCAACGTCTCCGGCGCCATACGCACGCGTGGAATGGATGAGATGCGCACCATGGCCGACCGCAGAAGGTCGCTACTCACCGCCATCGAGGAACTCCCGAATCTTGTCCTCGCGAGCATCGAACTCGGCAAGAGCGGCGGCCGCCAGTGCCGCGCCGCCCATCGGTTCCGAGTAATCGCGCCGCATATCGAACAGCGTGCGCACGTAGGCTTGCTCCAGCTCCGCTTCAAGCTGGGCGATGTAGGCGGACACATCGTCGGCGTAATCGGGCGTGAGCAAAAGGCCGACGGTTTCGGACCGATCGGTTACTTCAACGCAACCTGTCTCGTCAAGCAGGCTGCGCCACGACTTCCCCCGAGCAAACTCGGAAATGCCCACACGCCGCGTACCCGCGGCCATGCCGCAGAACCGATGGGCCTTTTCTTCTTGAGCCAAGGGTGACATAGGGGGCACCTTTCTCGCCATGGTTTCTCGCCCCGCATTCTATCATAGTTGAGAAATGAATTCACATTCTGTTGTGAATTCATTTCTCATTGAAAACTCCTAGCAGCGTCTCCAATCGCGAACACCACCGGTGCGGGCCTCTTCGGAGGTCCGCACCGGGAACCGGCCAGCTCTCGCCTTTCTGCATCTAGGCGTGGGCGAAGGGGTTCGGGCCCGGGGTGAACTCGCTGCGGCCCTCGGGAGGCAGCTTGCCGAGTGTCTCCATGGTGTCGGCCACCTCACCCAAGCCATGGCGTTCCCAGGTGCTGCGGGTAGGCCAGCCGGTGGGCACGTCGTAGCCCTGTTCACGGTACAGGGCGCTCACGAGGTCGTTCCGCTCTTCCCAGCTCGTCGTATGGCCGTAGGAGTCGGGGTACTGCTGGATGGGGAATTCCTGCACCACTTCCAAATCGCGATCGCGCCCGAAATTGCGCATCTGGATGGCCCGGAACATGAGGTTCGACTTGCGGGCCATCTCCTGCATGCCTTCGGCAGTCATGGGAAGGCCCGTGGCCGCTGTGAACATCTCCGCCTCCATGGCCGGGTTGTTCGTATCGGGCGACACCCACTCGCAACTGCCCACGGAGTCCTTGATGTCCGACTGGCGCACGGTTTGCGCGGCCAAAGCAGCCAGCTCGTCGGTGTGGGCCGGGTCGTTGTCGTCGTAGCGCTGGGCATCGCCGGTCAACGGGTGCGGGTGCCCGGCACCGATGCAATCCCGCGAGTTCAAGGTCAGCACGAGCGAGGTTGTCTTGCTGTACCAGGTGGGGCAGCCCATAAGCCCGCGCCCCTGCCAATGAACCGGATGCCCCCAGCCAGCCTCCAGGCTCACCGGCGTCTCCCGCGGCTCGCCGTCGCAATTGAAGTAGTTGCGGTAGATGGTATCGCCGTACTTCTCCTTGCCCAGGGTGCGAATGGCCCGAGCCATACCCTCGGCGAACAGGTCGCCGATGCCCTCGCGGTACACCAGGATGTGCATCATGTGCTCGATGAAGGCAGGGTCGTTCACGTCAGGCTCCATACCGAAGTCCAGATCGTCCAGCAATCCTTCCTGCTGACAGGCCGATATCCAGGTGAACAACCAGCAGGTCATATCGAACTTGTCGACGCCGTATTCATTGCACAAATGCTCCATGAGGCAGCCTCGGGCGAAGTTGCGATCCCAATAGTTCACGTTGCTGCCCTTGCGACCCGACCACAGATACCCCAAATCGGGGTCGTTCGGGTCGAGGATCTCACCCATATGGGCCGGATACGACAGCGCGTCGGCATCGCAGAAAGAGCTCAGGGGAGAATGGATGTAGGCCGCCACCGTGAAGTCCATGTCGTAGTCGAGGCCCCAGGCGAAGTTCGAGAAACACTTCTCCACCTGGTTCACCGGCTCTTCGCTGAAGGGGGAGCGATGGTTCATCTCCAGCTTATTGCAGCGGAAAGTGCAACCGTAGCTGCAGGTTTGGGCAGCCTGGTAGTAGCCGCCGGAGAAATCCTGCTCGAAGCCCATGAGGGAGGGGATCATCTCCCGCGGGGTAATGGGGTTCGGGTCTTTGTGAGGATGCCCCACGGTCTGGCGCAGCTCGAACACCTTCTCCACATCGGCGGGAATGATCACGCCGTCGCCCTTGATGGCCACGCCTTTGAGGTTCTTCGACCCCATAACGGCGCCGAACCCGCTTTTGGCGAAGGCGTTGTCACCACTGGTGGTAATGGAGGCGTTGCGGCACAGATTCTCGCCAGCCGGCCCGATGACGAGGGACTGCACGTCCTGGCCGTGGCGCCCCTTCAGCCACGCCTGGGCATCGTGGATGCGCAGGCCCCACATGTCCTCGGCGGGCAGAATCTCGATGTTCCCGTTATCGATGAGCACGTAGCTCGGCTCGGCCGCGCGCCCCTTCAAAATGAAGCCGTCGAAGCCGGCGAACTTGAGCACCGCCCCGATCCAGCCGCCACAGCTTCCCGTGGAGTACATCTCGGGAAGGGAGTTGGGGGAAATGCCGCCCATGGTGGAACGGCCGCTGCTGGGAATGCCCGTGCCCGTGATGGGGCCCGTGGTGAAGATGAGTTCGTTTTCAGGATCGAAGGCACCCACCCCGGCGGCCACATCGTCCCAGAACAGCTTGTGGCAGAGCATCTTGCCGCCCATGAACTCGGGGGCGTAATCTATGGTGTCCAGCCGCTCCACCGCGCCCGTTCCCACGTCGATCTTGGCAATAGCGCCCACGTACCCGTACCATTTTTCCTCGGCCATATTACTCAGCCCCTTCCATCTGCGCGGCCGCCATGGCCTCTGCCGCCTTCGCCATTTCTGCCAGAGCCGCCTCCCACGGCCCCGGCTCGCCGGACACGCCCAGGCACACGGCCTGGCAATGCTCCACACAGGCCGGCCCTTCCGGGCGCGTGCGGCACATATCGCACTTCACCGCCACGCGCTTCTTCGACCCGATGCGCCGTGCGATGTGAATGCGCGCCGGCTCGTAGGGGCACGCCTGCTTGCAGAGGCCGCAACCGATGCATTCCTCGGAAACCACGTAGACGATGCCGTTCTCGTCGATGCACATCGCCTCCCCCTGCTTGGGACAGGCGTCGTAGCAGGGATGGTCGTCGCACTGTTGGCAGGTGTAGATGCGGTGCAGCATCCGATCGCCGCGATCGAGCTGCACGCTGATGCGCTTGTAGCTCGGGCTCACCACGCCATCGTGGGTGAGGGCGCACACCACCTCACAGCTGCCGCACCCCGTGCACAGCGTTGCCTCCCTGGGGGCAACCACAATATGTTTCGCCATAGCTTCTCCCTTCCAAGGGCCGTCTCTCCGTTCGATGCGCCCCGGGCCCAAAGGCGGTCGAACAACCTTGGCCCCACCCTAGCAACGGGAACGAGCCAGGGAAAGGCGGCAGCAATCGCGAACCGTGTACCGCCCTTGCACACTTTCAGCCCGATGTGCACCGACCCGTGACAAAACAGCCCCGTGCGCAGTATGCTGGGGGCACCGGCGAAGGGAGGACGATCCTGTGGCACCCCGCATCCAAGACCATCAGACGATCGTGAAGACTGAGTTCGTGGCCGCCCTGGAACAACTTCTGAACGAACGGCCCTTGGAAAAGATATCCGTGAAGGACATCGCCGAGTACAGCGGGCTCAGCCGCCGCTCGTTCTACAATCACTTCAAGGACATCAACGACCTGGTGGCCTACAAGCACGAACGGGGCGGCGAGGCGGTGAAGGCCCTCTGCCCTCAGTGGTTCGACTCCCCCACCGCCCTCACGCTCTCCTTCGTCTACCTGCAGGAAAACCGCGCCTTTTACCGCCAGGCCTTCAAATACCGCGGGCAGAATTCCCTGCGCCAGACGTTCGTCGATGAAATTACCCGGGAACTCATCTCTCATTTCGACGAAAGCGAGCTTGACCGCGAGTTGGTGTGCGCCCTTCAGGTGCTCGCCCGCACCGTCGTGTTCCTCGCCGAGCGCTACGTGACAACGGATTTTCCGGCAACTCCCGAGCAAATGGCGCGACTCGTCATGAGCTGCATGCCCGTAAGCGTGGCGAAGTACGTGGGGAAGATGAATGGAACCGAGACATAAGAAACGGCGGCGGAAGGCAGCCGACGACTCCAGAGCGTTCGGCGAGATCCACTGTCAGACCGAACAGGCTCTCACGGCGAAAACGGGACACCCTACCAGGTAAGATGTCCCGTTTTTTGGGGCGGCTTCTACTTGAAGCGCTTCAACAGCAGGGAGTTGCTGACGACACTGACGCTGGAGAGGGCCATGGCGGCGCCGGCCAAGGCCGGAGCCAAGATGCCCACGGCGGCCAGCGGGATCATGATGCAGTTGTAGATGAGAGCCCAGAACAGGTTCTGCTTGATCTTGCGCATGGTGGCCTTCGAGAGGCGCAAGGCCGTGACGAGGTCGCCGAGGCGGTTGCGCATGAGCACCACCGAGCCGGCATCGAGGGCCACGTCGGTGCCGCTCGCCAGAGCCACGCCGATGTCGGCGGCGGCCAGGGCCGGGGCGTCGTTGATGCCGTCCCCTACGAAGGCCACCACGGCCGGCTTGCCGGCGGCGGTCGTGCGGGCCGCGTCTTCCGGCGAGGGCAGCGGCGCGGGCTCATCGGGCATACCGGTGGCGGGATCGGGCGGAGCCACGAGGGCATTTTCCGCTTCCATCGCGAGCACCCGCTCGTCGTCGCGCTCGGTTTCCGTCGCCGCCCGGGCGGCCGCCCGCAACGCGGTTACATCGGCGGCGGCTTTCACGTCGCGGACGCAGTCGGCCTTTTCCAGGGGCTTCACGCCGGCGAACACGTGGTCGGCCGCGATGCCCACTTCGGCGGCGATGGCCCGGGCCGTGGGCTCGGCATCGCCGGTGATCATGTAGGAGGCCACAGCGAAATCGCGCTGCAAGGCAGCCACGGTGGCGGCGGCATCGGACTTGGGCTCGTCGCGGAACTGGATGCGGCCGACGGGCACGCCGTCCACGGTCACGAGGGAGCCGGCGCCGTCGCCGGCCGCGCCCACGAACACTTCGTAGCCTTCCACGATGCCCCGCACGCCTTCGCCCACGACGGCCTGGAAGTCTTCCACCGGCGGCAACGGCGCCAACCCGCGGCCTTCTCCGTAGGCCACCACGGCGCGGGCCAAGGGGTGCTCGCTTTTCGCCTCCACGGCGGCGGCCAGGCGCAAGACGTCGACAGGCACATCGCACGCCACCACCGCTGGCTCGCCCACGGTGAGCGTGCCTGTTTTGTCGAACACGGCCGCGGAAAGGCTGCCCATGGTCTCCAACACCGTTCCGTCCTTGATGAGCACGCCGAGCTGGGCGCCCTTCCCCATGCCCACCGTGAGGGCCGTGGGCGTGGCCAGGCCAAGCGCACAGGGGCAGGCCACGCAGATGACCGCGATGGCCGGCATAAGCGCCTGCACGAGCCGCCCGTCGGGCCCCGCCGGCACCAGGAAGAACCACACGAGGAACACCCCCAGCGCGATGAGCAGAATGGCCGGCACGAACACGTTCGCGATGCGGTCGGCGATGCGCTGGATGGGGGCCTTTGTGCCCTGGGCGTCCTCCACAGCCCGCACGATGCGGGCGAGCGTGGAGTCGGTGCCCACGCGCAGGGCCCGCACGGTGATCGCACCCGTGGTGTTCTGCGTGCCGCCCGTGACCGCGTCGCCGGCGGCCTTCACCACGGGCAGCGCCTCGCCGGTGAGCATGGACTCGTCCACTTCCGTGGCCCCTTCTGTCACCACGCCGTCCACGGGCATCTTCTCGCCGGGGCGCACGAGCACCGTGTCGCCGGCCACCACCTGGGCGAGCGGCACTTCCCGCTCCTCGCCGCCGCGCACCACCCGGGCCGTCGGCGGCGTCAGGTTCATGAGCGATTCGATGGCCTGGTTCGTGGCCCCCTTGGCGCGGCTCTCCAGCATCTTCCCCAACAGCACGAAGGTGATGAGCATGGCGCAGGTCTCGAAGTAGGGCATGCCGTCGTTGACGACCGCCGCCCCGTGGCCCGACCAGTCGCCCGTGACCATCGGCGTGAACGTGATCCACAGCGAGAACAGAAACGCGATGGAGGTGCCGAGCGCCACAAGCACGTCCATGTTCGCCGAGCCGCCCTTCAGCGACCCCCAGGCGCCGGTGTAGAACCGCGCCCCGCAGCCGAACTGCACGGGAACGGTCAGCGCCAACAGCAGCAGGTTCGCCGCGAACATGGCTTGGCCGTGGGTAGGATCGGGCACGAAGAGGCCCGCGAGCGCCGCGCCCACCCCCATGTGCCACCCGGGCATCATGCCGATGGCCACAATGACCACGGTGAGCGCCACGGCCACGGCGAACACCTTGCGGTCCCGCGCCGCCCGGGCCGCCTCCCGCGCCCGGCGCTTCTCGTCTACCAGCGGCGCGTCCTCGGGAATGATTTCGGCCGTAAACGACAGGTTGTCGAACACGGCAAGCATGTCGTCCACACTGGCCTGGGCCGGGTCGAACACCACGCGGCCCGTGTTGTTGGCCAAATTCACCGCCACGTCGATGACGCCGGGCGTGGCCCGGTAGTGCTTCTCGATGTTCGCCGCGCAGTTCGCGCAGTGCATGCCGTCGATGGCCAGGCGCAGCGACGCCTGCACCGGCTCGTTTTCCTCAGCCACGGCTGCCTCCTTACTTCGCGAAGCGGCGCATGAGCGCCATCACTTCGTCGATCACTTCATCGTTTCCCGCGCGCACCTCTTCCACCACGCAGGTGCGCATGTGCTCGGCCAACACCATCTCTGACACCCGCCGCACCGCCGACTCGGCGGCGGCCAGCTGGGTGAGCACATCGCCGCAGTACCGGTTGTCGTCGATCATGGCCTTCACCCCATTCAGCTGTCCGATGGCCCGGCTCAACCGTCGTTGCACATCAGCCTGCAACTCCGCGCTGCGCGGCGTGGCCTTGTGCCGGCAGGGACATGCCTCGACCGGCGACACCTCATCTTGTCCTGCTTCCATACCGGAATGCTCCTTCCCTGAGCCGACATTCGCCGTCCCCGCACTACGGCCGGACTGCGTCCTCGTGCTGTTGCCTAGCGACGTCTTCACGCTGTTGCCTAGCGCCGTCTTTGTACCGTGCTGGCTTTTCCGATTCCTGCGCCCGTTCCGCCGCCTCATGCTTGCCGCTTTTATACCCCCGTGGGGTATATATGTCAAGCAGCAAAGCACCCTTCGACACCGCATCGCACCTTTCATGGCAAAAAAGTGCGGTTGGAGGTCTCAATTGCACGCAACGGACGGGCCTCGCACGCCAGAACGGCCTTCTTCCCCTCGGAAAAGGCCCTTCGAGGGCGACTTCGCGCCCTCGCCACCTTCGAGCACGACCTCCAACCGCACTTTTTCGCCACAAAACGCCTTCTTTGCTGCACGCCAAGAGTGCATCCGCCGCACAGCCTCGAATCTGCAAGCCTTATCCCGCCCCGTCTCCGCGCGACTGCCCTCCCGATAGGCTAAGCAGAGACGCGGCCCGAGAAGCACCCCCCCCCGGCAACGCGCTAGACGCTCAGCGCCACCCCTCCAGCATGTCGCGCAGTTCCACTTTAAGAGCGTCGTAATCTTTGACGGTCGTTCGCACGCGGCTACCGAGTTTCGGCGCGAGGGCTCGGACAAGGCGATCCATGTCGGCAACCGACTGCATCTCGTCGTTGGTCACCGTCAGCACATCGAGGTTGAGGCAGGAGAGCTCGGTCCTGCGCCGCGAGTCGCGGGCAATCTGGCTGCGACCGCTGTGCCACTGGTCGCTGTCGTACTCCACGGCCACGCCCCACTCAGGCCACCCCATATCAACGCGGAGATACCCCTTGTTCAGGCTACTCCGCTGCCAAACACGCAACTCTACGCGCTGGTTCAGAACGGGATGCGGCAAGCCATACCCGCCCATCCGACAGGGCAGCGTGAGCTTCATAGCCACCGCAGCCTCGCGCGGAGATGCCGCGTTGTCAAGCACATGAGCCATGGCCCGGCGTGCTTTCTTGACGCCTCGCATACCCGTGCATCTTTCCAAATACCGTGAGAGCTTCGCTGTCGAGGACAGCGACCGACCCGACAAGTTTCGCGCAGGAAAATACGTGCCACATAGACGGTAGCCGAATGCAATCAGGTGCAGCAGTTCCAAGTGTGCAGCAGCCCGAAGGAACAAGTACTCCGGAGTCGCAACGCACAAATCGGCTTCAACTCGGACGAAAGATCCCGAAGGGAGAAATCTAGCATGGCGATGGCATTGCAACGTGCCGGCCCTGCGCAGTCCCCTGGCCTCGGAAATCAGCACATGGAAAGGCGGTGCCGAGAAGGAGCGGCAAAGATGAGTCGCCTTTTCAGGGTCAGGCGGCCGCACGGGAGCGCAAAAGGGACGCAGACGCTGGGCGTTCCAAGCACATCCGGCGTTCGCGCTCCAATAATCCATGGCAGTTTTGTCAACGGCAAGCAATTTCATGGGAAGCAGCATAACGGACGCGGGGGAATGCCTCAACGACGAAAAGCCAAGATGGGAACGGAGTGAGGCTTTCAGCGGGACTGTACGTAGATTCCCGCGGGAACTCTACGACGAATCGGGGAAATGAGAGAACGCACTTCGGCAACCCTTTCCGGCAACAAGGCATTCTGCGCCAACAGCATTCCTCCATGATCTCTACGCAACGATCAGCAAATAGCTGGGTTATTAACGGAAAACGATCATCCAATCCCGACAAAGAAGGAGCCTTTTCGTGGCGAAAAAGTGCGGTTGGAGGTCTTTTGCGAGGACTGAAGGGGTCTGGATCGGTTCGTCAAGCCTTCAAAATCGGCGTTCCCCACGATTCTGAAGGCTTTTGGCACCCAATTGGCTCGGATTCGAGACCTCCAACCGCACTTTTTCGCCATGAAAGCATCAATGTACTGCACAGGGAATCCCACATCCCCTTTCCCTGCCCACACGCTCGCTGAACAGGCTCCGCATCTTGTCAGCGCGCGCCAAATCCCGTTAGCAAGCCGGCCGCCAGACGTCCGACGCATCGCTCACTCAGCGCATCACTCGCCAAGTGCCTCGACGCACCACGAATGCCAATGCGCACAGAAAGGCCCTGCAACCAGAAGGCTGCAGGGCCTTTATTCGCTCCCTGACGACCGCAGGACAGGCCGCCGAATGCAGCACCGGCAACCGCAGAACAGTCGCGGAGTGCCGTGTCTTGAGGCCGCGTGGCTTCGCGCCTTACGGCCGCGTGCCGGTCACGTCCTCGGACTCCTCGGCATCGGCCTCGTCGCGAATCTCGTGCACCACGAACTCGGCCACGCCGCCCTCGGCTTCCAACACTTCGCGCACGTCGTCCACCAAGTCCTCGTCGCCGCAGCCGAGCACCAAGTCGTCGGCCACGTCGGCGGCCTCTTCCCCGGCGGTCTGGCGCACCACCTCGTCAAGCGACGCCGACACGTAGGAGATACCCTGGCGCTCGGCGGCCTTGGCCTGCATGAACAGGAACACGAAGCCGATGACGCCGGCCAGAAGCGACGCCGACAGGATGCCGATCTTCGCATCGGCGATGAGCACCGCCTCGGGGAAGGCCAGATTCGCCACGAAGATGGCCATGGTGAAGCCCACGCCGCCCAAGATGCCGGCGCCCAGCATGTGGATCCAGTTCACATGGTCGGGCAAATTCGCGATCTTGAACTTCACCGTGAGGAAGCTGAACAGCAAAATGCCGATGGGCTTGCCGAGCAGAAGGCCGAAGAACACACCGAAGAACACCGGGCTCGACACCATGGCCAGCACGTCGCCGCCGAGGAAGCTCACGTCGGCATTGGTGAGGGCGAACAGCGGCAGCACGGCGAAGTACACCCACGGGTACAGCATGTGCTCCAGGCGCGTGGCCGGGGGCACCACCTGCTTGGCCACACTGGACAGGCGCGTCACAGTGAACATGTAGTCCTTCTGCAGCACCACGGGCTCGTCGGCCACGAAGCGGTCGCGGGCCTCGCGCACCCGGTCGCCGGACCAGGTCATGAACTTCGGCAGGTCCACCTTGGAACCGGTGGGAATGGTGAAGGCCAGAAGCACGCCGGCGATGGTGGAGTGCACGCCGGACATGAACACGGCGAACCACAACAGGCAGCCCACGAGCAGGTAAGGCGCCAGCGAGTACACGTGGGCCCGGTTCATGAGCACAAGCGCCACCATGATGACGGCGGCCACGGCCAGCCACATAAGCGAGGGGCTCTGGCCGTAGAAGATGGCGATGACGAGGATGGCGATGATGTCGTCGGCCACGGCCAGGGTGGAGAGGAACACGCGCACGCCGTTGGGCACGCGGTTGCCGAGCAGGGCCATGATGCCCAAGGCGAAGGCGATGTCGGTGGCCGTGGGCACGCCCCAGCCGTGGGAGGTCTCGGGGTTGCCCGCGTTGAAGATCGAGTAGATGACGATGGGGGCCAGCACGCCGCCCATGGCCGCGATGATGGGCAGGGCCGCCTGGCGGATGTTGGTGAGCTCGCCGACGGTCATCTCGTACTTGATCTCCAAGCCCACGAGCAGGAAGAACACCGCCATGAAGATGTCGTTGATGATATGGGCCAGCGACATCTCGCCAATGAGGCCGCCCACGCCCACCACCACGTGGGTGTGCCAGAATTCCTCGAAGGGCTCGAAGGCCGGCGAGTTGGCGATGATGAGCGCCACGATGGCCGCGGCGAGCATGATGGCCGCCGCCTTCGTGGACGAGCTGGTGAACTGGATGACCTTCAGCCAGCGGCGCTGATGCCCCTGGACTTCATCGATGAAGATGTGATGGGGGTCGGGATTCTTCGCGGTGGGTTCCATGCTGCCTGTCCTCAATTTCTCGGTTACTCCGGCCGTCCCCCGCAGGGACGGCGTCGCACACATCCGTTCATTGTACCCCTTTTCCCGGCCGCGGCCCCGAGAACGCCGCACCGTTGCACCCCCGTAAGGGGGCTTCTCCATACGAAAACGAGAATTGGGGTCCCGGAAGGCGGCGTGGGGCAATCGTTTTCTTGCAACCTCAAATTGCTCGGCGAATCTGGGGGAAAGTGCGCTATGCTGTTTACTCCAGCTTGGGAGGAGGTCTTTTCGCAACCGCCGCGCCGCGATGCGGCAAGCCCGCGCGAGCCCTTCCCGCTGTTTCTGTAGGCCACGAATTAAAGAGGTGGAACCATGACGATCACCGTGTCCGGACGCAAAATGCCCGTCACTGACGCCCTTCGTCAATATGCCGAGGAAAAGGTCGGCAATGCCATTAAGGCCGTGGATGCCGACGCCGTCTCCACGGAAGTTGTCCTGTACACTGAGAAGAACCCGGCGAACCCCCTGCCGGCCATCTGCGAGGTGACCGTCCGCATCAAGGGCCACATCGTGCGTGTGGAGGAAAGCGAAGAGGACATGTACGCCGCCATCGACGTGGCCGCCGCCAAGGTCGCCCGTCAGCTGCGCAAGTACAAGACCCGCGTGCTGGACAAGAAGGTCCGTGCCACCGAGCGCATCGTCGACTACGCCCACGAGGACGCCCATCCGGAGAGCGAGCTCGATCTCGACCGCCTCATGGACGAGCTGGCCGACGACGAGATCGTCCGCCGCAAGGAGACCGAGTTCACGCCCATGACCGAAGAAGAGGCGCTCATCCAGATCGATCTTCTGGGCCACGACTTTTTCGCGTACACTGATCGTGACACCAACCTGGTGCACATCCTGTACCGCCGCACGGACGGCGGCTACGGTCTGCTCACGCAAAAGGAGGATTAGTTCATGGCCACTATCGACACCATCGCCGGCGTTCTCGAGAGCAACCTCGACATCGACCCCGCCACCGTCACCCCCGAGGCGACCTTCGAGTCCCTCGGCATCGACTCCCTGGACATGGTGGAGCTCATCTGCGATCTGGAGGAGGCCTGCGAGGTCGACTTCGGCGAGCCGGAGGGCCTGGTCACCGTGGGCGATCTGGTCGCCTACATCGACTCCCTGTAAGTCGAGTTCTTTCCCTGACATTCGGGAACCGCGAGACCCCGCCGAGGCGGGGTCTCGTTGCGTTCGGGCTCAGTTTTCCGACAGGCCGCCCTGCAAGTCGGCGATGGCGTACAGGGTGCCGAAGGCGACGACAACACCGTCGGGGCCGGCCTGGCGGCGGGCGCGGGCCAGGGCCTCGGCCGGTGAAGCGGCGCAGGCGACGGGCGCCGCGCACCGCTCCC
>CANPHS010000012.1 GCA_947573925.1 uncultured Enterorhabdus sp. | reverse complement strand
GTTCTCGTCGCCGCCCACCATGGCGATGCCGCGGGCGAAGCAGTCGCCCCAGTTCTTCAGGTCGGTGGCAGTATGCCCCACCACCGTGGCCTGGCCCGTGGTGCCCGAGGAGGCGTGGATGCGGGCCACGTCGGCGTTTTCGCGGGCGAACATGCCGAAGGGGTAGTTGTCGCGCATGTCCTGCTTCACCACGAACGGGAACTTCTCCAGGTCGGCCAGGCTGTGGATGTCGTCGGGGGTCACGCCCGCCGCGTCGAAGCGCTCGCGGTAGAGCGGCACGTTCTCGTAGGCGTTGCGCACCGACTCGCGCAAACGCTCCAGTTGCAGTTCGCGAAGCTCCTCGCGGGGCATCGCCTCAATCTCCGGTTGAAACACGGGCGTCCTCCTTTGTCGTCGCCTGTTCCTCTTCGCTCCTATCCTCATCGGCCGCCGGAGTGTTGGGGCCGACAACGGTCACCTCGTCAATGGGGGCGTAGTTCGACGGGAAATCCTCCTCGTGGCGCACGGTGCCGTCCCGGTCGCGCACCGTGCGGTGCACCGTGAGCCGCCGCCCGTCGGCGCCGGCCGTCTTCACGTAGCGCGTGCCCTCCGGCTCGCTCTCGTCCACCTTGGTGCGCTTCTTGTAGGGGTCGCCCGGGGCCCAGTCCCCCGTCTCGGCGGTCACGGTGTAGCCGGGATCGATGCCGAAGAGCGACACCGTCAGCGACGAGGAGGTGTAGCGGCAGCGCAGAAGCACGTCGGATGTACCGTCGTTCACCCATTTCAGGTCGAGATCAGGATACGCGATTGCGGCATCGCGGCCCGTGGGATAGCTGGAAATGTACAGGGAGTGGTTTCGCCGCTCGGTCACGGGGAAGCCCGATTCGAAGACGGCGTTGAACACCGTGGTGGCCACTTGGCAGATGCCCCCGCCGATGGCGTCCTCGTACTCGCCGTTCACGATGGCATGGGCGGCCTGGAAGCCGTTGGCCTCGTTGGCCTCCCCCATGACCTCGTTGAACGACCACGTGCCCCCGTTCGCCTTGGCGATGGAGTCCGTCAGCCGGTCGGCGGCGTGGTGGATGTTGTGGCGGCGGTTGGCCGTGCCGGCCCCGTCGTTGTACTCGGTGGTGAACGACGCTATCTCGCCGATGAGCCCGAGGTCGACGGCCTCGTCGAAGGTGGTGCGGGCCGGCGCGGCGCCCCAGCCGATGGCCACGACGGGCGCGGTACCTCCCTCGGCCTGGCCCGTGCGGTCGAAGGCGCCGAACAGGGCCTCGCGGGCCTCATCCAAAGCCTCGGCCACGAGCGGGTAGCGGGAGCCCTCGGCCGCGCTCACCCACACGTCGCCCTCGGTGCGCTCGAAGGACACCGTCACCGCCGAGGCGAAGCCGGCGTCGCGGATGCGTTGCAGCAGGTCGGCTCGGGCCTGCTTCTCGTCGATGACGGGAACCAGGGCGAATCCCTCCCCTGCAGGACGCACCTCGGTGGTCATCCAAGGGGCCGCCTCGGCGCCGGACAGCGTCCAGCTGCTCCCTTCGAAGGTGAACGACACGCCCCGGTCCAAGGCCGTTTGCACGGCGGCGCGGGTGCGTTCGGCCGCGGCCTCGTCGATGCGCAGGGGCGCGTAGCCGACCGAGGCCACGAAGGTGAAGCCCGCGGGGTCATCGCCGAGGAAGCCCTCGGTCAAACGCTCGATGAACTGGGACCGGTCCACGATGGTGCCGTCATGGCCCTCCACCAGGCGTGCCCGGCCGTCCTCGCCCACGGCCACGTCCCAGTCTTGTCGCGGCTCGCCGATGGTCTCGTCGATGTCCGCCGCCAGGGCCTCCACGGCCTCGTCGTCGAAGGCGAGGCGCACGGGAACGTTGACGCCGCCCGTGGCCGCGGCCAGGCGCTCGCCCACCCCGCCGGCGCGGCCCACGGAGAAGGCCTCGTCCACCAGCTCGCTCACGGGAACCCGGGCCCCCAGGGCGCCGGCCTCGGCGATCCAGAGCAGCTTGTTCTCCCGGGCCTCTTCCACGGAAAGCTGCTCGGCCTGGGCCTCCTGCTCGGCCAGTGCGGTGCCGACGTCCACCGTGGCCGCCGCCTCGTCGCTGGCGAAGATGACGCCCCTGCCCTGGGCCAGATGCTCGCCGTAGGCGGCGCTCACGGCCGTGCGGGCCTCGTCGGCCGTCATGCCGGACACATCCACCGAGCCCACGGAGACGCCCTGGTAGATGCGGGATCCATTCACCAGCTGATCCACGGCGAACACAGTGCCGCAAAGCAGCGCCACGGCCAAAAACACGAGGACGGGCACGGGAGGGCGGCGGCGCTCCTTCGCGAAGGGGGATGCCTGGATGCGCGGCGACGCGTAGGACGCGGCCGTCCGTCCGCCGCGGGATTGCGACGGGGTCCCGGCGGAGCGGGAGGGCCGGGTGGGGCGGGATGGATGGGCGGAAGATGCCGCTCGAGGCGCAGCCCGATGCCCTGCCGGCCGGAAGGGGCGCTTTGCCGGAGCCGGAGCGGTCCGTTGCCGGGAGCCGTTCGCCTTGGAAGGGGTTGCCGCCCGCGGGCGATGGCTCGCTGCCGCGGCGCCGCGGGCAGAGGAGCGTCCTTCGCGCACCGAGGGCATATGCAGGGGCGATGACGACGCCCGGCGGCTCGGCCGGGGGCGCTTGGGGCCCTTAGGCGCGGCCATGGGGCACCCCCTCGCGGGAGCGGGCCTCCTTCAGCTGTCGCGCGGCGGACACCGAGTAGTATACGGTCACGCCGAGGGAGAGCACGAGACCGGCGTAGATGAACCAGATGCCCCAGGACACCGGCGCCCCGTTGAAACCGGGAAGCCAGGCCCAATCGCACCAGGCAAGGCCGGGGATGAGGGGCCAGTTGAGCAGCAGCCCCGAGAAGCCGATGAACAGAAACGTGGTGGCGAACTTCCCGGGGTACACCACGGGGACGCGGATCTGATAGCGCGAGATGAGCCAGCCGCCGCCGATGAGCAGATAGGCGTCGCGCACCACCACGACGACGATGACCCACAAAGGAATGCGGCCGACGAGGAACACGCCGAGCACACCGGTGATCATGAGGATGCGGTCGATGGCCGGGTCGAGCAGCTGCCCGAGGCGCGTGACCGTGTGGGTGCGCCGGGCGATCTGCCCGTCGAGGAAGTCAGTGGCCGCCGCCGTGGCAAACACGAGGGTGGCGGCCAGGTTCTGGCCCGCGAGCAGCAGGAACAGGTACAGGGGCACCATGAGCAGGCGCACGAAGGACACCACGTTGGCCAGGGTGAAGATCTCGTGGGACACCTCTTCCGGCGCTCCCCCCGTCAGCGTCCCGTGCTCAGCCATCCGCCGCTCGTCCCTTTCTCAAAAAGTCCGGACCCCGCAGCGGAGTCCGGACTGTCATGCCAGCTTGTGCAATTCTACCAGAGCACGGGGCTCATCAGAGCATCCCCACGAAACTTAACGGGGACTTTACCTTACGATTCCGTCACCGCGGCCTTGGGATCGGGCACCTCCACCACGGTGCAAGACTGGGCCGTGGCAATGGGGGTGTAGGCCGGGTCCATGGTCAGGCAGCTCTTGGGGCAGGCCCGCACACAGCTAGCGCACTGCACGCAGCGGAACGGGTCGATGGCCCAGGTGCGGTCCTTCTTCTCCACGGCGATGGCGTCGGCCGGGCAGGTCTTGGCGCAGATGCCGCAGAGGATGCAGCGGCTCGCGTCGATGACGATGTGGCCCTTGAGCCCCGCCGGCGGCGTCTTGGTCTCGAAGGGGTACAGCAGCGTCTCCGGCTTTTTGAACAGCGACCCGAAGGTCATGCCCCCCAGTTTGAAGCTTCCCATGGCGGCCTACCTTTCCGTGCAGCTGATGCAGGGGTCGATGGTCAGGATGATCATGTTCACGTCGGCCAAATCGCAGCCCTTCAGGGCCACGGTCATGCCGGCGAGGTTCTGCGAGGTTGGGGTGCGGATGCGCATGCGCTCCAGGTTCTTGGTGCCGTTGCCGCGGGCGTAGTAGTAGCACTCGCCGCGGGGCTGCTCCAGCACGTTGGAGGCCTGGGCCCCGTCGGCGGGCGCCCCCTTCACGGCCACCTCGATGTCGCCGGCGGGCATCTTCGCCGCCAGCTCCTTGATGATCTCGATGGACTGGAGCACCTCCAGGCAGCGCACCTTCACGCGGGCGTAGCAATCGCCCTCGGTGGCGGTGATGGGTTGGAAGTCGGCCAGGTCGCCGTAGGCCCCCTTGCCGAAGGAGCGCACATCGTAGGGCAAATTCGAGGCCCGGGCGAAGGGGCCCACCATGGAGAGGGCCTGCGCGTCTTCGGTGGAGAGGTAGCCCACGCCCACGGTGCGGTTCTTCACCGAGGTGTCGGTGAGCAGGGTGTTCATGATCTTGGTGTAGTCGTCCTTGATGCCGTCGAGCACCGAGACGATCTCGGCCATCTGGGTGGCGTCGATGTCGCGGACCACGCCGCCCACCTTCACCACGGACAGGATGACGCGGCCGCCGGTGGTCTTCTCGAACAGGTCGAGCACACGCTCGCGCAGGCGCCAGCAGTGCATGAACATGGACTCGAAGCCGAAGGCGTCGGCGGCGAGTCCCAGCCACAGAAGGTGCGAGTGCACACGGGACAGCTCGTGCCAGATGACGCGCAGGTACTCGGCGCGCTTGGGAATCTCCACGCCCATGAGGGACTCCACGGTCTCCGCGTAGCCCACGGAGTGTCCCGTGGCGCAGATGCCGCAGATGCGCTCGGCGATGTAGATGAACTGGTTGTAGTCGCGGGTCTCCACGAGCTTCTCAAGGCCGCGGTGCACGAACCCGATCTGCGGGAGCACGTCCACGACGGTCTCGTCCTGCACTACGAGGTCCAGATGCAGGGGCTCCGGCAGCACCGGGTGCTGCGGGCCGAAGGGAATGACGGTTGCCTTGCCCATGCTACTCCCCCTTCCCTTCCGTCTTCGCGGCCTTGGCGGCCTTGGCTTCCAGGGCCGCCCGCACTTTGGCGGCCTTCTCCGGGTCGAGGCCGGCGATCTTGGCCTGAATCTCCTCCTCGGAAAGCCCCGCGGGCTTCGGCGCCGCGGGGGCTTCGTCAGCTGCCGGGACGACCGCGGCCTTCTTGGCCTTGGCCTCCATGGCGGCCCGCACCTTCGCGGCCTTCTCCGGGGGAAGCCCGGCGATCTTCGCCTGGATCTCCTCCTCGGTGGGGCCGGCCGCAGGCGCGGCGGTGTCGGGGACGGCCTCGGGGGCCTGCTTCGCAGCGGCCTCCTTGGCGGCCTTGGCCGCGACCACCTTCCTCGCCTTCTCGCGGGCCGCGAGCTGCTCGGGGCTCACCACGGTCATGGGCGCTTTCTGCGACAGCTGGTAGAACATGCCGCCGAAGTCGATGGCGATGTCCTGAATGGCCACGTCGTACAGGTCGTGGATCTCGTTCTCGCAGACGAAGGCCTCCAGGAACAGATCGGTGATGGAGGGCACGACGGCGTCGGCCGGAAGGGCCCGTACCACGTCGTTCTCCAACAGGCCGTCCAGCATGTAGGAGTACACCAGATCGACGCCCGCCTCGGTGTTCACGGCCAGGATCTGCACGTAGCGCCAGCCGGCGGCGTGGCGCTCGGCGGCCACATCGTGCACCTCGCCCAAGGCGATTTCGCGGAATTCCTGGGAAAACTCGGTCATCGCGCTCACGCTCCCTTCCGGGCGGCCGCGAGGGCCGCCGATTTCTCGTCGAGCTTGGCCACTCCGGCCACGATGGCGTCGATGAGCTGCTCGGGGCGCACGGCGCAGCCCGGGGCGTACACGTCCACGGGGATGGCCTTGTCCACCCCGCCGATGACGTTGTAGCAGTCGTGGAAGATGCCGCCGGAGCAGGCGCAGATGCCGCATGCGACGACCACCTTCGGCTCGACCATCTGGTCGTAGATCTCGCGGACGACGCCGATGTTCTGCTCGTTGACCGACCCGGTGACGAGGAAGATGTCGGCGTGCTTGGGGTTGCCCGTGTTCACCACGCCGAACCGCTCGCCGTCGAAGCCGGGGCAGAGCGTCGCTAAGACCTCGATGTCGCAGCCGTTGCAGCTCGAGCCGTCGTAGTGGATCACCCAGGGGGATTTCGATGCGAAAGCCATGGTGCCTCCTTACAGGAACGCGAGGAACGCGATGTTCACGCCGCCGGCGGCCAGCGCCACCGCCCAGGCCGACTTGAGCATGAGCTGCCACTTCACGCGCGCGAAGTTGTTGTCGATCCAGATCTCGAGGAAGTAGACCGCCAGCACCACCGCCACGGCCAGGATGATCGACAGCGGGTTGCCCCACACGAAGAACATCCCGATCCAGCCGAGGAACAGCACGTTCTCGCACCAGTGCATGATCTCCACCAGGCCCAGCGTCGGCCCGCTCATCTCGGTGGTCATGCCGCGCACGATCTCCTGGTGGGCGTGGTGCGACATCGACAGGTCGAAGGGCGACTTGCGCAGCTTGATGGTCAGGATGAACAGCAGGCCCAGGAAGACCAGCCAGATGGTGGTGATGACCGGCGCGTCGAGCGCGAGCACGTCGCCCACGTCGAAGGTGCCGGCCGCCAGGTAGAAGCCCACGGCCAGGAGCAGCACCATGGGCTCGTAGGCCATGACCTGGAGCGTCTCGCGGGCGGCGCCCACCTCAGCGTAGGGGCTGCGGGTGGAGTAGGCCGCCATGATGAAGAACAGGCTCGACAGCGTGATGACGAACACGCACAAAAGCAGGTTGCCGCCGGAGAAGAAGATGCCGCCGGCGAGCAGCGCGAACAGCAGCGCCGTGGCCACGTAGACGCGCTCCACGGAGTTCACGCTGGCGCGCTCCTTCTCGAAGAGCTTGCGGACGTCGTAGTAGGGCTGCAAAAGCGGCGGCCCCACGCGGCCCTGCATGCGGGCGCTCACGATGCGGTCGAGGCCGGCGAGGAGGCACCCCACTGCCGGGGCGATGAGCGCGAACAGGAGGGTGCCGATGAGGGTGGAGATGAGAGACATTGCACGCTCCTTTCTAGAAGACGATGGGGGTCACGACGAAGGCGACCACGAACGCGACCACCATGATGAGCGAATTGAACACCACGCCCACCGGCGCGATGCGCGACTCGCCGAAGATGGCTTCCATGTACCAGTTGCGCACGCTGGCCTCGGCGGTGCCGGACAGGGCGTTCTGGAAGGAGCGGGAGTCGTTGTCGCGGCTGATGCCGGCCAGGTACACGTTCACGCGGCGGCTCTTCTGGCGACCGTTCACGCCGGCGAACAGCACGGCCACCACCACGACGGTGCACAGCGAGGCCAGCCACAGGTTGTCGCCGCTGATGTCCTGGCCGAGGGCGCCGTAGGTGGTGAAGATGTAGGGCTCCACCACCGCGGCGGAAATGACCGGCAGGAACACGCAGGCGAGCACCAGCAGGCAGGCCATGAGCAGCAGCGCCGCCCATTCCGTGGGCTTCACCGTGCCCTCCACGTTCTCGGGGGAGCCGGCGATGCCCGCAAGCTTCCCGAGCCACTTGGCCCAGAACATGAAGGTGGCGGCGCTGCCGAAGGCCAGGATGAGGATGAGGGCCACCTGGCGAGCGTCCACGAAGGACACGAGCGTGGCCCACTTGGCCATGAGCATGCCGAAGGGCGCGATGAACATGGCCATGATGCCGAGCATCATGAAGCGGGCCAGGCGCGGCATGCGGTCAAACAAAAGGTCCATATCCTCGATGTCGCGGCTGCCGATGTGGTGCTCGGCGGTGCCGACGCACAAAAACAGCAGCGACTTGGCGATGGCGTGGAACAGGATGAGGAAGCAGGCGGCCCACACGGCCTCGGGGCTTCCCACGCCGGCGCACATGGTGATGAGGCCCAAATTCGCGATGGTGGAATAGGCCAGCACGCGCTTGGCGTTGGACTGGGAGATGGCCATGAACGAGCACAGGGCGAAGGTGACGCCGCCCACCAGCATGACCATGATGGCCGGCGCCGGGGCCACCGACAGCACCGGGGCCAGCTTCACCAGCATGAACACGCCGGCCTTCACCATGGTGGAGGAGTGCAGCAGCGCCGAGGTCGGCGTGGGGGCCACCATGGCGCCCAGAAGCCACGTCTGGAAGGGCATCTGGGCCGCCTTCGTGATACCGGCGAAGGCCAGGGCCGTCACGGCCAGGGTCACGACGGCCGGGCTGTTGACGCCGATGGCCAGGAACTCGAAGAACGAGAAGGTGCCCACGGTGAGGGCGCAGGAATAGAGGGCCGCCAGAAAGCCGATGCCGCCGGCCAGGTTCATGATGATCTGGCGGAAGGCGTTGGCGATGGCCTCGTCGGTGCGGGTGTAGCCGATGAGCAGGAAGGAGCACACCGTGGTGACCTCCCAGCCGGTGAACATCCATTCCATGTTGTTGGAGAACACGATGACGTACATGGCCGACAGGAAGACGAACATGAGCGCGAAGAACAGCGGGCGCCGGTCGGCGGCCCCTTCGGGCTCATGGGCCTGGAAATCTTCCATGTAGCCCAGGGCGTAGACGCAGATGCCCGAGCCCACCACGCCGATGATGAAGGTCATCAGCAGCGAGAGCGAGTCGAAGTACAGCCCGTAGGGCACTTCGATCTCGTGGGCGAAGACGAACTCCAGCACCAGGGTGCCGACGATCTGGACGGCGGCGAGCAGCCCGGCCCACAGGTTCTTGTAGCGCACGGCGAATCCGATGATGACGGCGGCGATGGCCACCGAGATGCCCGTGCAGACGAAATCGATCGCCTCGCTCTGAAGCGCGAACAGCGTCGTCGACGCTCCCAGGTTCCCCAGCACCAGCGCGATCGACGCCACCGCGATGACGATGGCCGCCGCGATCACGATGATCCGGCGCGGCGCCTCCTGCCGCACGACCAGCAGCAGTGCGGCAACGATCAGGGGGAACACGATGAGGAAACCGAGCAGTCCAAAGCTGAGTTCCATGCAGAGTCCTCCTTACCCTTCTGTACGGCCCTGCATGGCGATGGCACCGCCCGCATAGGCGAGATCCAGTTGATCTTCGCTCTACCATAGCAAAGAACTGCGGCGGCCATCCCCCACTCCCCCAGATGAAGGGGCTATTGTTCGGTAAAAGGGTAAGGTTAGTTGTGCACGTGCACTATTTTTCGGCCACGGCGCGGGCCCCGGACGGCAGGGACCGCCGGTCGAAACGGCGTCCGAGCAGCGCCCCGACAACGGCACCCGCCAGGGCCCAGGGAAGCCAGCTGAAACCGTAGGTGTACAGGGGCGCGGCCTCCACGAAGGCGAAGGCGCCGGTGAGGTCGTGGAGGGTGAGCACGAGGCTCACGGTCACGGCGGCAAGGGCCGCCCCCTTGAAGGTCCACGTGCTCTTGATGTGCCTGCGGAATAACAGCAGCACCACGGTGATCATGAAGGGCGGGCAGATGACCGACAGCACCGGGGCCGCCAGGTTGATGATGTTGGTGAGGCCCAGGTTGCAGATGGCCAGCGCGATGAGCACCACGGCGATGAGCGCCGCCCGGTAGCTCACGCGGCGCCCGGTGATGCGCTCGAGGTAGGCCGCCGTGGCGCCGCACAGGCCCACGGCCGTGGTGAGGCAGGCGAAGCCCACCACCACGCCGAGCACGATAAGCCCGGTGCGCCCCATGAGCGCCTCGGTGATGAGGGTGATGAGGGTGGCGTTGTTCACGTCGTGGGGCACCACCGTGGCCGCCGTGGCCCCCAGGTAGGTGAGGCCGCCGTAGACGAGCGTCAGCAGCACGCAGGCCACGAGACTTGCCCGGGCCGTCACCGACAGCTGGGATTTCGCGTCGGCGTAGCCGGCGGCCCGTACCGATTCCTGCACGATGATGGCGAAGCCCACCACGGCCAGGATGTCCATGGTCTGGTAGCCCGCCGATATGCCGTCGGCCACCACCGTGGCCGTCTCCGGCGCCGTCACGGGCCCGAGCGGGTTCACGATGCCCGCCACCACCATGATGACGATGCCGGCCACGAGCACCGGGGTGAGCACCTTGCCCACGATGTCCACGATGCGGGTGGGCCGCAGGGTGAACAGCAGCACCACGGCGAAGAACAGCAGGGAGAAGGGCAGAAGCCCGATCCAATCGCCGAGCAAGGGGGCGATGGACATCTCGTAGGTGGTGGCCGCCGTGCGCGGGCTCGCGATGATGACGCCGGTGCACAAAATGGCCGCGGTGTTCAGCACGAGGGCCGCCCGCTTGCCGAGCACCCCCTCGATGGAGAGGATGGAGCCGCCGGCCCGGTTGATGGCCACGACCCCGATGCAGGAGATGACGACGTCCACGAAGACGAAGCAGGCCAGCCCCAGCGGCCACTCCCAGCCCGATTCCAGGCCGAGGAACGGCGGGAAGATGAGGTTGCCCGCCCCGAAGAACATGGCGAACAGGGCCAAGCCCACGACCAGCGCGTCTTTGTTCATGGCATCCTCCCGTATCCTCTCGCGAACTTTCGCGACGGTATTATCCGAAAACAAGGTGCCTATGATGCCCTATCGGGCCCCCGGTTACGTTCCGAACGCCAAAGCGCCATAAAATCGTCAAGCCGTCCCTACCGGCCGGCGGCGGCGAGAGCCCCTTCGTCGAGGGCGATGACGAGGGCGTCGGGCGCGGCAGCCAGAAGACCGGGCAGGCCCACTTCGCCGAAAAACGCCTCGCGCTTGGCCTTGTCTCCGGCACCGAGGACGATCACCTGGGCCCCGGCCACGAGCGGGGCAGCCGCATCCGCCGTCTCCCCCTGCAGCACGAGCACCTGGCCCACGGACAAACCGGCCTTCGTGAGGGCGCTGGCCAAGTCCATGGCATCGTTTTCCGTCGTCGTGTCGTCGGCCGGATCGGCGGCCACGAACAAGAGCTTCGCGTTGGCGGGCCACAACGGCCGCAGCTCGTCGGCCAAGGGACATCCCTCCTTCAACGTGGCCAGGCGGTAGAAGCCGCGCTGCTCGTAATCGAGCGCGTCGGGGGCGAGAAACGTCTTCATAGGGCATTCCTTTCTCTCGTGGCCGAAAGCGTACCATGGCGTCGCGCCCCGAGTTCATCGGACTTCCTTATGGAATATAGAAAGAGCCGGACGAATGTCCGGCTCTTAGAAGTTCTGGTCGGGTTGACAGGATTTGAACCTGCGGCCCCTTGACCCCCAGTCAAGTGCGCTACCAAACTGCGCCACAACCCGTTGTGTGTTTGGGCTCTCGCTCAAACAGCTTGACCATATTAACCTTACCCTTGAAAGTTTGCAAGAAGAATTTTCCAAATTTGCGCCAAAAGCACCGCCGGGCGTCAATCACCGTCGTTGGCCGGCTCGTTGACCAAGTCGATAAGCTCGGCGCGGGAGTGGATGGCGAGCTTCTGGTAGATGCGCTTGGCGTGGGACTTCACGGTGTTCTCGGAGACGAACAGGCGCTCGGAGATGGCCGGCAGCGTGTGGCCCTGGGCCAGCAGGAGGAAGATGTCGCCCTCGCGGGGCGTGAAGCCGTAGTCCTCGGCGATCTCGTCGCAGCGAACGGCCAGGGCCTCTTCGGGACTCGCCGACGGCACTGCTGAAGCCGCTTCGGGGCCAAGTGAGACGACTTCATAATCGTAGCCGGGCGTACGGGCCGCGGCCCCGCGATTGCGAAACAACACCAGGGCGGCCATAAGCAGCAGGTACACCGAAACCAGGGCCACGGTGGTAAGGGCGAGGTCCCCCTGGTGGATGCGGGAGGCGTTGGCGAAGCCCACGACGGTGCCGGCCAGCGACGCGCCATTGGTG
This sequence comes from uncultured Enterorhabdus sp., assembly GCA_947573925.1. Taxonomy (GTDB): domain Bacteria; phylum Actinomycetota; class Coriobacteriia; order Coriobacteriales; family Eggerthellaceae; genus Adlercreutzia. Next base: position 21,169 of record CANPHS010000012.1, on the reverse strand, counting down.
ACGATGAGCGACGGCGAGAACAGCAGGACGGGCGAGATGCGCGTACGCCGAGCCCCGTCGGCCATCATGCACCACAGAATAAGGGCGGCAACCATGGCTCCCACCTGGGCGAAAGCGTTCACAATGCCGCCGGCGGCATTCCAGATGAGAGGCAGGAGCAGAAAGCCGGCCGCCGACAGCGGCAGCGCTACCGAGTAGAGGCGCCCGAGGTTGAGGGGCTTGCGCACGAACAGGGCCGGCACGAGCAGACAGCCGATGGCCGCCGCGCTGGCCCACAGCGACGTCTGCTGGAACGCCTCGAGGGGAATATCCTGCTGGCCGGATATTTGGAGCATGAGGCCGCCCATGAAGCACAGGATGGCCGTGCCGAGCACCGGGGGCCACAAGGAACGCGCCAGACCCTTGAAGGCGATGCCCTCGAACCCGAAATCCTCCTTCTCGGCCCGACTGTCGAGAACCTGCTTGGCGCATACCGCCGAGGCGAGGAAAAGAAGAACGGCCAAAGGCAGCACGGCCACGGGAGAAACCAGTGTGAACACGCCGTAGAGCACCAGACTCGCCCCGTTGCAGAGCGTTACATATATATAGACGGTTCGCAAGCTGAGAGTGGCGGAGAACCGGGCCCACAAAAGCGTGGCCGCCAGATCGGCGCAGCCGAGCAGCGCCCCGGCCAACGAGAGCCATGGAACCAACAGGGCGGTATCCACGGCCGCGGCGAACTGGAACGCCATGGCAAGGACGAGAAAGCCGGCGGCCACCGCGGCTGCGCACGTGGCGACGAGAACCCCGGTGACAACCGATGCCCGGGGCGGCGTCGTGCCGCGCAGGCGCCCGAATACGACGATGATCGCCACGAGGGCGGCGACCATGCGTCCGGCCATGGCGCTTCCGGAGAACAGGACTCCCCCGCCGTGACCGATGGGCACCGGCGACAGCAACGTGGCGGAATGAAAGGCCACGAAGCTGAAAACCAAATAGAGCGCGTAGCCTGCCGCCAGCGCCCAATCCCGGGCCGAAAGCCCGTCTTCGTTGTCCCTGAGTCGATTCACGATATTCCTCCCTGAGCCCAGTATAGGGGTTTCCGGAAGGGGCCGCTGCGGAAACCTCGCAGTTTCTGATGATTTTCCCTTTCGGGCCCCAAGCGACAACTGAATAAGCAGGTGAGAACATCGCACCTGGTAGATGATGGTATTTTACTCCACTTCACCAGGATCGGGTGAAGCGTTTCCGCACCCGGGGCGCAAGATTTCACCCGCTGACTGGTGAAGATTTTCGCCGCCGGCTCCCGTAGAGTCAGTCCCGTCAAAGGCGCGGCGAGAGGGCCGCGCCGTCCAACGGAACCCTTAAGGGAGGGACTACTATGGAACAGAATCTCAGCCGCCGCGCATTCCTCGGCCTAGGCGCTTCGGCCGCCGTGGCCGCCGGCGCCATGGGGCTCGCCGGGTGCAGCCAGCCGCAGGGCGCGACCCCCGCGCCGGAAACCGGCACCGAGGCCGCCCTGGCCGCGAGCACCGCTCCGGGCGAGTTCGTGCCCAACTTCATGACCGCCCCAGCCGTGCCGGAGAACGTGGCCGACACGAAGGACTGCGACGTGCTCGTCATCGGCCTGGGCCTGTCCGGCTGCGCCGCCGCCAAGGCCGCGGCCGAGGAGGGCGCGAAGGTCATCGCCGTGGAGAAGGCCCCGGAGCTGGCCGCCGTGTCCATGGCCGGCGACTTCGGCGTCATCGGCTCGAAAATCCAGAAGGACCTCGGCATCGAGTGGGCCGGCAAGGACGTCATCGTCAACCAGCTCATGAAGGACATGTGCTACCGCCCCACCCCCGACTTCCTCGGCTACTGGTACGACCACTCCGGCGAGGACTTCGACTGGTTCGTGGAGGGCGCCGACTTCGAGGTGCTGAAGTCCACCGCCGCCAACCAGGAGACCGACAAGCCCTGCTATATCCGTCCGAAGTGCTTCCCGGCACTGGAGGGCTACGACTACAAGACCGAGTACTACCCCTACTTCCACGGCACCATCACCACGAACCCCAACATGCAGTGGACGCTGGAGGCCGCCGTGGCCGCCGCCGAGGCCATGGGCGCCGAGATGATCTACGGCACCTGGGGCGAGCAGCTCATCACTGACGAGTCTGGCAAGGTCACCGGCGCCTACGTGCACGACGCTGACGGCAACTACACCCAGATCAACGCGAAATCCGTCGTGTTGGCCACGGGCGACTGGGGCAACAACCAGGACATGCGTGACTACTACGTGCCGTGGGCGAACGAGTTCATGAGCTTCTACACCACCATGGACGCCGCGGGCGAGGTGGGCAACACCGGTGACGGGCACCTCATGGGCCTGTGGGCCGGCGCCCACATGGAGCTCGGCCCCCACGCGCCGATGACCCACCACATGGGCGGCCCCCTGGGCGTCGACGGCTACCTGCAGCTCAACATCAACGGCGAGCGCTTCATGAACGAGGACATCCCCGGCCAGAACCAGCTCTCCCGCGTGCCCGCCGGCATGAACCCGATCTCCGGCGCCCCCGACCTGCGCTCCTGGCAGATCTTCGACGCCAAGTGGCCCACCGAGATCGACAAGATGCCCGACGGCCACGGCTACGTGAACCACTTCATCCCCGCCGAGGAAGTGGAGAACTACGCCACCGTGCTCGCCGGCTTCGGCCTGGGCTACACCACCAAGGAGATGGTGGAGGGCACCGAGGGCCTCGTGGTGGCCGACACCATCGAGGAGCTCGCCGAGAAGTGCTCCCTTCCCGCGGACGCGGTGAAGGCCTCTGTTGAGCGCTACAACCAGATGTGTGCCGACGGCCATGACGCCGACTTCGGCAAGGACCCCCGCCGCCTGTTCCCCGTGAGCGAGGCCCCCTTCTACGCCTACCCCTTCGGCAGCGCCGGCATGCTCGTGCTCATGGGCGGCCTGGAAGTGAACAAGAAGCTCCAGCCCCTGAACGCCGAGGGCGCCCCCATCGAGGGCCTCTACGCCACCGGCAACGTCCAGGGCGGCCGCTACCTGGTGGAGTACCCGGTCACCGTGGCCGGCATCTCCCTGGGCACCGCGCTCACCTTCGGCCGCCTCGCCGGCAAGAACGCCGCAGGCGCCGACATCGAGGCCAAGAGCCAGAACTAGCCGATCCCGTTCGCGGTCGCCCTCCTCGGTGGCGCGAACACCCTCCCTGCCCCGTCGCTCCTCCTGCGGCGGGGCTTTTTTTGCTTGCAGGACTCCCCTTCAGGCGATATAATGGGTACAACGTACAACGAATGAAGGGACGAGTCATGGCAGCGGCAGATGCAATGGTGACGGCACGGATGTCGTCGGAAAAGAAGGAAATGGGGAATCGGGTTCTGGAAGAGCTAGGCACGAACGCCTCCCAGGTCATCAACCAGCTCTACGACCTCATCATCGAGAAGAAGGCGCTCCCCTTCCCCGAAGAAAAAGCGCAACAGCGCTCCTTCGCTCCGGAAGAGATCGCTGAAGCGAAGGCATGGATGCAACGGCTGAAGGTCCTTCCGCTTGACAACTCCTACGCCACCATGACCGACGACGAGATTCGTCGCGAACGTCTTGCGTCGCGCGGGCACTTTGAAGGGTGGGGTGTCGCATGAAACTGTTTGTCGACACCAATATCATCCTCGACTCGCTCGCCCGCCGCCAACCGTTCGACAAAAAAGCCGATATGCTGTTCGTGCTCGGTCTGCTCAAAGAGCAGGAGCTCTGGACGGCGGCTTCGCAATTCACCGACGCATTCTATATCCTGACTTCCGGTGCCACGCGCGTTTCGGGCGATGTGGCGAAGCGAACGATCAGAGAACTGCTTGCCGCCCTGAATGTCTGCAATATGACGCGCCTCGAAGTGGAGGCCGCCCTGGATTCGTCCTGGGACGATTTCGAGGACGCGTGCCTGTACCAGTGCGCCCGCAAGATGAAGGCCGACGCCATCATCACGCGAAACAAAAAGGATTTCGAGCAGGCGCGCATCCCTGTTATGGACTGCGACGAGCTGTTCGCCTGGCTCGAGCAAGAAAAAGGGCTCGTGTACGACTTCATCGACCTCTAGCACTCTGGGACGCCCTACCGGGTAAGCTGTCCCACCTCTTGAAGAAAGTGGGACGCCCTGCCGGGCATGCTGTCCCACTTTCGGATGAAACTTACCTAGCGTTCGGTGCCGTCGCCGAAGAGGAGGTCGTGCTCCAGGCCCTTAAGCTCGCTGCGGGCCTGCTCGCGCAGGTTGTTCAGGCCCGCCAGGTACTGGCGGTAGAGCACCACCACCAGATAGCGGCCCGCCGCCGTGAGCGTCAGCTCGTCGGCATTGTCGGTGGCGAAAGCCCCGTTCGCCCGCATGAAGGCCATCTCCACGGGCAGGCCCCGTTCCACGGACACGCCGAAGTCGCGCTCGAACTCGTGCTTGTCGAAGCGCAGGCTGTACAGCTGCAACAGGAACTTGTAGCGCATGAGGTCGCGGCGGGGCAGGTCGGTGCAGCCCATGAGGGGCAGCCGGCCCGCGTTCACGATGTCGGCGTACTCCTCCAGGTTGAACGTGTTCACGAAGAGGTTGTCGCCCAGATGCGTGATGGAGCCCGACCCCACGCCCACGCATTCCTCGTAGGCCACGGCGTACTCGTCCACCTCCAGGTTCTGGCGCCGTCGCTGGTGCTCGTCCAGACGGTTGAAGGTCCACAGGGTGCGGCGCTCGAAGAGGGGCGCGTCGCCCCCGTTCAGGATCTCGTCGAGGATGTAGTAGAAGCGGCGTTCCTTGTTGTAGTCCATGCGCCCGAGCACGCTCTCCATCTTCCGTGTGGTGGCGTGGGACTGGTATAGCGGCGAGAAGGTGGTCTGGTGACAGCCGCAGGTGGCGATCTTCTCGCAGTCATTGATGAGGATGTCCTCGGTCTGGGACGGGAAATTGAAGATCATGTCCACGTTGAGCGACTCGAAGTAGGCCGCCGCCTCGCCGATGCGCTCGAAGATCTCTTCGGCGCTGCCGTACTTGTCGTAGCGGTCCATTTGCTTCAGCAGTTCGTTGTCGAAGGACTGCACGCCTACCGAAAGGCGCTGGATGCGCCCCTCGAGCTTCTCCAGGTACGAGGGGATAAGGTGGTTCGGGTTCGTCTCGGAGTTGATCTCCTTGATGGAGAACAGATCGCGGGCGTAGTCGATGGTCTCGCAGAGCTCGTCGATGTCTACCGTGGGGGTGCCGCCGCCGATGTATGCGCTCTCGAAGTCGTAGCCCTTCTCCGCGAGCAGGCGCATCTCCTCGCGCAGGGCCGCGAAGTGCACGCGGGCCCGCTCCTCGCGGTAGGGGAAGCGGTTGAAGGAGCAGTAGGGGCACAGTCGCTCGCAGAAGGGCACGTGCACATACAGGGTGTAGGCCCGGCCCGGCACCGGATCCGGCAGCGTGCCGGTGGGCACGGGATGCAAAGCCAGCGTCTTGTCGGTCATGGAACGCACGACGGTGGTGAGCAGGCGCTCTGAGAGCATGGATGAACCTCCTGGTAGATTGCGAGTCTTCGGCATTGTATCACTCCGTCCCCGCCAAAGATGACCCTCGCCCCCATTGATGCGAGGAATGCACATTTGCCGCTGTCTCGCCGACGCGCCGCTTCAGTGCGCCGCAGCGGGCCGCATCGGCGAAAATCTTCGTTTCCCCATCCGCAACCTTCGCGGTTGCCCTTCGGACACTTCCCTGTTCACGGCATTCTTCCGTTCTTTTCCCAGGCTGCGGCCCACACCGTATCGCCACAGTCCCCTTGCGGAGCGCTTTCCCTTCCCCTATATTGGCCCCTTCCGAAACGCTTCGAGGGACCAGGGAACGCCGCAGACCGGCGGCGTTACGTCCAAGGGAGGAGACACCCCATGACCCCCCAACGTTTGAGTGCCGAGCAGCGCCGCTATTTCTACGCGCTGTGCGCCACGGGCAACATCACCAAAGCCGCCGAAGGCCTGTACCTGTCGCGCCAGGGCCTGTCCCGCAGCATGCGGGCGCTGGAAGACACCATCGGCGTGGAATTGTTCATCCGCCGCAAGCAGGGCGTGAGGCTCACCCGGGCCGGCCGGGCCCTGCTGCGCCACTTGCGCGAGGAGGACCGGGCCTGGGAGCGGTGCCTGGGGCAGCTGCGCAGCCTGAACAGCGCCGAGCCGGAGCCGGTGCGCATCGGCCTGCTCAGCATGTTCACCGGCTACGAGCAGAAGCACCAGCTGCTCTCCCACTTCAAGGACGAGGGAGGCCTGCGCATCGAGATCAGGGACGGCGACCACGACCGCATGTGGGACGCCCTGCTGGCCGGGGAGCTGGACTGCGCCATCACCCTGCGGCCGCCCGACCACCTGGAACTGCCCGGCATCAAACTGGCCGACGACACGCTGTCGGTGCTCGTGGGCCGCAACGACAGCCTGGCCCGGCAGGCGGCGGTCGACTTCGCCCGCGATTTGCGGGGGCGCACCGTGGCCCAAACGAGCCCCTACAAAGGGAGGCTCTACGACACGGTCTTCCGCAACTACGGCATTCTGAGCGAGGCGTTGCCCCACGACAAGAACCTCATGCTGGCCCGGGTGTCCGCCGACGGCCTGTGCTTCATCATCCAGACGCGCTACGCCCGGGCGCTGTCCACCGACGAGGTGTGCTGCCGGCCTTTGGTGAACGCCCCCATCTCCATGGAGTCGGTGCTCGTGTTCCGTCCCGACCTTGCCCCCTCCGGGCGCCGGGTGGTGCGGGACATGGCCGCCTTCTTCGGGAAGGAAGCGGAAGCGGACGCCTACCTGTCCCGGTGCCGCCCCGGCTCCAGCCCGCTTTCCACGTAGGGGGAAAGCACGGCGGCGAGGACTTTCAGGTGGGCGCGGGACTTGTTGAGGCAGGGGACGTAGACGAAGGCCTCGTCGTCCCCGAGCTGGCGGTGGGCGCCGCGGCGGAAGGGCTCGGCGGTGCGCTGCGGTACCCCGGTGCGGGCGTTGTCGCGACGGGCCGCCCGATGCGCGTCGCCCACCGCCTTCTTCCCCGTGTTCTCCAGAGCACCCGGCTCCTCGTCGGCGTCCACGGCCTCGCCGGCCAGCGCCGCGCGGTACACCGGCTCCAGCTCGGCGGGCACGTCGTAGAGGGTCTCCAGGCAATCGACGGCGAAGTTCGGGCACACGAGGAACAGGCGGCTGCCGGGCTCGGCGGCCTGGGCCAGGCGCACGAGGGTGGGCCGCGTGAAGGGAGAGAGCCATGTGCGGCCCTTGTCGAAGCGGCTCTGGTAGCTGATGGTCCACGTGCGGCGGTCGAGCCCCAGCTCGCCGGCCACGGCGAGGCTCGTGGCCCCGGTCTGCAGCTCGTAGGTGTCGCCGGCCTCGATGTCCTTCAACGGGATGGAATGGTAGGAGAACAGCAGCCGGTCGCCCCGCTCCTCGGAGAAGCCGGCGTTGCGGATGCTCGCGGCGATGGCGGCCACATAGACCGGGTCCTCGGCGTAGTTGTCGATGAAGTCCACCTCGCCCTTGAAGCGGGCGCGGCGCACGGCCCGGGCCACCCCGTCAGCCACCGAGGCCGTGGTGGACAGGGCCGACTGCGGGTACATGGGCAGCACCACGAGCCGAGTGCAGCCGGCCTCCTTCAAGTCCCTCACCGCCTGCTTGAGCGAGGGCTCGCCGTAGCTCATGGCCGCCCGCACCTCCACGGGCAGGCCGCGTTCGGCGTAGTAGTCGGCCAGCCCCCGCTCCAGGGCCCCGTAGGCCACGGCCATGGGCGAGCCGGCGGCCGTCCAGATGGCGCGGTACTTCTCGGCCGAGGCCCGGGCCCGCTTCCGCAGGATGACCGTGTGCAGCAGCGCCCACCACACCGGGCGCGGCATGGGGCAGATGCGCGGGTCCATGAGAAACTGAGACAGGTACTTCTTCACGGCCTTCTTCGTGGGCGCGGCGGGCGTGCCCGTGTTCGCGATGATGACGCCGACCCTCCCGGGGACGTCGCCCGTACCGGAGCCGCGCCTAGTCATGGGACACCTCGCCTTCCACCGACGGCGCCGGCGACTCGGCCATGAGCGCGTACACCTCGCGCCCCGCCTCGGTCACGCCCATCGAACGGTCGCGCAGGCCGTCCAGGGCGCGGCGCAAATCGCCCGGCAACGAGTCGGCGAAGCGCAGGGGCTCGCCCGTGATGGGGTGCTCGAAGGCGATCTCGTAGGAGTGGAGGAACTGCCGCTTTAGCCCCAGCTGGGCCCGGGCGTCCTTGGGGCCGTGGGCGTTGTACACCGGATCCCCCACGATGGGATGCTTCGTGTACTGCATGTGCACGCGGATCTGGTGGGTGCGGCCTGTGAACAGCTTGCACTCGATGAGAGTGAAGCCGTCGTCCTTGGGGCCGTGCTCGAAGCGCTCCAACACGCGGAAGGTGGTGATGGCCTCCCGGGCGCTCGGCACGTCGCGCACGGCCATGCGGCAGCGCTCGTCGGCGGAACGCGCGATGGGGGCATCGATCATGCCGGTGTCGTGGGCCATGATGCCGTGGACGAGCGCGATGTAGTGGCGGTCGATCATGCGCGACTGGATGTCCTCCATGAGGCGGCTTCCCGCCTCGTCGGTCTTGGCCGCCAGCATCAGCCCCGACGTGTCCCGGTCGAGCCGGTGCACGATGCCGAGGCGGTCGGGCGCATCGCCCTGCACGTTGCAGAGGCGGTCCTCCCCGCAGTGCCAGATGAGCGCGTTCACCAGGGTGCCGTGGGAATGGTCCACCGACGGATGGCACACGAGCCCCACCTGCTTCGACAGCACGAGCATATCCTCGTCCTCGTAGCGGATATCCAGATCGATGGGCTCGCCGTAGACGAGCACCTCCTCCGGCTCGTCGTCCACCTCGTACACCACGGTGTCGCCGGCGGCCACGGCGTGCTTCTTGGAGACAACGGCGCCGTTCACGAACACGCGCCCCTCCTCGATGGCCCGGGCCGCGGCCGAGCGGGAACCGTAGAGGCCCCGGGCCGCGGCAAGGGCGTCAAGGCGGCAACCGGTGTCGTCGGGGGGGACTATGTAGCAGAGCGATCGTGCCATGGCACCCATCCTAGCGGTCGGCGGGCGGCTCGCCGTCGCCCGTTCGGGCGATATCGGCGCCCGCGGCGGAATCTTCCGGCCCGTCTTGGGCCCGGGCAGCGGTCGCGGAGGCATCGCCCTCCTGGCGCAGGGAGTACAGCATTCCCAGGAAGAACAGCACGAACCCGCAGGTCACCCCGATGTCGGCGATGTTGAACGTGGGGAAGTCGATGAAGGTGGTGTCGATGAAGTCCACCACGTAGCCCAAGGTGAAGCGGTCGATGGCGTTGCCGATGCCCCCGGCGAAGACGAGCGCGACGCCGACAACCTCGGCCAGGTTCGCACGGCGAGCGATGGCCACAAGGTAGGCGGCCAGCGCCGTGCACACGAGCACCGACATGACCCCCAGCGCGAAGGTGGAGTCGCCGAACATGCCCCAGGCCGCGCCAGTGTTTCGGGCCAGGCGGAACTGGAAGAGCCCCAGGAAGGGCCCGGCGATGACCGAGCCCACGGGGAACGTGTCGAAATCGGCCTTCGTGGCCATGTCGGCCACAAGCCAGATGAAGGCCACAAAGGCGAAGACGAGCAGGTTGCGCCTGCGCATTTACTCCGCCTCGTAGCCGATGGCGTCCAGGGCACGGCCGCAACGCTCGCACACGTCCGGGTGCGCCGCATCGCCGCCCAGGGTGCGGATGTTCCAGCAGCGGGGGCACTTCTCCCCCTCCGCCACCGTCACCGCGGCGGACACCTCGTCGCCCGGGCCCTCCTCGAAGGCCACCGAGGCCACGATGAACAGCTCCTCGAACACGGCGGCGTCGAAGGAGCGGGCCGTGGCCACCACGGCGGCCGGAGCCGTCACCGTCACGGCGGCCTCCTGGCTCTTGCCGATGATCTTCGCCGCGCGGGCGTCCTCCAAAGCCTTGGTGACCACCTCGCGCACGGCCATCATCCCCTCGAAGGCGGCCACCTGGTCGGCGGCGTCGGCGGGCACGGCCGGCGTGAAGTCGGCCAGCACGGGCCAGCCGGCCAGCTGCACCGAGACGGGACGGCCCTCCGCCTCGCGGAACGCCGGCGGGAAGTGGTCCCACACCTCGTCGGTGGTGAAGGACAAGATGGGGCTCATGACGCGCACGAGCACCTCCAGGATGTTCATGAGCACCGTCTGCACGGCCCGGCGGCGCGGCGAGGCCGGCGCCTCGGCGTAGAGGCGGTCCTTGGTCACGTCCATGTACACGGCGGACAGGTCGTTCACGTACTCGTAGAGCGCCCGGTACACGGCGTTGAACTTCAGCGCCTCGTAGGAGGCCTCCACATCGGCCAGCAGCTGCATGGTGCGCACCATCTGCCACTGGTCCAAAGGCTCCAGCGCCTCCCAGGCCACGAAGTCGGCCGGCCCGAAGTCGTCCAGGTTGCCCAGCAGGAAGCGGAAGGTGTTGCGGAAGCGGCGGTAGGCGTCCGACACCTGCTTCAGGATGCCGTCGGAGATGGACACGTCCTGGGAGTAGTCCACCGACGACACCCACAGGCGCAGCACGTCGGCGCCGAACTTGTCCATGACCTCGGCTGGGTCCACGCCGTTGCCGAGGGACTTGGACATCTTGCGCCCCTCCTCGTCGACGGTGAAGCCGCAGTGCATGACCGACTTGTAGGGCGGCACGCCGTAGGCGCCCACCGAGGTGAGCAGCGAGCTCTGGAACCAGCCGCGGTGCTGGTCGGAGCCCTCCAGGTACAGGTCGGCCGGGAAGCGCAGGCCCTCGCCGGCGCGGTGCTTGAGCACGCTCGTGTGCGACACGCCCGACTCCCACCACACGTCGAGGATGTCCCTCTCGGGCACGAGCTCGGTCCCACCGCACTTCGGGCAGCGCGTGGTGCGGGGCAGGTACTCGGACGGCTCGCGGGTGAACCAGGCGTCGGCGCCCTCCTCCTCGAACAGCCTGATGACAGCGTCGAAGGTGTCCTCGTCGGCCACGGTGGAGCCGCACTTGGCGCACTTGAACACGGGGATGGGCACGCCCCAGGAGCGCTGGCGCGAGATGCACCAGTCGGGGCGGTCGGCCACCATGGACCCGATGCGGTTCTTCGCCCAGTCGGGCACGAAGCGCACCTCCGACGTGATGGCGCGCAGGGCGTCCTCGCGCAGGGCGTTCTCGTCCATCGACACGAACCACTGGTCGGTGGCGCGGAAGATGACCGGCTGGTGGCAGCGCCAGCAGTGCGGGTAGGAGTGGCTGATCTTCTTCTCGGCCACGAGCGTGCCCTGCTCGCGCAGCCAGTCGATGATGACCGGGTTGGCCTCGTCGGTGGAAAGCCCCGCGAACTGGCCCGCCTCGTCGGTGAACACGCCGTTATCGTCCACGGGCATGAGCATGGGGATGTCGAACTCGAGGGCCACCAGGTAGTCGTCCTGGCCGTGGCCGGGGGCGGTGTGCACGGCGCCGGTACCGGTGTCCAGGGTGACGTGGTCGCCGTAGATGACCGTGCCCTTGATGTCGTGGCGCACGGGCGCGGTGTAAGTGAGCCCGAAGAGCTGCTTGCCCTTGAGGGCCACGGGCTCGCCCTCCGGGTCGCGCACGAAGTCGTAGGCCTCCCAGCCGGCCACCTCGGCCACGGTCTCCACCAGCTCCTTGGCCATGATGAGGTTGTCGCCGCCCACGGTCACCATGACGTAGTCGGCCTCGGGGGCCAGGGACACCGCGGTGTTGGCCGGCAGTGTCCAGGGGGTGGTGGTCCAGATGAGCAGGTACGCGTCGCCGGCGGCCCCGTTGGCCTCGAAGATGCCGGGGGTGGCGTCCAGCTTGAACTTCACGTAGATGGAGGGCGACACCTCGTCGGCGTACTCGATCTCCGCCTCGGCGAGCGCGGTATGGCAGTGGGTGCACCAGTGGATGGGCTTGCGGCCGCGGTAGACCGAGCCCTTCAGGTACAGGTCTTTGAACACCTCCACGTTGCCCGCCTCGTAGTTGGGGATGAAGGTGAGGTAGGGGTGCTCCCAGTCGGCGTTCACGCCGAGGCGCTTGAAGCCCTCGCGCTGGATGTCCACGTACTTCTCGGCCCATTCGCGGCAGAGCTTCCGCAGCTCGGGCTGGCTGATGGTGGCCATGCGCTCGGGGCCGATGGTCACCTCGACCATGTGCTCGATGGGCTGGCCGTGGCAGTCCCAGCCGGGGATGTAGGGGGTGAAGTACCCGCGCTGGGCGTGGCTCTTCACCACGAAGTCCTTGAGGATCTTGTTGAAGGCGTGGCCGATGTGGATGGGGCCGTTGGCGTAGGGCGGCCCGTCGTGGAGGATGAAGGGTTTGCCGTCGGCGTTCTTCTCGAGCACCCGGCGGTAGATGTCCTCTTCCCGCCACGTCTTCAAGCGCTCCGGCTCGCGCTCGGGAAGGTTCCCGCGCATGGCGAAGTCGGTGCTCGGCAGGTTCATGGTGTCCTTGTAGTTGTTCGCCACCTTGACTCCCTCTTTTCCTCGTCTGGCTTTCGTCCTATGGGCCAGGGCCCGCGACGCTTCCGGTCGGGCCCGTGTGTGCAACTGGTCAAGTATACGGCATGGGCCCCTCGCCGACCAGGACAGGAAGGCTCCCTGCGCGTAAAATCCGCGTTATTGGTAACGACTGGCAATCCGCCCCGATTCCACCTCTCCTCCCCCGCCGTCTTGGGCTAGAATAGCGCCAGCGATAAAACAGCCGGCACCGCAGGAGGGCCGCGGCTGAAACCCCTGATAGGAGCATCCATGAGTTTTGCCATCGTCACCGACTCGTCCAGCAACCTCACCGAGGAGATCATCGACGAGTTCGACCTCGCCGTGCTGCCCCTCACCTTCATGGTGGACGGCGAGGAGTACCGCAGCTACCTCAAGGGCGAGAAGACCGACCTGTCCCAGTTCTACCGCATGATGCGCGAGGGGAAGGTCATCACCACCTCGCTGCCGAACCTGAAGGAGTCCCGCGAGACCATCGAGGCGCTGCTGCGCGAGGGGCGCGACGTGCTCTACCTCGGCTTCTCCAGCGGGCTTTCGGGCACCTACCAGGCCATCGAGCTGCTCATCGCCGAGCTGGCGGGGCTCTACCCCGACCGCAAGGTGTGCGCCGTGGACACGCTCGCGGCCTCGGGCGGCCAGGGGCTGCTCGTGTGGTACGCGGCGAAGATGCGCGGGGCGGGGAAATCCCTGGAAGAGGTGCGCGACTGGGTGGAGGCGAACAAGCTGCACCTGGCCCACTGGTTCACCGTGGACGACCTCATGTTCCTGTTCCGCGGCGGCCGCGTCTCCCGCACGGCGGCCTGGGCCGGCACCATGCTCAACATCAAGCCGGTCATGCACGTGGACGACGAGGGGCACCTCATTCCCCTGGAGAAGGTGCGCGGCCGTAAGAAGTCCCTGCGTGCCCTCGTGGACCACATGGCCGAGACGGCCAATGCGCCCGTGGACGCGCAGACCGTGTTCATCACCCACGGTGACTGCCTGGAGGACGCCGAGTACGTGGCCGAGCTCGTGCGCGAGCGCTTCGGGGTCGCCGACATCATGATCAACTGGGTGGACCCGGTCATCGGCGCCCATTCCGGCCCGGGCACCATGGCCCTGTTCTTCCTGGCCAGTGAGCGATAGCGAAATCTTCCTTCCCCCCTGGGAGGGCCCGGCCATCCTGCTCGTGGACCTGGACGCCTTCTTCGCCTCGGTGGAGCAGCTCGATCACCCCGGCTGGCGCGGCAAGCCCGTCATCGTGGGCGGCGACGCCGATGCCCACGGGGTCGTGTCCACCTGCTCCTACGAGGCCCGGGCCTTCGGGGTGAGAAGCGCCATGGCGGCCTCTCTCGCCCGCGAGCTCTGCCCCGAGGCCATCTGGACCCGGGGCAGCTTCCACCGCTACCGCGAGGTGTCGGCGGCCATCATGGCCATCCTTCGCGACGAGACACCCCACGTGCAGCAGGTCTCCATCGACGAGGCCTTCATGGACGTCACCCCCACCGCCGTGAACACCGAGCACCCGGTGGCCATAGCCCGGCGCATCCAGGAGCGCGTGGCCGCCCTGGGCGTCACCTGCTCGGTGGGCGTGGGGGCCACCAAGTCCGTGGCGAAGATCGCGTCGGATCGCGACAAGCCCCGGGGGCTCACCGTGGTGTGGCCCGGCACCGAGGCGGCCTTCTTGGGGGATTTGCCCGTGCGCACCGTGAGCGGCGTGGGCCCGGCGGCCGAGCGGGTGCTCGTCGCCCACGGCATCCGCACCCTGGGCGACATGGGCCGAGCCGACGGGTCGCTTCTGCGCCGGGTGTTCGGGAAGAACGGCGAGATGATGCGCGACCGGGCGCTCGGCCGCGACGCGTCGCCGGTGGAGGTGGACGACACGGTGAAGTCGGTCTCCAACGAGGTCACCTTCGCCCGCGACCTCACGGACCGCGCCGACATCGAGGCGGCCCTGTCCACCATCGCCGCGAAGGTGGGGCGCCGCCTGCGCCGCAAGGGCCTCGCCGGGCGCACCGTGGCCCTGAAAGTGCGCTTCTCCGACCGCACCACCCGCTCGGCCCAGCGTCAGCTGCCCTTCCCCACCGACGACGACATCGCCTTCGCGCCCGTGGTGCACGCCCTGGTGGACGACGTGTGGTTCCCCGGGGCGGCGGTGCGCCTGCTCGGTGTGGCCGTGAGCCACTTCGAGGCGGAGGAGGGCCCGGTGCAGGAGAGCCTCTTCGACGCCACCGACTTCGGTGAGGAAGCTGCGGCGACGGCGGCGGCCGAACGGGAGCCCCTCATCGAGGACGCGGCCAAGCGCCAGCGCCTGCTCGCCGCCACCGACGCCCTGCGCGACCGCTTCGGCGACGACACCGTGCGCTTCGGCTTCGAGCTGAGGAACGCCGGCAACACCACGGGAAGCTCCTCCAAGAACGTGGAGGACTACAAGTAGGAAGACGGAACCCCTCGCCCTACGGGGGGAGCCGGGTCGCGGCAATTCCCCCTAGCGCCGGTTCATCCCGTACAGCTGCACGAGGCCCCGCAGGCCGAGGGCCTGGTCCACGGCCGCCTCGTGGGCCATGAGGGCGGCCACGGCCTCGGCACCGCGGCCCGTGAGCACCACGGGCGTGTCGTAGCCCGCATCGCGCCAGATCATGTCGATGAGCCCGTCGATGCGGGCCACCTCCCCCATGACTATGCCCGACTGCATGGCCTCGGCCGTGGTGCGGCCCAGAAGCGAACGGGGGGCCCGCAGCTCCACGGCCGGCAGCTGGGCGGCTCCCTCGGCCAGGGCCGCGGCCCCCAGGCGCATGCCGGGGGCAATGATGCCGCCCTTGAACGATCCCTCGCGATCCAGCAGCTCGAAGGTGGTGGAGATGCCCAGGTCGACCACGAGCACGGGGGCGCCCCAGGCCTCCTTCGCGGCCACCATCTCGGCCACCCGGTCGGCTCCCACCGAGGCCGGGTCGGAGAAACCCATCTTCAAACCGCTCTTCAACCCGGGACCCACGGTCAGGGGGCGCGTGCCGGTCACCCGGCGAGCCGCCTCCACCCACACCTCGGTGAGCGCCGGGAACACCGAGGCGATGATGGCCCCGTCGGCCAAGGGGGCTCGCACGGGCAAATCGTCGGCGACCAGTCCGCTGTCGGCCGCCAGGGGCGCAAGGCCGCAGGCCACGGCGTCGAAGAACGTGGAGACGGCCGCCACGGCCTCGTCGGCCGTGCAGCCCCCGTCGGTGCCGAGCGACCATTGGGCCGCCAGCGCCCCGTCGGCCGCCAGCCCGAGCCGCGTGTGCGTGTTCCGAATATCGATGGCCAGAACGAGGTTCACCGGTCGTCCCCGCTAGTTAAATTTGAATATTTTTTGGGCGATTTGGTAGCCCTTGAGGCCGATCTTCTCGCCGGCTTCGGTGGGCAGGTTCGTGGCCAGGTTCAGCGCGTTGGTGCGCACCCGGCGGTACAGCGAGGGGTTCTTCTCCTTCAGGTAGGCCCAAATGCCCTTCAAGTCCTCCTCGTCCTGCTCGCCGCCGCGCATGCGCAGAAACACCGAGCAGATGCACATCATCATGGACAGGTAGTTGCGCAGGTAGTGGCGCAGATGGCGGTTGCGCACCGCCTGCGGGTCCACGTTGTCGATCATTTGGCGGGTGACGCGCAGCTGCTGGTCCATGCGGCCCATCATCACCTTCTCGTTCACCGACTGGTCCTCGCGCCCGATGAAGTAGCGGTAGGCGTCCACGTTGAAGTAGCGCATGGTGCGCACGTACACCAAGGGTTCGTAGACGAAGATGTTGTCCACGTAGAAGGTGTGCTCCGGCAGGGTCAGCTTCATCTTCCGCAGCAGGTCGGTGCGGTAGTACACCGAGTGCATGAGCAGGTACTGACTCGGCAGGAAGGTGCCCACCTCGTCCCAGCCGAACTCGTAGCCCTCGGGCAGCACGTTGGAGTACCCCATGACCTTCTGCACGCCCTCGTCCACCTTCTCGTAGACGTAGTTGGCCACCACCATGTCGCAGGGCACGGGCGCCTCCACCTGGCCGCGCATGTACTCCATGAGCGGGAACATGGCCGCCGGGTCCAGCCAGTCGTCGGAGTCCACTACCTTGAAGTAGAAGCCCTCCGCGTTGGCCAGGCCCGTGTTCACGGCACCCCCGTGGCCCTTGTTCGGCTGGTGGATGGCCCGCACGATGCCCGGGCGCTCCGCTTCCCAGCGGTCGCAGATGGCGGCGGTGTCGTCCTTGGCGGAGCCGTCGTCCACCAGCAGGATCTCGATGTCGTCGCCGCAGGCCAGAAGCGTTTCCACGCAGTGGTCCATGTAGGCGGCGGAATTGTAGCAGGGTACGGCGAAGGTGATGGTCTTCACGGGGGCGCCTCCTTAGGCCTCGGGCGTGGCGGACGTGACGGCATCGGGGCGCTCGGGGGCGTCCGGATGGTCCAGGGCGTACAGGATGCGGTCGGCGGCCGCCAGGGCGTCCACCACCACCTTGTCCATGTTGAAGTAGCGGTACTCGGCCAGACGCCCCAGGGGGTAGAAGTTCGGCAGGGCGTCGGTCAGGCGGCGGTAGCGCCCGTAGCGGGCGGCGTTCTCATCGTTGATGATAGCGTAGTAGGGAATCTGGGTCGCGGGGTCCTCGTAGGCGCGGGGGTACTCCTTCATGATGGTGGTGCGCGGGCCCTTCTGCTCCGTAAGCCACTTGAACTCGGTGATGCGGGTGTAGTCCTCGGTCACCGTGAAGTTCACCGTGCCCGCGGGCAGGTGGTAGTTCTCCTCGAAGGTCTCGTAGACGAAGTCGAGGGAGCGGTAGGGCAGACGGCCGAAGCGGGCCAGGAAGAGCTCGTCCAGGGGCCCCGTGTACACGATGGGCCCGTCGAAGACCTCTCCCTTGATGCGGATGGCCTCGAGCGGCGCGTCCTCCGCACCGCTCTCGAACACGAGCTCGAACACGGACTCGGCTTCGGTCTCCAGGCACACGGTGATGCGCTCGTGGGCCAGCATGGCCTCGAACAGGCGCGTGTAGCCGTCCTCGGGCATGCCCTGGAACTCGTCCTGGAAGTAGCGGTCGTCCCGGGAGATGAACACGGGCACCCGGGCGGTCACCGACGGGTCCACTTCCTCGGGGGTGAGCCCCCACTGCTTCTGGGTGTAGTAGAGGAAGACGTTCTCGTAGACGAAGTCGGCCACCTCCAGAAGCTCCGGATCGTCCTGGGCCCGCAGCTCGTTGATGGTCACCTTGCGCTCGTCGCCGAAGGTGTCGACGAGCTTCTGGATGAGCCGGGCCGCCTTCTCGTCGCCGAAGGCGATCTCCATGGAGCTCTTGTTGAAGGGCACGGGCATGTAGGTGCCGTACCAGTCGGCCAGCACCCGGTGCTGGTAGGTGGACCAGCGGGTGAAACGGCCCAGGTACTCGTAGGCCTCGCGGCTGTTGGTGTGGAAGATGTGCGGCCCGTAGCGGTGCACGAGGATGCCCGCGGCGTCATACTCGTCGTAGGCGTTGCCAGCGATGTGCGGGCGCTTCTCGATGACGAGCACGTTCAGGCCGCCCTGCTCGGCCAGCTGCCGGGCCGTCACGGCCCCGGCGAATCCGGACCCGACGACCACGGCGTCGAAGTCGGTGATGGCGATGGCGCGGAAATCGGCGTAGTTCACGGACATGCGGCAGGCTCCTCGGTTTGTCGGCGGTGATTCGGCGGGGCACGATGCCGGCGGCGGCCCGGCCCCGAAAACAGTGCGGTCCCTATTGTACTGGCTCGCCTCCGCCGGGGCGCGAGGTTCACATACAAACCGAATATATGAACCTCACGCCGCCCGCCCGCGCGCCCCGTCGCAGGGCCGGCGGCGCGGACGGTTATCATAGGGGCCGGAACCATTCCGCACCGGGAGAAAGGACCCCGCCGTGAGCGCATTCCTCGATACCAAGATCGCCCAGGCCAAGGCCGACAAGAACACCATCGAGCTGCCCGAGGGCAACGATATCCGCACCCTCCAGGCCGCCGAGAAGATCCTCGCCGACGGCATCGCCGACGTCGTCGTCCTCGGCAACCCCGACGCCATCGCCGAGGCCGGCTGCAATCTTACGGGCGCCCGCATCGTGGACCCGCTCACCTCCGAGCTGCGCGAGCCCTACGCCGAGCGCCTGGCCGAGTTGCGGGCCAAGAAGGGCATGACCTTCGAGCAGGCCTTGGAGCTCATGGACAACGAGCTGTACTTCGGCATGATGATGGTGAAGGAGGGCGCGGCGGACGGCCTGGTGTCCGGCGCCTGCCATTCCACCGGCGACGTGCTCCGTCCGGCACTGCAGATCTTGAAGACCGCCCCCGGGGCGCAGATGGTGAGCTCCTTCTTCGTCATGAACGTGCCCGACTGCGATCTGGGCGCCGACGGCACCTTCCTGTTTTCCGACTGCGGCCTGGAAGTGCAGCCCGACGCCGAGCGCCTGGCCCAGATCGCCATCAACGCCGAGGCCGCCTGGCGCTCGCTCATGGACGAGGAGCCGGCCGTGGCCATGCTCTCCCACTCCTCCTACGGCTCCGCGAAGAACGACGACGCCGACAAGGTGGTCCGCGCCACGGCGCTCGTGAAGGAGCTGGCACCCGAGATGCTCGTGGACGGCGAGCTGCAGCTGGACGCCGCCATCATCCCCGAGGTGGGCGCCGCCAAGGCCCCCGACTCGCCGGTGGCGGGCCGGGCCAACGTGCTCGTCTTCCCCGACATCGACGCCGGCAACATCGGTTACAAGCTGGTGCAGCGCCTGGCGAAGGCCGAGGCCTACGGCCCCATCCTCCAGGGCATCGCCGCCCCGGTGAACGACCTGTCCCGCGGTTGCTCCGCCGAGGACATCGTGGGCGTGGTGGCCATCACCGCCGTCCAGGCCCAGAAGTAGACAGCCGCCGCAGCGGCTCCGACTCCCCCGCGGCCCCGCTTCGGCGGGGCCGCTTTGCGTTTCAGGGCGGAGAAGGGGCGGCGGATCACCGCCCGTCGTCATCCCCCATGCCGAACATGGCGAACAGCTCGGCACGGCTGTGGACGTCGAGCTTCTTGTAGACGTGGCGGATGTGGGACTTCGCCGTGCCGTTGGCGATGACGAGGGCCCGGGCGATCTCGCTGGCCGACTTGCGCTCCAGAAGCAGGGCGAGCACCTCCTTCTCGCGCTCCCCCAGGTTGCGGGCGCGGGCGATCTCGTCCAGGGCGGTGCGCTGGGCCGCCGGCAAATCCTCCTCGGCCGCCTCGGCCCCGAAGAGCTCCTCGGCCCGGCGCACCGTCATGCCGCGGCGCACGAGGATGATCATGGCCGCGTTGGCCGCGAGCACCGACACGATCACGAACACGTCGGGGGACAGGCCGTCCGCCAGGGAGCAGGCGGCCATGGCGACACGCCCCGCGATGCACCCCGCCGAGAAGGCGATCATCAGCTTCAAAAACGCCAGGGACGTGCCCCGGTCGTCCCCCTGGGAGGAGGCGCACAGAAGCACGACGGCGTAGGCCAAAAACAGGAACATGCCCAGGGCCGCCAGATCGAAGGACAGGGCCGGGTCCACCCGGAAGGAGGCCGCGGCGATGATGGCGGTCACGATGGCGGGCACGGCGATGTTCGTGAGCGGGAAGTCCTCCACGTTCACCAGCAGCACGAGCACGCAGATGAACAGCAGCGGCGCCAGAAACGCCCCGGCCGAGAAGGAGGCCCCCTCCCCTCCCGCGCTGGCGAAGGAGACGGCCAGGATGAAGGCGAGGCTGAACAGGAACACCGCCGAGGAGGGGTAGCGGAAGGCCGCGGTCGTCGGGGCTCCGCCGGTCCCACCCGCCGGCGCGGCCGCGGGTTCCCCCGCATTCAGGGCCCGCATCCGCCGCGTCAGCACCAGGGTGGCCACGAGCAGTATGACCCCCATGCACGTGCACACCTTCACGCCCTCCAGGCCCGTGAACACCCAGATGATGAACGAGCCGAAGGCCGCCGCCAGCATGACGTTCCACACCACGGCCGTCGTGCGCAGCCGGGCGTGCACGCGCAGCCAGGTGAGCATGACCAGGGGCACGTACACGCCGAAGGCGGCGCCGCAGGCCCAGTTCATGGCGTCGGGCACGGGTATGTTCAGCTTGAACATAACGCAGTAGAGCACGAGCGTGCCCTGGACGAGGGCGGCCATGACCCACAGAAGGCGGGGGCTCGGGCCCGCGCTGCCGCGGCGCAGGTGCACGAAGAGGGCCGAGGCGCACAGCATCTCGGCCACGTAGGTGACGTCGGTGTAGGAGAGCAGCAGCGCCGAGGTGTGCCACATGACCGGCCAGAAGTACACCTGGCCCACGAAGGCCAGGTTGCAGGCGAGCCCGAGGAACAGGCCCACGTCCCCCACGGTTTGAAATTGGTTGGCGCATCCGGTGCGCAGCGCCCCGGCCATCTGCTTCAAGCGATTCATCCGTTCCTCCTCGTCCCGCGCCCCTATCAAACCACAAATAACCCGGAAGCACCAGTAACAAATCGCTAACCCCCCACCGGGTTAGTCGGGTGGGTTAGCGGCCCGGGTCAGCAAGTTCCACCCCCGAATACCCCCGGTTACCTCTCACGCTAACCGGCGCGGGCCCGGTACAGTGGCGTCGCAACCTTGAGCACGGCTCTCTCGGTCGCCTCACCAAACCCATAAGAGTTCTAAGCCGAAAAGTAAGGGAGTGGAAATGGGAAAGTTCACCCGTCGACAGTGCATCAGTGCGGGTGCCGGCATGGCCGCCCTCG
>CANPHS010000011.1 GCA_947573925.1 uncultured Enterorhabdus sp. | reverse complement strand
AGAGGTACCCGGCGGCTCCGACCGGCGGGGATTCACGAGAGGAAGAGGAAATGACGAAGAAGCAATCGCTGACGATGCGCAGCCTGCACTACTACTGGCTGGCCACCCGGCGCCATCTGGGGCTGTTCGTGGCGCTCGTGGCCTCTACCATCGGGTTCTGCGGGTTCCTCACCTACGGCAACCCCTACGTCATGAGCCTCATCGTGGACCGCATCAGCGCCGAGCCGGTGGCGGCCGACGCGGTGTTCGACGTGTTCGGGCCCTACATGTTCGCGCTCATCGGCATCAACCTGGCGGGGCAGACGTGCAGCAAGCTGCAGGACTACACGCTATGGAAGCTCCAGATCGCCGTGAACTACGATCTGGCCACCATGGCCTTCGATTGCCTGTCGAACCAGTCGCTGTCGTTCCATTCCAACCGCTTCGGCGGCACGCTCGTGGCCCAGACGTCGAAGTTCATGGCCGGCTACACCCAGCTGGTGCAAACCATGAACTTCCCGTTTCTGCCGATCCTCTGCTCCATCACGTTCACGTGCCTCATCCTGTTCCCCGCCGTTCCGGCCTACGCGGCGGTGCTCATGGCCATGCTCGCGGTGTACGCGGTCATCTCCTACCTCATGTACAAGCGCATCCTGCACCTGAACGAGAAGGCCGCGAGCGCCCAGAACCAGCTGTCCGGCGAGCTGTCCGACGCGGTCACGAACATCCTGGCCGTGAAGACCTACGGGCGCGAGGACTACGAGCGCGGGCTTTTCGACGCGGCCAACCGCGAGGTGGTGGCCCGCGATTCGAAGCGCATGCGGGCGTCGTTGGCCCGCGGCATCACCACGGCGGCCATCACCGTGGTCATCATGAGCGTGGTGACGGTGTTTATCTCCGGCGGCAACGCCTGGTTCGGCATCACGCCGGGCACGGTCATCCTCATGTTCACCTACACGAACACGGTGACGAACCAGTTCAACTTCATCAACACGGGGCTCCAGCGCATCAACCAGGCCTTCGGCGACGCGTCGGGCATGACCGCGGTGCTCGACGAGCCGCGGCTCGTGGCCGACAAACCCGGGGCCGAGCCGCTCGATGTGGAATGCGGCGACATCAACTTCAAGGACATCAACTTCTGGTACACCGACGGGGGCGTGCGCACCCAGGTGTTCGACGACTTCAACCTGGAGATTCCCGCCGGTCAGCGGGTGGGCCTGGTGGGTATGAGCGGGGCGGGGAAGACCACGCTCACGAAGCTGCTGCTGCGCCTGGCCGACATCCAGGAGGGCGAGATTTTGGTGGACGGCCAGAACGTGGCCGACGTGACCCAGCAGAGTCTGCGGCGCAACATCGCCTACGTGCCCCAGGAGGCGCTGCTGTTCCACCGCACCATCGCCGAGAACATCGCCTACGGGCGCCCCGACGCCACCATGGAAGAAATTCGCGCGGCGGCGGAAGCGGCCAACGCCCTGGAGTTCATCGAGAAGCTGCCCCAGGGCTTCGACACGGTGACCGGCGAGCGCGGCATCAAGCTGTCGGGCGGCCAGCGCCAGCGCATCGCCATCGCCCGGGCGATGCTCGCCGACTGCCCCATCCTCGTGCTGGACGAGGCCACGAGCGCTCTCGATTCCGAGAGCGAGGCGCTCGTGCAGGAGGCCCTGGGCCGGCTCATGGAGGGCCGCACCGCCATCGTGGTGGCCCATCGGCTGTCCACCGTGGCGAGCCTCGATCGCATCGTGGTGCTGTCCGAGGGCAAGATCGCGGAAGACGGCCCCCACGCCGAGCTGGTGGCCAAGGGCGGCGACTACGCCAAGCTCTGGAACCGCCAAACCGGCGCCTACGGGGAATAGGATCTCTCTTCGGTCAAGGAAGAAGGCGGGGGTAACCGGCGCATCAACAAAATCTTGAGCGCAGCATCCGACGGCGCCCCTGAAGCCGTTGGTGCAAAAATTGCGACAACTGCTCTCGGAGAACGGCGGGGGCTTGTGCATGACATGCACAAGTTCAAGCGGGGCAGAGAATGGTCTCTGGCCTGCGGACTGCAGGCTTCGACTTCCCATTTTCTGTTCTAGCGGCATTTTTTGAGAAATTCTTTCTGTTCTAGCGGCATTTTTGGCATAATATTTTCTGTTCTAGCGGCAAAATAGGAGGTAAACATGCTGAAGCGCAAAATGTACGATCGGCTTGTCGCTTGGAGCCGCGAGGACGACCGGAAGGCGCTTCTGCTGCTGGGCGCTCGCCAAACCGGCAAAACCTACATCGTTCGTCAGTTCGCGCGGGCGTGCTACGATGGCTTCATCGAGGTTAACTTCTTGGAGGACGAGGAGAACGGCCGTTTTCTTGCGAGCGCATCGAGTGCCGAGGAGCTGGTAAGTCGACTCTCGCTCATCGTCGGTCGTCCCATTCAGCCGGGTACGCTCGTTTTTTTTGACGAGGTGCAGCATCTGGGACGCGATGTGGTTACGTTATCGAAGTTCCTGCTTGACGACGGTCGCTTCAGTCTCGTTCTCTCCGGCTCGCTTCTGGGAACTGCCCTGGAGGGTGTGACGTCGTTTCCCGTGGGTTATGCGAAGATACTTCGCATGTATCCCCTCGACTTCGAGGAATTTTGTTGGGCATCCGGTGTGCCGGGATCGGTGCTGGATCAGGTGCGTGAGGCCTATCGGTTGAAAGCGCCGCTCGAGGAATCCCTGCATGACCGTCTCACGGCACTTTTTCGGCGCTTCATTGCCGTGGGCGGTATGCCCGAGGCAGTGCAGCAGTTCATCGATCTGAACCGGGACTTGGGAGCGGCGCGAGCCGTAGATACCGATATCGCCGAGCAGTACCGCTACGATATCGTGAAGTACACCGGGAAACGCAAGATGCCTGTTCTCGCCATTTTCGATAACATTCCCGGACAGCTCGCCAAGGAGAACAAGCGCTTTACCATGATGTCCGTGGGACAAAACGCCACGTACGAGCGTCTGGAAAACGACTTCTCGTGGCTTGTCAAGGCAGGAGTGGCGTTGCAGACGACTTTGGTGAACGAGGCGAAGTTCCCTCTGCTGCGCACGAAGCAGGGGAGCAAGTTCAAGTTGTTCTCGTCGGATTGCGGCGTTCTGCTCTCCCAGTATCCCACGCGCAGCGCCATGGATGTGGTGGCTGGGGAAGGCGACGCCAACTTCGGAGCGGTCTACGAGAACGTGGTCGCCCAGGAGATCGCCAGCGCGGGGTTTCCGCTGTTCTACTATCACAACAACCGCAAGGGCGAAGTGGACTTTCTCCTGGAGACCAAAGACGAGAAAGTGCTGCCCGTGGAAGTGAAATCCGGCAAGGACTATAAGCGCCACATGGCCCTCAACAATCTGCTGGGGGAGAAGGGGGAGGCCGTCGAATGCGCCTACGTGCTTTCCGAGCACAACGTATCGGTAGAAGAGCGCGCGGGTAAGCCGGTGTACTACCTGCCCCTCTATATGACGATGTGCCTGGGCGAGGAGCGCGAGGATGATTTCGGCGGCTTGCAGTTAGACGAGATATCCTTCGACGACTGGGCGTAAAGCTTTGCGGGAGCCGTTCGGTTATGCTGTGCGTCACGACTGGAAAAACAGGGATTCGCTTGCGCGGAAGTCGACTGGTAGAAATTCTCCCGATTGTAGTATCATGAACTTGAAAACAAATGTTCGCTTAGCGAAGGGAGGGCGTCCGTGGGCCTTGGGGCGGTGAAGTTGGCCGATTACGCCGATCCGCGGGCGGTGTCGCGCGGGGTGGGCATTGCGGCCTCGGGCAAGTCGGTGGCGGCCCGCACGGTGCGGCGCGACGAGGACGTGACCGTCATCGCCGGGCGCGTGGCCTCGGCCTCGGGCATCGCCGATTACTTTGAGACCTCGGTGATGTTCGGCGATTGGGAATCGCGCATCGTGGACTACGAGTGCACATGCCCCGCCATCGCCCGGTTCGACGGCCTCTGCAAGCATTGCGTGGCGCTGGTGACCACCTACTTCACCCAGCCGAAGTCCTTCGAGGACGCGACGGCGGCGCGGGCGGCGGCCCCCGTGGCCCGGCCGACGAGCGAGGCCTTGGCCCGCTGCTTGGCGGGGGAGGGGGCCGGCCGCGGCCTGAAGCGGGCCGTGGGCGCGGCCGGTGCGGGGGACGCGGACGGCGCCTGCGCCCTCGGGGTCGCGCCGGGCAGCGTTCACCTGGGGGTGCACCTGGCCTACGACGGCCGCTTGTGGTCGTTGCGGCTGGACGCGGAAGGCCCGCGGGGCAGCTACGTGGTGCGCGATGCGGAGGCCTTCGCCCATCGGGTGCAGCGCGGCGAGTTTTACGCCTACGGCAAGAAGCTCGCCTTCGCCCACCGGCTCGCGGCCTTCGACGGGCCGTCCCGGGCCGTGGCGCGGAAGCTGGCGGAGCTGTTCCCCGACGAGCGCCTGTTCGGCGGCTCCACCTTCCGCACCGCGGACGGTAAGCGCGAGGTGCGCCTGCGGGAAGCGGAACTGGCGGACCTGCTGGCGGCCATGGGCGAGGGCGCGTCGTTCACCCTGGAGCGCCGCGCGGGAGCCGCCGAGCCTACGCCGTGGCGCATCGGGGAGGACGCCCCGGCCCTGCGGCTGGAATTCGCCGCAGCCGAGGGCGGGTACGACCTGCGCCTTTCCCGGGACGTGCTCGTGGTGCGCGGGCTGGAGGCGTCCTTCGTGCTGGACGGGGGCGTGGCCGCGCCCGTAGCGGGCCGCGACGCCGCGGCCTTCGCGTGGCTGCGGGAGGCGGGGCTCACCGACGGCGCGGGGGCCTTCGTGGCCGAGCGCGACGCCGAGGCCTTCTGTCGCCGGGCCCTGCCCGTGCTGGAGGAGACCATGGACGTGGCCCTGCCCGAGGCCTGGGAGGCCCTGCGCCCCGTGGCCGGCACGCTGGCCTTCTACTTCGACAAGACGGGGAAGAAGGAGGCCTCGCTCATCCGCCTCACGGTGAAGGCCTTCTACGGCGAGCGGGAGGTGGTGCTGGCGAGCCCCGCCGACTCGCCCGAGGAGCCGGAGCTTAAGCCCGCGAGCCAGCAGGCCTTCCGCGACCAGGCCCTGGAGGACGGGGCCGTCATGCTGGCGGCCCAGTTCTTCGACGGTTCCATGACCCTGCCGGTGCGCCAGACGGAGCTGGCCGGCGAGCTGCTCTACAGCGGCCTGGCCCAGTTCCGCGCCGCCGGCGAGGTGTTCACCACCCCGGCCTTCGACCGCCTGGTGGTGGAGACGCCGCCCCGGGTGCAGCTCGGGCTGTCGCTGGCGGCGAACCTCATCCAGATGGACGTGCGCGAGAGCGACCTGTCCCGCGACGAGCTGGCCGCCATGCTCGCCTCCTACCGGCAGCGCAAGCGCTTCCACCGCATGAGCGACGGGCGCATCGCGGCCCTGGGGGCGGGGGACGTGGCCCGTCTGGCCGATATGGTGCGCGACTTGGGCGTCTCGGCCGCCGAGCTGTTGGAAGACGGCGCGGAAGTACCCACCTACCAGGCCTTCTACCTGGATCGGGAATATGGCGACGCCGTGCGCGACGTCGCCTTCGAAGACTACCTGGCCCGCTTGGATGCGCCGGACGTGCCCGTGCCCGCGCCCGCGGGGCTGGCGGCCACGCTGCGCCCCTACCAGGAAGAGGGTTTCGGATGGCTCTCGCGCTTGGCGGCCCTCGGCTTCGGCGGCATTCTGGCCGATGAGATGGGCCTCGGCAAGACGCTCCAGATGATCGCCCTGGTGAAGAGCTTGCGCGACGGGGGGCGCCTGGAGGGCCCGGTGCTCGTGGCGTGCCCGGCCTCCCTCGTGTTCAACTGGACCGACGAGTTCGCCCGCTTCGCGCCGGACGTGCCCGTGGCCCCCTTCGAGGGCACGAAGTTGGAGCGGGCCGCCCTGCTGGCCCGGGCCCAGGCCGCAACGGCCGATGCCGGGGCGGCCATCGGCGCCGGGGAGCGCCCCGGCGGGGAGCCCTGCGTGCTCGTGGCCTCCTACGACCGGGTGCGCATCGACGCGGCGCTGCTGGCCAAGGCCTCCTGGGGCCTCGTGGTGCTGGACGAGGCCCAGTACATCAAGAACCACGCCACCAAGACCACCCGGGTCGTGAAGCGCCTGCGCTCCCGTCTGCGGTTCGCGCTCACGGGTACGCCGGTGGAGAACCGTCTCTCGGAGCTGTGGAGCATCTTCGACTTCCTCATGCCGGGGCTCCTCGGCAGCTACGAGCGGTTCCGCGAGCGCTTCGAGCTGGGCATCGTCGGCGGCGACGAAGGCGCGGCTGCCCGGCTGCGGGCGCTGGTGGAGCCCTTCCTGCTGCGCCGCCGCAAGGCCGACGTGCTGCACGATCTGCCCGCCAAGCAGGAGAACGTGGTGTACGTGCCCCTGGGCCGCGAGCAGCGGCGGCTCTACGACGGGGCCGAGCAGAAGCTGCGGGAGGACTTGAACGCCCAAAAGCGGCAGAACGCCTCGCGGGCCAACAAGCGGGGCCACGTGCGCGAGGCGGAGAAGAGCACCGTGGAGGTGCTGGCGGAACTGACACGCTTGCGCCAGATCGCCCTGGACCCGGCGCTCGTGTTCGAGAACTACAAGGGCGGCGCCGAGAAGCTGGGGGCCATCATGGAGCTGGTGCGCGAGGCCATGGACGCCGACCGCAAGGTACTCGTGTTCTCCCAATTCACCAGCTATCTGGACGTGCTCGCCGCCGAACTGGAGCGCCAGGGCGTCGCGCACTTCACCATCACCGGCGCCACGCCCAAGCGGGAGCGGGTGCGCCTCGTGAACGCCTTCAACGAAGACGGCACGCCGGTGTTCCTCGTGTCGCTGAAGGCCGGCGGCACGGGCCTCAACCTCACGGGGGCCTCGGTGGTGGTGCACGCCGACCCCTGGTGGAACGCCGCCGCCACCGACCAGGCCACCGACCGTGCCCACCGCATCGGCCAGCGCCGCGACGTGGACGTGTACAAGGTGGTGGCCAAGGGCACCATCGAGGAGCGTATCGTGGCCCTGCAGCAGGCCAAGCGCGACCTTTCCGACTCGGTCGTGGCCGCCACGAGCGCCGATGCCCTGGAAGGCCTCACCCGCAAACGCCTGGCCGAACTGCTGGGGGATGAGTAAAAGGTATAAGTTTTCGGCACGTCCAAGAGATACGAATCTTCGCCCGTGCTATGATGTCCCGCCATTGTTGGAGGATGCGGAAGCGGGGGCAAAGGCATGAACGATCAGGAACAACAGACATACGATCGACTTATGCGAAAGGCTCAAGAGGCTTTCTTGCTCGCTATCGAGCTCTATAATCGCCCTACTATTCAATACCATGTAGAAGGCTGTTCTTTCTTCCTCTGCAATGCATGGGAGCTCATGCTTAAGGCTCATATTGTTGAGCGGTACGGAATTGAAGAGATCTATTATCCTGGAAATACGCGCACCCTTTCTCTAGAGGACTGTCTCAAAAAGGTGTTTACGAACAGCAAAGACCCTCTTCGCAGGAACATGGACAAGCTCATTGATGTGCGAAATACCAGCGCCCATTTCGTCGTTCCCGAATACGAGAGTTTCTACGGGCCAATTCTTCAGGCTTCCGTTGAGAATTTCGATCGCCAGGCAAGGCGGCTCTTGGGTATTGAGGTTAGCGATCTTATTCCGGAGAACTACCTTGTTTTGTCTGTTCGCAAATCTACGGTAGATGAAGATGAGTGCCGCGCTCGCTACGACCCCGTTGTTCTTGAGAAGATGCTAGAGAAGCGCGAGGGCATTCTTACCATAGCCGATGAGCTTGACAACAGGAAATTCAGCTGCACCTATGTAACCGAGCTGAGAAGTACGAAGAAAGGCGATGCTGACCATACCTTCCGCATTGCTGAGAGCGGTGATGTGCCCGTGGCGGTTATCAAAACTCCTGTTGAAGTTAAGAACAAGTACCCCTATCGTCCGAGTGGAGTGGTGAAGGCTATTTGCGAGCGTTTGGCGAAGTCGGGCGTTGTGCTTATGCAGGATGGTTCGGATACGCGTGCCCGCACGAAGAACCGTCGTCCCTTCAACCTCTATATGTTCGGGCTGTTCACCTCATTCTATGGAATGAAAGCCGATAGCCGATACTCTTATGATAACTCGCTGGAAGGAGAGCCTTCTTCTTTCATTTACTCGCAGCAAGTGATAGATTTGATTTGGGATAAGGTGCGAGAGAATCCGGAAGGCATCATCGATCGCCTGAAGAAAGAAGTTGCGAAGCGACCAAAGCCGACCCCAGGAGCAAAGGAATTCTAAGCATTCAACTGATGCCTACTCCCATTCGGGAACCCAGCTTGTATCCACTCAAGTCGGCTTTGGTGAAATAGATTATAGCAGGTGCTTCATTTCGCGGCAATGCCAATATGAAAACAAATGTTCCCGTATCTAATAGAACTGACAAAAATAAAATAGCAGACTCATGGGTAACATACGCGTGAGTCTGCTATGACGATTGAACGGCTGCCGGCTACAGCTTCACCACCGCATCGGCGTGGCCCGTTTCCGTGGCGTTTACGAGGACGACAGCGCTGGGGCCTGAGATGTCGCCGGTGCAGAGGGCGTAGAGGCCTCCCTCGCTCACCGTGACGGCACCGAGTTCGTCGGCGGTCAGCTTGCGCATTTGGGCCGGAACCACGGTGCCGTCCTCGGCCACGTAGGCGGTGCACAGGTACACCTCGTCGGCGCTGCTCTCCACGGCGAAGGCAAGACCGGTCTCCGTAGCGTCGGGCACCTCGGCTCCCCAGGCGGCCGCGCGCCCGTCGCTGTGGCACGAGGCGCAGGCCTCGCCGCTTTTCGTGATGGGATGGTTCGACGAGCATCCGGCCAGCGCCACGGTGCCGAGGGCGAGGGCGGCGACAAGGGTTGTCCGCAGGAACAATGAGCAACGGGCCATGAAATTCTCCTCACATCAACGGGTTTTCCGACGGCAAGTCTACCATGGCCGCCTTCCGCATCCATCATACGGAGCATGGTATTTTCGGGATGAGTTGCCGCGGGCCCGAAAAAAGGGCGCCCCGAAGGGCGCCCTGGGTGCTCGCAAGAGGCGAGTGGTCATGTGAGAGGAGGCTTACTTTCGCGCGTCCTCGTCTACCATGGCGTTCATGGCGGCGCGTTCCGCATTGGCCAGCTTCTCCTCGGCTACATCGAGGGCCTTCGGGTCGTGCTTGGCGTTAGCGATGGCCAGCACGGCGCCAGACAGGGCGAACAGCGCAATGGCGTTCGGGATGACCATCAGCTGGTTGAACATGTCGGCGAGCTCCCACACCAGATCGTTGGAGAGCAGCGACCCCATGAAGATGAAGGCCAGCGCGATCACGGTGAAGGGCAGCACCGCCTTCTTGCCGAAGAGCCACTCCACGTTCAGCTTCGCGAACAGGTTCCACGACAGGATGGTGGAGAAGGCGAAGAACAACAGGCAGATGGCCACGAACCAGGCGCCCACGTTCGCGCCGAAGAACTGCCCGAAGGCCAGCTGGGCGATGTTGGTCTTGGTGATGGTCTCAGCGGTGAGGCTGGCGTAGTCGCCGGTGGCCAGCATGCCGTCGCCCACGTAGAGCACCGACAGCACCACGAGCGCGGTCATGGTCACCACGACGATGGTGTCCACGAACACGCCGATCATGGCCACCACGCCCTGCTCATGCGGGTCCTTCACCTCGGCCAGCGCGTGGGCGTGCGGGGTAGAGCCCATGCCGGCCTCGTTGGAGAACAGGCCGCGCTTGGCGCCCTGGCTGATGGCGGCGATGATGCCGAAGGTGGCGCCGCCCACGGTGGCGGCGGGGTTGAAGGCGCACTCGAAGATGAGGGCGAAGGTGGCCGGGATGTTCGCCGCGTTCATGATGAGCACGATGAGCGAGCCGAGCACGTAGAGGATGGCCATGACGGGCACGATCTTCTCGGTCACGGCGGCCAGGCGGGACACGCCGCCGATGAACACGATGCCGGCCAGGATGACCACGATAAGGCCCATGACCCAGGTGGGAATGCCGAAGGCGGTGTTCATGGTCTCGGCGATGGAGTTGGACTGCACCATGCAGCCCATGAAGCCGAGGGCCAAAATGATGGCCACGGCGAAGAAGCCGGCGAGGAACTTGCCGCCGTTCCCCTTGAAGGCGGTGGTGATGTAGTACACCGGACCGCCGTGGACGGTGCCGTCCTCGTCCACCACGCGGGTCTTCTGGGCCATGACGGCCTCGGCGTAGTTGGTGGCCATGCCGAGCAGGGCGATGATCCACATCCAGAAGATGGCGCCCGGGCCGCCCACGATGATGGCGCCGCACGCGCCCACGATGTTGCCGGTGCCCACCTGGGCCGCGATGGCCGTGGACAGCGCCTGGAACGACGTCATGCCGCCGCCCTGGTTGCCGCCGCGCAGGCTGAAGTCGCCGAACACCCGCCGCCAGCCCTCGCCGAAGCAGCGGAACTGGATGGCCTTCGTGCGCACGGTGAACCAAATGCCCATGCCGAGCAGCAAAATGATGAGGATGTAGTTCGATAGATAGTTGTTGATGGTGGTGACGATACCGAGCAGTGCTTCTTCCACGATCTCCCTTTCTTCTTCGCGAGAAAACTCGGGAGAACGCGCAAGCCGGTGGCGAGGGTCATCAGCTTCTCTGTCCGTTTGCCTGAGAGATTCGGCGCTTTCGCGTGCGCTCGCACATCGCGAAAGACCTTGCACCTTCGGCACTCACTTAAGAGTTCTCCAGAGTTTTCTCCGCCCCCGGTCTGCCGGCCGCGCCGCCATTCCGAAGGCATCACAGAAATATTGACGGGGCCACTCTACACCCTGACGCCCCGTCAATCAACAACTATTTCACTCACCGTTCGTTTTAGGCGCGAAAGGCGCCGGATAGGGAGGGCTTCTGCGACTCAACGTCGAAAAAATGAGGCAAAATGCGACTTATCAGCGTCCGTGTTACGGAATTTGACAATGGCGCTATGCATTGGGAAGCTGTGACCTGGGATTTCTTGAAATGTCTATGAAGCGGTTCGTGTGAGATGGGCATCGAGACGCTGATAAGTCGCGTTTTCGATACAAAATCGCGCTGCCCGTCGAAAAGGAGAGGGGAATGGGAGAATAGGGGCGTTCTTGAGGATTTTGAAATGCGGAAAGGGCGCATTATGAGCAAGTACGACAAGCTGTGGGACTGGGTGGCGGAGCAGCCCGGCGACGAGCTGACCCTCACCTTCGACGAAGTAGGCGAGCATGCCGGCGTGCCCCTGGACCACTCGTTTTTGAACTACAAGAAGGAACTTCTGCCCCGCGGCTGGGAAGTGGGGAAGATCTCCATGAAGCACCAAACCGTGCAGTTCCATCGGGTGGCAGCTTAGGTTTGCAAGAATTCAGCTCCTGCATCTCTCGGTCATGATATTATTGCGATATCGCAATAATTGAGGGAAGAAGGTGGGCCATGATGTCGGTGGCGGAGAGTGCAGAGCGGCTCGGGGTGAGTCCGGCTCGGGTGCGGGCGCTCATCAAGGCGGGGCAGCTGCCTGCGGAGAAGAACGGGCGGGCGTGGGTGCTGCGGGAAGAGGATGTTCTGCAGCGGGTAGTGTCGCGGCCCCGGGCCGGCCGACCGGCTGCAAAGGCGACTACGGAAGATAGTCGCCCGGGTACGAGGGCGGCGGGAAGGCGTCCTGCCGGCGAATCAACATCGCCCGAAGCGACAGCCCACGAGTTGTACGAGGAATGTCGGGCCCTGTTCCGGCGCATTCCCTCGTCCGAGATGATGGCCCAGGCGCAAAGCCGGGAGGAGGCGGCATTTTATATGGCTGTGACCGACTTTTTCCTCCAACAGCGCCAGGCCCAGCTCGTGAAGGCGGGGATCTTCTGATGGGACGCCCGGTTTACGTGGCGTTCGCCGGGGTGAACGGGGCGGGGAAATCGACGTTCTACCATGCGGGGTTCTGGCGCGATCCGTCCATGCCACGCTCGCTTGCGCGGGTGAACTCCGACGAGATCGTAGTTGCGAACGGCGGCGACCCCCGGTCGGATGCCGACCAGCTCCGGGCCGACCGCGAGGCGCTTCTTCGCATCGACCATTGCCTTGCCCGTCGTGCCAGCTTCAACCAGGAGACGACGCTGACGGGTCGCACGTGCCTAAAGACCATTCAGCGAGCGCGGGAGGCGGGCTATCGCGTGGTGCTCTACTACATCGGCATCGCCTCGGCCGAGGACGCCGTCGCCCGCATCGCTCACCGGGTCGCCCTCGGCGGCCATCCCATCGACGAGGAGGCGGTGCGCCGGCGGTGGCGCACGTCGCTGCGCAATCTTTCCCGCGCCCTCGACCTGTGCGACGAGGCGACCATCTTCGACAACACGGTGGAGTTCACCGCCCTGGCCCGTTGGACGGGCGGCGTGCTGTCTTGGGTCGGCAATCTTGCCGCCCACGGCTCGTGGCTCATGGACGCCGTCCGCGATGACGAAATCTGGCGGGCGTAACGGGCAGCTACTCCGTCAAATCCTCCACGAAGCCGACGCGGTAGTTCTTGAAGATGACTTCGCCTTCCTCCTGGGTGGCGTCCAGGTCGACGTCGGCTTCGATGCGGAAGTCGCCGGCGGCGTCCTCGTCCAGGAAGATCTGGCGCACATGCCACAGGTGCGCTTCCTGCTCGGGGGACTCGTCGATGACCAGGTAGGCGGCGCTGCGGGCGTCGCCGTCGATGCGGATCTCATGATGCTCGGCGAAGTAGTCGTCCAGGGCAGCGTCCCAGGCGCGTTCGCCGAAGCCCCAGTTCTCGTCCAAGTTCCCCAGCTCGTGGGTGCGGTCCAGGGACGCCAGGCGCACCCGGGCGAAGAGGGCGTTGCGCACCATCACTTCCATGCCGTGACGGTCGGCCACCACGGCGTCGGCGGCCACGGGCGGCGCCCCGGCCTCGGGCAGATCGCCGGCGCTTTCCCAGGCGTCCACGAGGGACGAGTCGGTGGTGCGCACCATGAAGCCGAGCCAGGCGATGATGTCGCGCAGCCGGTCGTCCAGCACGTCGGGCGGGAGGGTGCGCACGAGCACGCGGAAGGCGTCGGACAGGTAGCGCAGCAGCGTCCCCTCCGACTTCGCGATGCCGTAGCGGCCGATGTAGGTCTTGAAGTCGCTCGCCGTCTCCACCATGTCGCGCAGGACGCTCTTCGGCAGCAGCTCGTAGTCGCGGGCCCAGGGCACGGACTGGCAGTACAGCTCGAAGGCGTGGTCGAGCAGCTCCTCCAAGGGCTTCGGGTAGGTGATCTCGGCCAAGCGTTCCAGGCGCTCCTCGTATTCCACGCCGTCGGCCTTCATGGCGGCCATGGCGGCGTCCCGGGCCTTGCGCTCCTGGGCCCGCAGCACCTTCGCCGGGTTCTCCAGGGTGGCCTCCACCAGCGAAATCACGTCCAGGGCATAGTCGGGGCTCTCGGGGTCAAGCAGCTCCAGCGCCGCCAGCAAAAACGGTGACAGCGGCTGGTCCAGGGCGAAGTCCTCGGGCAGCTCCACGGTGAGCTCGTAGGCGGGGCTGCCATCCTCGGCGGTGCCCTTCACCACCACGCCCGCCTCCAGCAGCGTGGCGAATATTTCGTCGGCCCGGGCGTTCAGCTTGATCTTCTCCTCGGGGCTCTGGGCCGAGTCGGCGATCAGCTGGTGCACGTTGGCCCAGGCGTCGCCCCCGCGGCTCACCACCGACAGCACCATGGAGTGGGTGATGCGCATGCGGGGGGTGAGCTTCTCCGGCGGCTTCTCGATGAGGTGCTCGAAGGTCTGCTTGTTCCAGCTGACGAAGCCCTCGGGCGGTTGCTTCTTCTTCACCTTCCGCTGCTTCTTCGGGTCGTCGCCCGCCTTCAGCATCGCCTTGTGGTTCTCGATCTCGTGCTCGGGGGCGAGTGCTATGACCATGCCCTCGGTGTCGAAGCCGGCCCGGCCCGCCCGGCCCACGATCTGGTGGAACTCGCGGCTGCGCAGGCGGCGCATCTTGGTGCCGTCGAACTTGGTGAGCTGGGTGAGCACTACGGTGTGGATGGGCACGTTGATGCCCACGCCCAGGGTGTCGGTGCCGCAGATGACGGGCAGGAGCCCCTGCTGGGCCAGGCGCTCCACCAAAAGCCGGTAGCGCGGCAGCATGCCCGCGTGGTGCACGCCCACGCCCGCCGCCAGCAGCCGCTGCAGGATCTTGCCGAAGGGGGTGGTGAACTTTGTGCCCTTCATGGCTTGTTTGATGGCCTCGCGCTGGTCTTTCTCCGACACGCCGTAGCTGGCCAGCGACCGGGCGTTCTTCAGGGCCTCGTCTTGGGAGAAGTGCACGATGTACAGAGGCGCCTCGCCGGCTCGCAGGCCTAGCTCCACCGTGGCCTCCAGGGTCTCCAGGGTGTAGTCGTAGGACAGCGGCACCGGGCGCGGTGCGTCGGTCACGAGGTCGACAGGACGCCCTGTGCGCTCCTGGAGCATGGCGGCGATGTCGCTCACGTCGCCCAGGGTGGCGCTCATGAGCAGGAACTGCGCGTTCGGCAGCGTGAGCAGCGGCACCTGCCAGGCCCAGCCGCGGTCGGGGTCGGCGTAGAAGTGGAACTCGTCCATCACCACGCAGGCCACCTTCGACGCGGGCCCCTCGCGCAGGGCCTGGTTCGCGAGGATCTCCGCCGTGCAGCAGATGACCGGCGCTTCGGTGTTGATGGTGCTGTCGCCCGTGATCATGCCCACGTTCTCGCGGCCGAGGATGTCCACCATGTCGAAGAACTTCTCGGACACGAGCGCCTTGATGGGGGCGGTGTAGTAGGCAGTGCGCCCCGTGGCCACGGCCATGAAGCAGAGCCCCAAGGCCACCATGGACTTGCCAGAGCCCGTGGGCGTGCCCAGAATCACCGAGTCGCCCACGGCCAAGTCCATGAGCGCGTCCTCCTGGTGGGGCCACAGCTCCATGCCGCGGGCGTCCACCCATTCCAGGAACACCTCCAAGGCCTCGTCGGGCGTGAGCACGTCGCCCTCGCCGGTTTCCGCCCAGGGGAGCAGCCACCCGAGCGAGCCGGGCTCGAAGGGGTCCACGGGGGCGATGGGGTTGGCGGCCTCGCGGGCCGCTTCGGCGGCGATGTCCTCGGGCGTTTCGTAGGTGGATGCGGTGGTATCGGTCATGGGATTCCCTTCTGGGGGCGCGATCGTTCGCCATCTATTATAAGTAAGGGCCGCGCGAAGAAGATGACGCATCGGCAGCGGTTTTTCTGGTGTACTATAGGCCAGCACTTTTCAGAGACGAAGAAAACGGAGTTCGACGTGAAAAAGGGAAATGTGGCGGCGCTTTTGCCTATCGGGGTGTTCCTCGTGCTGTATCTGGGGCTCGGCATTCTGTTCGAGTACGGCATGGGCATTTCCATGGGCTTCTACAACATCCCCATCGTGGTGATCTTCCTGATCGCCCTTCTGGTGGCCTGCTTCCAGAACCGCAAGCTGCCCTTCGACGACAAGCTCGCGGTCATGGGCCGCGGCATCGGCGACAAGACCATCGTCACCATGATCCTCATCTTCATGGCCGCCGGCGTATTCGTGGGCACCGTGGGCCGCGACTCGGCCGAGTCGGTGGCCTACCTCATGCTTTCCATCATTCCCGCGGAGTTCTCCGTGGCCGTGCTGTTCGTGGTCAGCTGCTTCGTGTCCATTTCCATGGGCACCTCGGTGGGCACCATCACGCTCATCACCCCCATCGCCGTGGCCGTGGCGGCCGCGTCGGGCTTCTCCATGCCGCTGTGCGTGGCCTCGGTCATGGGCGGCGCCATGTTCGGCGACAACCTGTCGTTCATCTCCGACACCACCATCGCCGCCTGTCAGGGCCAGGGCTGCCAGATGAAGGACAAGTTCCGCGAGAACTTCAAGATCGCCCTGCCCGCGGCCATTGTGACGCTCGTGGTCATTTTGGCCCTGTCCCTCGGCTCCGACATTTCCGGCACCGTGCAGAACGACTACAACCTGGTGGAGCTCATCCCGTACCTGATCGTGCTCATTGGCGGCATCTGCGGCATCAACGTGTTCATCGTGCTGTTGCTGGGCATCCTGTCCGGCTCCATCATCGTGGTGGCCGAGGGCGCCGTGGCCGCCACCGACCTTTTGGGCAACATGGGCACCGGCGCCGCCGGCATGTTCGAGACCACCATGGTGGCCGTGCTCGTCAGCGCCATCTGCGCGCTCATCCGCGAGAACGGCGGCTTCGTGGCCCTGCTCAACGGCATCAAGCGCGTGTTCAAGGGCCGCAAGGGCGGCCAGCTGGGCATGGGGCTTTTGGTGGGCGCCATGGACATCGCCACGGCCAACAACACCGTGGCCATCGTGATGGCCAATCCCATCGCCCACGAGATGGCCGAGACCTACGACATCTCCCGCCGCAAGACGGCCTCCATCCTGGACACGTTCTCCTGCGTGTTCCAGGGCGTCATTCCCTACGGCGCCCAGATGCTCGTGGCCATCTCCGCCTGCACCGAGCTCGGCTTCTCGGTGAACGCTTTCCAGATCATGCCGTTTCTGTTCTACCCGTTCTTCCTGCTGCTGAGCTCGCTCGTGTTCATCTTCTTCATCCCCGACGACCGCCGCTACGAGCCCGACCACGCGGCCGCGGCGGCCGAGGAGGCTTAACCTACCACTCTTCCAGCTCGTGGTAGCTTTTCAGGGCCACGGCCTCGGGGGTTATCTCGAAGTCGGCTTGCCACAGCTCCACGCCGGCGGCCCGCACGGCGTCCACCGTGGCCATGACCTCCTCGTAGGTGGTGCCGTGGTAGTAGCGGAAGCCGTCGTTGCGGTAATAGAGGCAGTACAGGATGACGGCCCGCTCGCGGTCCTTCAAGGACGCGGCCAGTTCGCGCAGGTGGCGCACAACCCGCTCGGTGGAGTTGAAGGGCGCCTCGGGCAGGCGCGGCACGGAGTCGGACACCGGGGTCTGTATCTGCACGAGCGGCGTCTTCACTTCTAGGTACTGGCGGTCGTTCACGAGGAAGTCGAGACGCGAGTCTCCCAGGGGAACTTCGCGGCGCACGGCGGCCACCGGCCCGGTGATGGCCTCGAAGGCCCCCTCCCGCAGGAAGTGCTCCACGTAGCGGTTCGAGGCGTTCTGGTTGATGCCGATCCACGGCTTGACGGCGTCGTCGGGCCGGGCCAGGGAGAAGGCCTCCACGGTAAGCGGCATCTTGCGCCGGGGGTTATGGGAGTCGGACACCAGACACGGGCGCCCCGCCAGATCCAGGCCGCCGATGCGCGAGACTGCCGGGCAATGGCAGCGCACGGGCACGCCGTCGCCGAGGTCCACGTCCATGATGAAGCGGTTCGGCCGCGCGAGGATGACGCCCTCCCGCAAGGGCTCGGGAAAGGGGAGGGGCGGCCTCTCGCATTCGTAGGTTGCCATGGTTGCCCTCCGTCCGCTGCCGTTCGATGCACTCAGCTTAGCGCACGGGCGGGGAAGGGCCGGCGACAGCGCCCCTAGCCTTGCGAAACCGTTGCTTCCCGCTGGGCTGCGAACCGCTCGCCGGCGGTGGCCAGGGCGTTGAAGATGCCGCGATGGCGGTCGAGATACTCGGGGTGCCACTGCACGCCCAGGTAGAAGTCGCGGGCCGGGTCCTCCACGGCCTCGATGACCCGGTCGCCGGAGCGGGCGGCCACGAGCAGCCCCGTGGCCACGTGGTCGATGCCCTGGTGGTGCATGGAGTTCACGTCGAAGGCGCCGGCGGTGCCCAGCACGCAGGAAAGCAGGCTGCCCTGGGCGATGGTGACCGTGTCGGTGGTGCGGTCGTAGGGCGGCTCCTGGCGGTGGCCCCGCTCGGTGACGCCGCAGTTGTACAGGTCGCGGTAGAGGCTGCCGCCCAGGGCCACGTTCATCACCTGCATGCCGCGGCAAATGCCGAGGCAAGGTATTTGCCGCTCGTGGGCGAGCCGGGCCAGCTCCAACTCGAAGCCGTCGCGGTCCTCGCTCACGGCCAGCAGGTCCGACAGGCAGGGCACGGCGGGGCGGTCGGGGTCGGTCAGCACGTTGC
Source organism: uncultured Enterorhabdus sp. (assembly GCA_947573925.1). Taxonomy (GTDB): domain Bacteria; phylum Actinomycetota; class Coriobacteriia; order Coriobacteriales; family Eggerthellaceae; genus Adlercreutzia. Next base: position 18,456 of record CANPHS010000011.1, on the reverse strand, counting down.
GGCCGTCCAGGGCGTGCACCTCGTCGGGCCCCGGCGTGCCGCCCATGGCCGCGCGGAAAGCCTCGTCCGACGCGGAATGTCCGCAGAAGGGCACCCGCGCCCCGGTGGAGCGGCAGTGGGACGACGAGCCGCAGCCGAGCGCCGCCACGTCGTCCATGTCCAGGGCGTCGCGGTTCTTGGCCGGGTCGGGCACGTAGTAGCGCGGGTGCACATCGCCGCCGCCGGTGATGAGAAGCGCATCCACGGTGTCGATGACGCGCCGGGCCACCGCCCGGTTCGCCTCGGCACCCCCGCGCACGGGGGTGAGCAGCACGGGCGCGGCCCCGGTGGCCGCCACGCGGTTGATGTATTCCACGTTCACGCGCTGAAAGCCGTCCGCCTCGTTCAGCGTGGTGGTAATGCCGATAATCACGGGTAGATCCTCCCCAGTCGTTTTCCTGGGGAAGAACATACCACCCGGCCGCGCCGACGGCAACGCCCGACCATGCGGCGTGCCGTCGGCGCAGGTGAAGGGATGCGAAAGGGCCTATTCCCCGGCCACGAACAGGTCGGCGAACGAGAAGGTGGTGCAGTCCACGAGGCCCCGGTTGGTGAGGCGCAGCTCGGGCAGGCAGGCGAGCGGGATCAGCGCCATGGTCATGAAGGGGGAGGGCATGGTGCAGCCGATGTCCGCCCAGGTTTTCTCCAGGCGGTGCACCTTCTCGCTCATCTCGGGGGCGGCCAGGTCGTTCATGAGGCCGGCGATGGGCAGCTCCACCAGGCCCAGCACTTCGCCGTCGGCCACCACGACCATGCCGCCGCCCACCGCGGCCAGGGTGTTGGCGGCCAGGGCCATGTCCCCGTCGTTGGTGCCCACCACGAGCAGGTTGTGAGCGTCGTGGGCCACGGTGGAGGCCATGGCCCCGCGCTTGATGCCGAAGCCCTTGGTGAAGCCCGCGCCGAAGGTGCCGGTGGCGTGGTGGCGCTCGAACACGAAGGTCTTCAGCACGTCCTGGGCCAGGTCGCTTTCCAAGGCCCCGTCGGTCACGGTAAGGGCCACGTGGGCCTCGCGGTCGGGCACCGACCCGGGCAGAAGCTCGATGGCCCGCACGGTGACCGTGTCGCCCTCGGCCGTCCCCTCCGGTGCCAAAATGCGGAAGGCGTCGGGCGTGATCTCGCGGCCCAGGTGCATGGAGTGGGTGACCCACTCCGGGTAGTCGAAGGGCGCCAGCGCGAAGGTGATGGCGCCGCTCTCGGCCACCACCGCGCCGTCGATGAGGGTGCGGGTGACGTGCACGGCTTCCAAATCGTCCAGGAACACGATGTCGGCGCACTTGCCCGGCGTGATGGAGCCCAGCTCGTGCTCCATGCGGAAGCAGGTGGCGGTGTTGATGGTGACCATCTGGATGGCGCTGACGATGTCGATGCCGCATTCCACGGCCTTCCGCACGATGAAGTCGAGATGCCCGTCGGCCACCAGCGTGTGCGGGTGCGTGTCGTCGGAGATGAGGTTCGCGAAGCGCGTGTCGATACCGGTCTCGGTGACGGCGGCCGCCAGCTGGGGCAAGTCGAGCCAGGCCGAGCCGTAGCGCAGCTGGGCGTACTGACCGAGGCGCATCTTCGCGAGGGCGTCCTCGGCCCGGGTGGACTCGTGGCAGCAGCGCACGCCGCAGGCCACATAGGCGTTCAGGCCCCGGTCGGTCTCGGGCACCGAGTAGTGGCCCGTGATCACCTTGTCGGCCTTCATGGTTTCCGCCAGCTCCCCGTGGGCGTGGTCGGTGCCGGCCAGCACGCCGGGGAAGTTCATCATCTCGCCGAGGCCCACCACGCCGTCCCAGCTCATGGACTCGGCGATGTCCTCGGGCCCCACGGCCGCGCCCGTGTCCTCGAAGCCGGGCACCGCCGGCACGCAGGAGGGGGTGGTGACCATGGCCTTCAGCGGGGTGCGGGCGGCGTCCTCCATCATAACCTGCACGCCTTCAAGGCCCAGCACGTTGCACACCTCGTGGGGATCCCAGTAGATGCCCACGGTGCCGTGGGGAATGACGGCCCGGGCGTACTCGCCGGCACCCATCATGGAGGACTCCACGTGGATGTGGCCGTCGAGGAAGCCGGGGGCGATGTACTGGCCCGCGGCGTCGATGACGAGGGTGTCCGCGCCGATGCAGTGGTCGGCCGACGGCCCCACGTAGGCGATGCGGCCGCAGGCGATGGCCACGGCGATGTCGTCCTGGATTTCCGCCGTGCACACGTTCACGAGCCGCGCGTGGGTGATGACCGTGTCGGCGGCCTGGCGGCCCTGGGCCACGGCGGCCAGGGTCTGGGTGCATTCCCAGAGCGGTTTGGTGCAGAAGTGGTTGATCATGGCGCCTCCTTCGGGCGTGCGGAACCGGTGGCCGGAACGGCGGCCGATGGCCCCAGTGTACGCCCGGACGCCGCGCCCGGCGCACGCACGGCCGATAAAGCAGAAGGGCTTCACGCTATAATCGTTGACCTGGAGTGCGCTCCACGTGATTGAATGGGACGCAAGCGCAGAGGCGCGAGGACGACGAGGGAAACGAGGACAGCCATGGAATACCGCGCGTTGGGGAACACGGGCCGTAAGGCCAGCGTCATCGGGTTCGGGGCCGAGTGGATCGGCGAGCTGGACCAGGAGGCCGTGAACGCCATGGCCGCCCGGGGCGCGGCGGCCGGCATGAACATCGTGGACTGCTGGATGGCCGACCCGGCCGTGCGCTCGGCCTTGGGGGAGGCGCTCGCGCCCACGCGCGGCCAGTGGATCATCCAGGGGCACATCGGCAGCACCTGGCAGGACGGCCAGTACGTGCGCACCCGCGACATGGCCCTCGTGCGCCCCGCTTTCGACGACCTGCTCGCGCGGCTGCGCACCGACTCGGTGGAATTCGGCATGATCCACTACGTGGACGAGGTGGGCGAGTTCGCCGCCATCATGAACGGGCCCTTCATCGAATACGTGCGCGAGCTGCGCGATGCGGGCCGCATCGGCCACATCGGGCTTTCCACCCACAACCCGGCCGTGGGGCTTCTGGCCGCGCGGGAGCCGGAGATCGAGCTGGTGATGTTCTCGGTGAATCCGGCCTACGACATGCAACCGGCCAACGTCGATCTGGACACGCTCTACGGCGAGTACGACGCTCTGGACGCCGCCGGCATCGACCCGGCCCGGGCCGCGTTCTACGCCGAATGCGAGCGCACGGGCACGGCGCTCACGGTCATGAAGGCCTTCGCCGGCGGCCGGCTGCTCTCGGCCGAGGCGTCGCCTTTCGGGGTGGCCCTCACGCCGGCCCAGTGCATCCACTACGCGCTCACCCGTCCCGCGGCGGCCAGCGTCATGGTGGGGGTGGAAAGCGTGGCCCAGCTGGAGGAGGCCCTGGCCTTCTGCGACGCCGCTCCGGCCGACCTCGATTACGCCAGCGTGCTGGCCTGCGCCCCCAAGCACGCTTTCGGCGGCCAGTGCACCTACTGCGGCCACTGCGCCCCCTGCACCGTGGGCATCAACATCGCGCTGGCGAACAAGTTCTACGACCTGGCCGAGCAGCACGGCGAGGTGCCCCCTTCGGTGCAGGGGCACTACGAGGCCATGGCCGTCACCGCCGGTGCCTGCACGGGATGCGTCGCCTGCGAGCCCCGCTGCCCCTTCGGCGTGCCCATCGCCGAGCGCATGGGGAAGATGGCAGAACTGTTCGGGTGCTAGGGCTCGGCCACAACTGAATTCGAGGTTGCGGCTCGCCGCCGGTCGGAGCCGCGGGGCATTCTGATTCGCTCAGACAGTCCTCGCTTTGGAGAACAGCCCACCGGGCTGTTCTCGTCGCTGTGGAACTCGCTCGGTCAGAACGCCCCGCGTCTCCTCTACGTGTTGCCATAGTTGGCCTCACCCATTCTCGGGTATTTTTGGGGTTTCCGCAGGTGATGGGTGGGTGAATACCCGAATGCGGGCGATGTGCGCCGCCGGGTTCCTCGGGTAGGCTGCGATGCGTTCGGTTCGAAAGGGAGGGCCGGACGCGAACCGTCTACAAGGAGGATCATCATGGAAGCGAACCTTTCCCGTCGCGGGTTTCTGACCGCCGCCGGCGCCGCGAGCGCCCTGGCCGCCATGGGGCTGGCCGGCTGCGCCCCCGCCGCCCCGGCCGAGGCCGGGGCCAAGACCGCCGACACCGGCGCCGCTGCCACCACGTGGCGCGACCAGCCGGAGATGCCCACGGAGTTCGTGGAGACCATCGACTGCGACATCTGCGTGGTGGGGGCCGGCAACGGCGGCCTGCCCGCCGCCACCACCGCCGCCCAGAACGGCGCGAAGGTGGTCGTGCTGGAGAAGGCCGGTGCCGTGGCCGCGGCCCGCGAGGCCATCGGCGCCCTGAACTCGAAGAAGCTCGCCCCCGACCACATGGTCGACGTGCCCGAGCTGATGAACCATGCCAACATGACCCAGGCCGGCGACGCCAACATGCTCATGTACAAGACCTGGGCCGAGAAGTCCGGCGAGATGATCGAGTGGATGGCCGACACGCTGGGCCCCAAGGGCATGCTCTTCCCCTTCGAGTGGCACTGCCCCGACGACCCCCACGCCTACTACCCGGCCATGTGCTACAACCCCTGCATCGGCGAGTACAACCCTGACGGTCCGAACTACAACTCCTACGCGCACCTGGAAGTGATGCGCGACGTGTTCACCGAGGACCTCGGCGGCGAGATCCGCTTCGAGACCCCCGCCCAGCAGCTCATCCAGGACGAGTCGGGCCGCGTGACCGGCGTGGTGGCCGAGGGCAAGGACGGCTTCATCCAGGTGAACGCCGCCAAGGGCGTCATCCTCTGCACCGGCGGCTACGGCGCCAACAACGAGATGCTGGCCGATCTGGCCCCGGGCAATTCCGCCTGGTGCGCCCTGCGCGATTCCGTGACCGAGACCGGCGACGGCATTCGCATGGCCCTGTGGGCCGGGGCCGAGCTGGAGGCCGGCGGCGCCTGCATGATCTGGAACCGCGCCATCCTGCCCGACGGCTTCGAGTTCAATGAGGACCGCATGGGCGGCGACATCTTCCTGCCCGGCAGCCAGCCCTTCCTGCACGTGAACGTGAACGGCGAGCGCTTCATGAACGAGGACCAGTGCTACCCCATGAGCTACGCCGCCGGCGCGAACCAGCCGAAGCACTACAGCTGGATCGTGTGGGACGGCAACTACTGGGACGACATCGCCCAGTTCGACACCTGCGGCTGCTCGCGTTTGTACCCGGCGCCCTCCGGCACCGCCTTCAACGCCGACGTGTACGACTGCGAGGCCATGTCCAAGGAGCACCTGGACGAGTTCTGGCTGAACCCGCGTCTGGAGGCCGGCACCTTGAAGAAGGCCGACACCCTGGAGGCCCTGGCCGACATGATGGACTTCGACGCCGACCAGAAGGCCACTTTCCTGGCCACGGTGGAGCGCTACAACGGCCTGGTGGCCGCCGGCGAGGACACCGACTTCGGCAAGCCGGCCTACCGCCTGTCCGACGTGGAGACCGCGCCCTTCTACGCGGCCCGCATCGGCGGCGAGCTGTTGGTCACCATCCACGGCGTCATCACCGACGTGAACTCCCAGCCGCTGCGCAACGACGGCACGCCCATCGAGGGCCTCTACGTCTGCGGCAACGACCAGGGCGGCTTCTACCCGCACAACTACCCGAGCAACTTCACGGGCATCAACGCGGGCCGCACCGCCACCTTCGGCCGCATCGCCGCCAAGCACGCCCTCGGCGTGGAGTAGGGGCGCGAACCAAGCTCTTTCCGAGCCTGCCACCCTCCCTCCCAGCAGGCGACCGTTCCGGGACTCCCCTTCGGGGGAGTCCCTTTCGGTTAGCCGTGCACGAGGTCGATGAGTTCCTGGCGGGAATGGACGCCGAGCTTCGCGTAGATGTGCTTGGCGTGGGTGGCCGCCGTCTCGCGGCTGATGATGAGCTCGTCGCGGATATAGGGGATGGAACGCCCCTGGGCCAGCAGCGCGAACACCTCCGCCTCGCGGGGCGTGAGGTTGTGGGCACCGGCCAAATCGGCGATGGGGTCGGGGGCCGAGGATGCGTCACCGGAGGCGGGGGCCGTGTTGCCGGGCGTGCTCGCAGTCGCCGCTTCTTCCGTCGCCCGCTCCTCAACCTTCGGGGCGACCGGGGCCGGCGGGGAAGCGGGCTGTGCCAGCTCGGCCCCGGCTCTTTCATCGGGAAGCGAGGCGGGCATGCGCAGGAAGGCGGCGTCGTCGCCCATGACAGCCATGGTGGCGGTGACGAGCACCACGATGCAGACAACGCTCGCCAGCACCGCGCCGTTCGGCAGGGCGCTCACGGCCGGCTCGACGAGAACCCACGTCACGCCGCCCACCAGGTCGCCGGCGTGCACGAACAGCCAGCCGAGGCCCGAGGCCTGGGCCGGGGTGGCGCGGCCGGCCGCGGCGTAGCTGGCGAAGTACACCTGGGCGATGAGGCAGAACGTGAACCGGCCGCCGAGGGACGCCGCCACGGCCACGAGGCCCCCGGCATCTCCGAACAGGATGACGGCGGCGAAGCCCACCACGAGGGTGGGGCACATCCAGCGGTAGAGGAACGCCAGCGAGATGCGCCGCGGCCCCGAGACGGCCATGAGGGCCACCACGGCCATCATGCCGGCGCTGAACAGCAGGATCATCTGGAGCGGCATCCCTTCCACCCGGCCCGGGTACAGCATGCCGGCGATGCTGACGATGGCGAACACCATCAGGATGCCGAAGCCGGTGCGCCCGAGGCCGGACAGGGGCGCTGCGGCCCCATCGGGCCGGTGGGCCCGCTGGCGGTGCGCTTGGCGCACGAGGCGATCCTCTTCCCGGGCGGCGTCGCCCGTCCATACCAGGTAGAAGCACAGCCCCGACAGCAGCGGCAGCGCTGCGGCCACCGCCACGGCCACCCAGCCCTCCATGGCCGACACGAGCAGCACAAGCACGGCGGAAATAAGCGCCGAGGCAGGAGCCAGGGCCTCGGACTTCTCCCGGGGCAGCACCGCGTAGTACTCGCCCCACATGACCCACAGAAGCGCGCTGCCGATGCCCGTGGCCACCGACCCGACGGCGAACAGCGCGGCCCCGACGGCGGGGTTCGCCGGAACCAGGAACATGAGCGGCGTACTGGCGGCGGTGAGCAGGGGCGCGGCGATCACGAGACGCCTATGGGCCGTGGGCGCCCCGAAGCGCGGCTCCAGGACCACGATGACCACCAGCGACGCCACCGACGCCGCCAGGGGCAGCATGAGCGAGAACAGCGACCAGGCGAGCGTCGGCGCGGCCATATGCGCCGTTCCGCCGATATCGCCCACGGCATTGGTGTAGAACACGCAGAACACCCAGGCGAGCAGAAACGCCCACCCCACCTGCCGCAGCGGCACCCATTCCCGACGATCAGCTTCCATGGCGCTCCCTCCCGTATTCCGAAGCGCATTGTACTTCATCCGGCTTTCGCACATCCGCTACAGATCCCACCGAATTACCGTTCCCGCACGAGTCCCTGGTCTACGGCATAGCGCACGAAGCGGTCGAAGCCGAGGATTTCCACCGGGCGCGGAAATGCCTCCAGATCTGCGACGGTTTCAATGCCGAGGAAACGCAAAAGCGACACGGTGTCCATCACATCTTGGGTGCGCAGTTCGGCGGCGAGGACTTCCGGGTTATCGGGATAGCCGGCGAATTCCAACGCGTCGCAGACCGCCCGCAGCTTCATGAGCAGGATGCCTTTGGGGTTGGCCACTTTCAAGTCGATGTGCTTGAAGGTGTACTCCGTCGGCTCCCAGGTAATATAGGGCTCGAATTCTTCCTCGAAGTTGTGGTTGGCATACCAGCAGTCGTTCAGCCAATCGCTGTTGACGTCGTTGTTGGTAGCGATAATGTCCACCATCGTGGCCACCGATTGCGGCAAATGCGTAAGCGTGTCGATGTCGGAGGAGCCTTTTCTGAGCAGAACGAGACTGGTCTGCTTATCGTGGTACATGAGAGAGAAGCCACCGATGGCGCGAACTTCGAGATTCAATTCGGGGTTATGCGCACCGATAAATCTATCAAGTTGGCCTAGCAGGTCTGCAAATTCTTCCAGGGAGAGGGTGGGTTTCTGATTCGTCACATTGCTCCTAATAATGGATGTTCAGCTCTCGGTAGGCGGGGAATAGGTCGAGGGGCTGTTCGTTGAGATAGAGCGGGATTTCCAGTGGAACGGTGAGGCCTGCATATCGAAGGTTGGGGTACTTCTCCTGGACGGCTTGGCGCTTGCCGTACTGTGTCAGAATCGCACCGATGAGGGCGATGGTTTCCCGACTCATGCGAGAAGGATCCATCTGGGCGATAACCCGGGATTTTTCGGGATCGGATTCGTAGAGAAACAGCCGATTCAGGTAGGCGTTGAGCGAATTGAACTCATCGGGGCCCCAACCATGTTGGTCGAGGTAATGGGGTGGTATGCGTTTGGCCACGGAAATCACCTCCTTGCTCGATGTCCCATTTTATCGTGAGCGCCGGTTTCTTGCTAGCGTCTGCTTTCTTCTAAATCCGTGAATCCGTCGGCGTAGGCGGTGGGCACCACCAGGGATGACTTCGACTCCTTCATGGACTCGTTCACCAGGTGCATCTGGCGCAGCTTGAAGGCCATGTTCTATTCCCCTGAAGCGGCTTTTTGGAGCTCTTCCTCGACGGCGTTTTCGGGGGCGTGGCCGTTGGGGAAGTAGCGGGGGTCGCGGGTCATTTTGCGGGCCTCGAGGAAGACGACGGCCACGTCATAGAGCCAGTGGGCCACGATGACGGCCGCCAGGGCGCCCGTGACAACGTACACGACGCCGAACAGCAGGCCGAGCACGCCAATGAGCGCGGTGGTATAGCCGCGGTACTGAACGTGCATGATGGCGAATACTGCTGCCGAGGCCGCCACGGCCACCACGGCGGCGCCGGCGAACCCTACGGCCGGCTCGGCCACGGCCATCACCACGCCGATGAGCGCGTAGCGAAACCCAACTTCCTCCACTGCGGCCACGGCCAGCATCATGAGGGGAATCTTCCAGGCGGTCACCCGCGGCAGCTCGCCGCTCAGGCCGCCGCGCATCTCGTAGATGGCCTCGCGCCACTCCTTTCGGGACCCGCGCAGGGCCACGGCCTCCCCGACGGCGTTCACGGCCAACAGCACCGCGCCCAGCCCGAAGCCCAAAGCCAGCGACCAGGGCCAGGCCACCTTCAGGGCATCGGCGATCCCGGCGGCCCAGCCGAACGTGACGGCATCCCACAGGCTTGCGCCCTGCAGGGCGGCAAGTATGATGGAGCCCACGATGGCCGCCAGCATCGAGAGCACGGCCGAGGCGAGCACCACGTTCACGAGCAGGCCCTCCTCTTCGGCGGGCAGGGGGTACTTCGCGCGGGCTTCATCGATCCAAGTCATGGGAGCCTCTTTCTCGGGGCGCGGGCAAGGCGGTCGGGCTGGCTGCGGGCCCTAAGACGCCGCGGGGTCGAGCTCGAAGGTGAGCTTTACGGGGTTGTGGTCGGAGTAGGCGAAGTCGGCGTCCACGGTGGAGCAGTCGACGACTTCCACGTTGTTGGAGTAGATGAACGTGTCCATGACCCAGCGGTCGTTGGTGCCGTCGTAGGGGCGCCCGGCGTCGCGGCAGGTGGCAGCGTCAGGGAAGGCGTCGGCGCCCGTCTCGTCCAGCTTCACCTTGGCCCCCACCGTGAAGCCCGCAGGCACCCCTTCGAAGTCGTAGGGCTTCGCCCAGCTGGCCACCACGTCGGTCTCGTTGCCGTACACCTCGTTGGACACACCGATCATGTCGTGGTTGAAGTCGCCCCCGGCGATGACGTAGTTGCCCGCCTCGCGCTCGCGCACCATGACCTCGTAGAGCCGCGCCCGCTGGGCCTCCATGATGCTCGCGTCGGCCCCGTAGGCCGACAGGTGCACGTTCAGCAGCACCAGCTCCGCGCCGCCTTCCACGGGCACGCGGACTGCCGAGAAGCAGCGGTCCAGGTCGAGGAACTTCCCGAAATCCTCGGAAATGGGCAGGCTGTAGCGGGTGGCGTCGGCAATGGGGTAGGCGCTGAACGTGGCGAGCCCGGCGCGGTTGGCCCCGTGGGGCGCGTAGAGGGGCCAGGCCAAAAAGGCCGAGTCGTAGTTCTGGCAGAACACGGCCGCATCGGCGGGGAAGGCCTCGCGCAGCAGCGCGTACTGGTCGATGTGGTGGCTGCGGGTGCCGTCCACGTCCACTTCCTGGAAGAGCACGAAGGCGGGATCGAGGGCGGCGACGGTCGCAGCGCTGCCCGCGATGTCCTCGCGCACCACCTCGGGGCTGGCAGCCACCGAGCCGGTGCCGCCGTCCATGAAGAAGTCGAAGTCGCGGTTGTAGGCCCCGAAACCGAGGTTCGCCGTCACGGCGGTAAGCTCCTGTCCGCGCGGCACCGCCGCGGGCTGCGCGGTATCGGAGACGGTCGGGGCGTCCACCGCCAGGGCCAGGTTGTCGTCCAGGCGGTCGTAGCTGAGCATCACGTAGGCGACGTAGCCGCCCACCGTCAGCACCAGGGCCGCCAGGGCGATGATGAGGACCTTCAAAACAGTTTTGGCCACGACGGGCTCCTTCCCCGGGCGGCCCCCGTCGGCATGCGGCGCAGGGGCGCGGGATACAAAAAATCACCAAGAGCATAGCAGATGCCAGCGGTGGCGTACAATGGGGGTTGTGCATGGCAAATTCTCGGAAAGGAAGTTCCCCATGGCGAAATCGGTTGTGGTGTTTCTGGCGGATGGCTGCGAGCCTTTGGAAGTGGTGGCGCCGGTGGACGCCCTGCGGCGCGGCGGCGTGGACGTGGTGCTCGCGAGCGTGAAGGACGACCTCGCGGTGCGGGCGGCCCAGGCTGTCACCCTGCAGGCTGACGCCCCGTTGTCGGCTTTGGATCTGACCGGCTTCGACATGGCCGTGGTGCCCGGCGGCTCCGTCGGCGTGGAGAACCTGGGCCGCAACGCCCGGGTCGTGGCCGAGCTCACGCGCCGCATGGAGGCGGGGGAGTACGTGGCCGCCATCTGCGCCGGCCCCATGGTGCTCGCCCGCGCGGGCCTCTTGAACGGCCGCCGCGCCACCTGCTACCCCGGCTGCGAGGAGGGCTGGCCCGCGGGTGTCTACCAGCCCGACACCGACGTGTGCGTCGATGACAACCTCGTCACCGCCACGGGCCCCGGCACCGCCCTGCCCTTCGGCATTCAGCTTCTGCGCACCTTGGAAGGCGACGCCGCCGCGGACGAGGTGGCCGCCGGCATGCTGGTGAAGTAGCGTCTTTTCCTGCTCCGACGATGTTCAGCCCGCTGCACCCCCGGTGCGGCGGGCTGAACACCGTCGAAGACGGGGACGACTACGACTTCACCGAGTTCCGCACCACGGCCATCCCGCTGCTGCGCGAGGCGCTGCCCGGCGCCGACATCGCCGTGAGCTTCGCCATCTGCGAGCCCCGCGACGGCGACGTGGCCCTGCGCGAACTGGCCCTCGGCCACACCACGCCTGCCATTTTCAACCCCGTTGACGTGTAGGCTCTACCCCCGGTAAAAGCCCTCGTCGCTGAGCTCGGCCCACTTCAGGTACATTTCTTGATAGTTGTCCTTGATGAATTCCTGGATGGCGCGGATTTCCCGCGGAGAGAGGACGCCGGCGTTCTGCAACACCGAATCGCCGTTCTCCTTTACGAAGAACTTCGCCGAGCCCTGCTCGGTGAGCTTCCGATCGCTGGCGTACACGTGCATGCACTCGATAATACAATGGCTGGTGAAGTAGAGAAAGTAGCCGCAAACCTTGAAATTGAAGTACTTCGGCATGGCTAGGCCGCCATATACTTGAGGCTGCGGGCGAGGTATTCGCGCACGATGGAAAGCTCGATATCGTCCATGGTGGTTTCCCAAACTTCGCCGGTTGCGCCGAGCACGGCCGCACTGGTGGGCCGATTGAGATTGAGCACTCGGAAGGCTTCGCCATCTCGTGTGAAGGCGTAGCCATTGATGATGACGTCGGCGGCCTCGGCGATTTCCTCGAGATTAGGCATAGCTGACCTCCACTTTCTTGATGGGGGCAAGGAAGGACGCGGGATCGATGTAGAGGTTTTCCAGAATAGGGGGCAAATCGATGTACTCTTCCGTATCGGGAAGGCCCTCGTAGCGGGCAGTTACGACGAGGTACCCATCATCCCATTCTTTCACATCGAGATATCGTTCCAGGCGATTTGGCGTGCGAAAGCGAATACGGCGGGATCCGAAGGTGAAGGACGTGAGATCCCCTTCACTGCTGAGTTGGGCAATATTTTCACGAGGCATCACGGATCCTCCCTTCGATGGCAGCACCATGCTGCAAGCATAGCAGAAGCCTATGAAGTTTCGAGGAGTAAATACTGCAGGCCTTACTCCGACATGCGGTAGTGACCGATGATGGGACCCCAGCTTTCCAGGGCGTCTTCCTCGTAGTGGAGCTGGGTGGGACCATGGTGGTGAATAAGGTAGGGAAGGCCCTGCGCGTTGCGGCGGCCCGAGGCGATGCCCACGTGGTTGTCGTACACCACGAGGTCGCCGCCCTGCCACTGGGCAGGGTCGCCGGTGTCGCACGGGAGCGAGACGGCGTTGCGGTCGAAGAATACCTTCTGGTTGGGGGCGCGGCGGAAGTCGATGGCGGCGTCGGGCTCGTCGATGCCGTAGGCCTCGGGAGCCTCGCGGATGTCGGCGTCCATGAGGGCTTGCAAGTCGTAGCCGGCCCCGCGCAAGGCGAAGGCCACCACATCGGTGCACACGCCGAAGCCGTCGTCGGGGTAGCCGGTCTCGGCGTAGTAGGCGCTTTTGTAGCGGGGTTCGCCGGCCACGTAGGCCTCGGCGCTCTGCAGCACGTCGGTCTGGTCGTCAATGCCGTCGCCATCGGCATCTACGCTGCTGGCGAAAGCGGGGATGCTCCAGGCGGGGTCTGCGGCCCCGGGCAGAATCTCGGCGGTGGTGGGCTGTAGGGGTCCTTCGCGAAATCCGAGGAACACGGCGCCGACGGCAAGCGCCGCCACGACAAGCGCGCTGACCGCCACGGGCCATCGCTGGCGTTTCTTGCGGAAAATATACTGCTTGCGCTTGCCCACGGCACCTCCCTTGCGATTTTTTCGACAGCTTATCATCCCTGCCGTTCTGTCGTTTTCCTCAAAGCAATCACTGGCGCATTGTTAAGAAAAAGTTCAACCTCAACATTGAGAAGCTATCTTGATTTATGCGAACAATAGTACTATTTTGGAACAAATGTTTGTTATAGTTGCTTATTTCCTCAACTCTCATTTGGGAGGACAGCCATTTCGGAAAGGAGGGCTCCCGTGACTGGTCGTATTCGAGGTTCGCCTCCGCAGGTGTTGATTGCAATGGCTAGACACATCGATTGCATCGATTAAAAACTGGTCGATATCGACCGGAATCGATTAACATCGATTGAAAGTATGAGTCACCAGTAAATTTCCCTTCTACTTTCTCGACTACCGAGAGGTGCCGAGCGACAAGCGTTGGGACGATCGGATTATCAGCAGCAATGACGAATGTGGCGCAAATATCTTCGACTTTTGAAGCAAGGTCTTGTCGAGCGGGGAAAATTGGTGCGCATCGGGTCTGGTCCTTCAACTCATTATCGCGTTGCTTAACGCAGGGTCGCTGGTAATATTTCGGAAAGGAATCTTGTGTGCCTGCACAATGTCGTCAACCGTTGCCGCGGTTGTCCGGAGCCGTTCGGGCAGCACGAACCCATTCCACGCCTTTTCGGCCGTGGCGGGGCCGTGCCGGCACGCTAACCCCTTGGAGCGGGCCTTCGAGGGACTACCCCTTCAGTACCCTGTCAGAGTTAAAGCAAGGTCAAGGAGCATGAATGGGCAACGCCAGGGCATTTATGACGGGTTATGGAACTTTCTGGACAGTCTGTTAACAGTTAATGACGGTGAGGTAACAGTGGCCTTACGCAGCGGTGGCGTATTTTTGTGCAGTCGTATAGTCCCAAGCATAGCTTTGCAGCACAACCTGTCATCGCGGCCCGTGCAAACGGGCCCGCATCGGCGTTGCCCCACGGCGCCGCGGTTCCAAGGAGGCCCCATGCAATCGACACGCAAGAACCGGCGAGCCATCGCCACCCGGGAAGTCCTCCGCAGCAACGACACGGCCAAGCGGTCGGCGGAAATCGTCGTGGCCGCCCGCGAACTCTACGAGGAGAAGGGCCTCGCCCACACCTCCATCCAGGACATCACCAACCACGTCGGCGTCACGCGCTCGCTGTTCTACCACTACTTCCAGAACAAGGAGGAAGTGACTTCGGCCGTGCTCGACCAGTACATCACCGACTTCATCGAGGCCATGCAGCACTGGCACGAGAGCCGGGCAACCAGCGAAACCGACGAGTCGCTGCATTCTATGGTGAAGATCATGCGCATGGTGCTCTTCGAGAAGAACACCTTCCGCATGGCACTTTCCACCCAGGAGAACGCCGCGCTGTACCTGGACTTCCTCAACCGCTTCGCCGCCCAGGGGGCCGAGTTCATGGTGTCGCACCCCTTGGTGACGCCCACGAAGTACAGCGAGCCTTCCGACCATCTCTACGAGACCTTCTACGTGCTCATCGTGGGGCTCGTCAGCTATCTGCGCTCGCATCCGGACGCCGACGACGAGGTGCTCATCGACGTGGTGTCGAAGATGCTGCACCTGGAGGAAAAGGCGGAGGCGATCGCCTAGCCGCTGCGCCTCGGGGATTCGGGCCGTAAGGCGCCTTGGCAGTCGCAGACCTCGTTTGGCGCGCTCGGCGCATGCGGCGCGTTCGTCGCGCTGCGGGCGGTGTGGCGAATCGGTTACGTTTGGCCCATTCGGCTCTCAGTTGGCTATCATCGGCTCATAGGAAAAACCGTCGCCCCGTTGGGGCGCGAGCCGGATGAGAGGAGCGTCCATGGACATCAAGCGCGTTCTGGCCAGCGCTCCCCGCAAGCATGCATTGGGCCCGGAATGCCGCATGCTCACGCCCTGGGGCGAGGCGCTCGATCCCGGCGCCGTGCGTCCCGAGCATCCGCACCCCCAGTTCGCCCGCGAGAACTTCACCATGCTGAACGGCTGGTGGGATTACTGCATCGTGCCGGTGGGGGCCTGCCCCACGGTGCATCCCCCCGCCCACGTCGACGGCCGCATTCTCGTGCCCTTCTCGCCGGAGGCCCTGCTGTCCGGCGTCGGGCGCACATTGCAGCCGGACGAGCTGCTGTGGTACGTGCGCCGCGTGCTCCGGCCGCGCCTGCGGGAGGGGGAGCGCTGCCTGCTGCACTTCGAGGCGGCGGATTTCGCCTGCGCTTGCTGCGTGAACGGCCAGGTGGTGGGCACCCACGAAGGCGCCTACCTTCCCTTCACCTTCGACATTACCGAGGCGCTGAACCCGTCTGGCGACGGACCGTCCGCGGCCCTTGACGCCGGGGATCGCGCCGAAATGGTAGTGGCCGTGGCCGTGCGCGACCCGAGCGATGAGGGCACCCAGCTGCGCGGCAAGCAGCGGCTGGAGCGGGGCGGCATTTGGTACTCGGCCCAAAGCGGCCTGTGGCAGCCGGTGTGGATGGAAGTGGTGCCCGCCCGGCGCATCGAGCGCCTCGCGTTGCACCCCGACGGTGTGACCGGGCGCCTGGTGGCCGATGTGGACGTGCGCGGAGACGGGGGCCTCGTGCGCCTGTACGTCTCCGACGGTGCCGGGGCGCAGGTGGGCTCGGTGGCGGTGCCGGCGGAAGCCGGGGCGGCGGTGTCGGAGCCCGCGGCGGGGGAGGAGCCCGTGCGGCGCGTGCGCTTGGTGCTAGACATTCCCGCCGTGCGCCGGTGGAGCCCCGACGACCCACGGCTCTACGACCTGTCGTTCCGCTATGGAAGCGATGTGGTGCGCAGCTACACCGCCTTCCGCACCGCGGAGGTGAAGGCCGACGAACACGGCGTCGCGCGGTTCTTCCTCAACGGCGAGCCGCTGCTTCTGCGCGGCGTGCTCGACCAGGGCTATTGGTCCGACGGCCTCATGACGGCCCCCGCTGACGAGGCCCTGGCCTTCGACATCCAGGCCATGAAGGACGCCGGCTTCAATATGCTGCGGAAGCATTTGAAGGTGGAGGCTGACCGCTGGTACTACCATTGCGACAGGCTCGGCATGCTGGTGTGGCAGGACATGGTGAGCGGCGGGGGCGCCTACGGAAGCTGGGAGACCAGCTTCAAGCCCACGCTGTGGCGGGGCAGCTGGGGCGCGTTCGACGATCGGGTGCCCGACCACCAGGAGAAGTTGGGCGCCGGCGACGAACGCTACCGCCGCCAGTGGCGGCACGGCTGTCGGGCCACGGTGGAGTACCTGCGCAACCATCCGTCGGTGGTGTGCTGGGTGCTGTTCAACGAGGGCTGGGGCCAGTTCGACGCGGAACTGGCGGCCGAGGCGGTGCACCGGCTCGACCCCACCCGGCCCATCGACGCGGTCAGCGGCTGGTACGACCAGCACTGCGGCGATTTCCTGTCGGTGCACAACTACTTCCGCGCCCTGAAGGTGTATCCGGACGACGGTGCGCTGCGGGGCTATGCCGCCGAGCGCGGGTGCCGCGCCTTCGCCCTGTCGGAATTCGGGGGCGCTACGTTCCGGGTGGAAGGCCACTGCGCCTTCGCGGGCAGCTACGGCTACGACAGCTTCAAGGATGCGGCAGCTTGGCGCTCTGCCGTGCGCGGAATGCTGGCCGAGGCCGAGGCGTTGGCCGACGACGGGTTGGCCGCCTTCGTGTACACGCAGCTGTCCGACGTGGAAGAGGAAGTGAACGGCATTCTCACCTACGACCGGCGGGTGAACAAGCTGAAGGAGGACGGCCATGGGCGCTGTGGCGGCGAGAACTGACGAGGTGGCGGCGGAGAAGCTGGCGCGGCTGCGCGAGCGCTTCGCCGAGGTGTTCGGCGCTGCGGCCCTGGACGGTGGCCGGCCCGTGTTCGCCTCGGCGCCGGGGCGCATGGAGGTGGCGGGCAACCACGTGGACCACCAGGGTGGCCGCGTCATTTCGGCGGCCATCGGCGAGCGCACCTGGGGCCTGGCCGTGGAAAACGGCCTCGGGCGCATTCGCGCGGTCATGGAAGGCTTCGGCATCGACGAGATAGATCTGGCCGATGCTGCCTGGGCGACGCCCCACCCCGTGGAGGCGCTGTCGTCGGAATCGCTCGTGCGGGGCATGGCGGCCCAGTACGCGGCGGCCGGCGGGATGGTGCGCGGCTTCGATGTGGTCACGTGCTCCGATGTGCCGCCCGGGCGCGGCCTGTCGTCGTCGGCCGCCTTCGAGGTGATGCTGGGCGGCTGCCTGGAGGCCCTGTTCGGCCCCGGGCCCTTCGCGGGGAAGGGGTCGCCGGCCGCGGCGTCTCCGGCAGGGGCGGCCGGCGAGTCGCCTGCTTCCGCCGACGGCGAGAACGCCCCGGCGCCCGTGGCCCTGGACCCGGTGGCCATCGCCCTGGCCGCCACTGCCTGCGAGCAGCGCTATTTCGGCAAACCCTGCGGCGCCCAAGACCAACTGGCCAGCGCCTGCGGCGGCGTGGTCACCATCGACTTCGCCCCCGCCACCCCCGTGGTGGAACCGGTGGCGCTGGACGCCGAGGCGGCGGGATTCCGCATCGTGCTCGTGGACAGCCGTCAAGACCATTCGCTGCACCAGGACGAGTTCGCCGCCATTCCCGCCGACATGCGCATGGTGGCCAATGCCCTGGGCGTGACGCGCCTGGGGGATGCACCGGTGGAGGCGCTGCTGGGGCAGTTGCAGCGGGTGCGCACCGATTTGGGCGACCGGCGGGCCATGCGCGCCCTGCACTATTACGACGAGGTGGAGCGTGTGTGCGCCCAGCGGCAGGCCCTGGAGACGGGGGATTTCCCGACGTTTTTGAAGAACGTGCGCCTGTCGGGGGCCTCGTCGGCCCAGTTTCTGCAGAACGTGTCGCTGCGCGAGCCGGGCACCGAGGCGCGGCAGCCGGCCATGGTCATCCAGAGCCTGTGCGCTCACCTGCTCGGTGAGGAGGGAGCGTGGCGCATTCACGGCGGCGGTTTCGGCGGCTCGGTGCTCGCCTTCGTGCCGACGGCCCAGGCCCCGGCGTTCGTGGAGGCCATGGACGGATTTCTGGGCTACCGGGCCTGCCGCGAAGTGGTCGTCGGCGGCCCCGGCGTGATGGCGAGGCGCCTTCCATGAGCGGCCGCCGTAGCATTGCGTGGACGGCCTCCTCGCCCGCAGGCCCCCTCGACATCACCATCAACCGGGCCAAGCCCGAGAAGGACCCCCGCGCCATCGCCGCCGGCGAAGGAGAGGGCCCGTGCCCGCTGTGCTGGAGTGGAACGCCGGTGGGGGGGGGGGTGGGCCCCGTGGGGTTAGGGGGGGCGGCCCGCCGGGGCCGGGGGCCCCCCCGGGGGGGGGTGGGGGGCGGGGGGGGGCCCCGGGGGGGGGGGGGGGGG
>CANPHS010000010.1 GCA_947573925.1 uncultured Enterorhabdus sp. | reverse complement strand
GCCACGTAGTTGTAGACCACCGCGTCGCCGTTGTTGACGGTGGCGGGCAGGGCCTCGACCTCGGTGCCGTTGACGGTGATGGAGCCGAGCTTCCAGCCCTTGTACTCCTTGGCCGCCACGCCCTCGGTGGACAGGGTGTCGGGCTCGAGCCACTGGACGGTGGCCTTGAGGTCGACGCGGTCGGCCTGCTGCACCTCGTCGCCCAGCTTGTAGTCGACGGTGGCCGCGAGGGACTTGGTCACCTCCGGGTCGGCAGAGAACCTTGCTACGAAATCACCGCCAGTATAGAGGCCGCTGCTGTTCTTCTGGGGGATGATCGTCTTGCCATCGGTGCTCAGCAACACGTTATTGGCAGCAGCGTTTTCTTCGGTAAGAAGCGTTTCACCGGTATACCAGCCGTCAAACTTGTAGCCCGTCCCCGCTTCAGCCGTCGAGCCCTCAGCGTTGCCAGACTCGGGCTTCACCGATTCGCTCGACAGCGTTACAGAGCCGCCTTCTTCGGGCGAAGGTGTATAAGTGTAGGAAACGGACGAGCGGGAGCGCCAAATGGCGTACAGGGTTACCGCCTCATCGGGCATCGTAAATGAGGCAGCTCGATCCTTAGGGTACTCGGGAGTAATCGCAGAGGAGCTCCGATCCCAACCCAAGAAGACGTGGTCAGTGCGCTCGGGAATCACCGAGAAGTCCACATTGACGGTGACGTCTTTCATATACTCTCTACCCGCCGGCACTATATTGGCTACGCCACCATTGGCATCATAAGTAACCAAGTGAGCGCTTTTGCTGAGAATAACGCCGTCAACATTCCAGGTGTTATCTTTAGTGTCGCGAGATTTGATGACATACCAGTGAACATACTGCGTCGCAGGATCAAAGGCGACGCCATATCCCTGAAGCATCTGTTGAATCTGGGTATCGGTAGGAACCGTCTTCAGATTGGCCAGCACGGCTAAATCGTTGTTGTTGACAGCAATGGGCTGACGCAGAGAGCCCCGCAGCGTCATAGCTGAATTCGTCGGGTAATAGTCTGCAGAAGGATATCCTGCGGGCTCCTTCTGGATCTCGCCGTTCTTCCTGATATAAAAGTAGGCCGTATTGGTACGGCTGCTCTCGGCAGACTCGTCCAACCAGATGGCGTAGAGCGTCGTGTTCTCGGTCACCGTGAACTCGGTATTCGCGACGTTATTGGTGCCGGCACCCGAGTCGGCCGTCGACCAGCCGATGAAGACCGCACCTTCCTTCGAGATACCGATGTCGGCAGGATCAGGCAGGGTAACAGCGTAGCGCTGAAGCTGACTGCCCCATGTGGCCTCAACGGACACATCAGAGCCCTGACCGCCGTTGGCTTTATATGTGACAACGGGAGCACTGGTTGCTTTTACCGTAACGGTAATTTTCTCGCTGGCCTTCTTATACCCATTTTTAAGAGTCCAATACTCATAGGAATGCGTAACTGTCACGACACCCGCAGAAACGCCCTTCACTGTCGCTGAAGGTCCATTCCCGTTCACCGTTGCGATTTTTCCATCGCTCGATGTCCAGCTGTGGTTCTTCACCAACGAATGATCGCCATTGTTGGAGCTCCCGGTCTTGCTCGCGCCAACCTCAAGAGTGATGTCCTTGCCACCGTTAATGCTCAGCGTCGAACCGCCGCCGAAGATGTCGAGGAAGTCGTCGAGGATGGTGCCCGGCTCGGTGGTGGCGGAGTCGGACGGGGCCTCGGGAACCTCGGGGGTGGCGGGCTCGTCGGACGGCTCGGTCGGATCGTCGGCCGGGACGACCGGGGTCGCGGGCTGCGTCGGGGCAGCGGGCTCCTCGGCAGCGACAGGCTCGGCGGTTACCTGGATGGTGGCGCCGGCCTCCAGCTTCTCGGCGGGCACGGTGTACTCGCCGGCGGCGTTCGCGGCCAGCTCGCACTCGACGCCGGCGGCGTTGACCAGCTTCACGGCCTTGGCGCCCAGCTGGAAGCCATCGGCAGCGGCGACGGTGAACTTGACGTCCTTACCAGCCGGAACCGTCAGCTCCTTCGCGTCAGCTGCGACGGCCTTGCCGTCGTAGGTGAGCGTCGCGTCCTGCACCTTCAGCTTGAGCGCCACGTCGGCGGCCTTCTCCTCCACGGGAGCGGCCGGCGCCTGCGCGGGCGCCTCAGCCTCGGGGCGCGGCGTCGCGTTCTCGAGCTGCGCGGTGGTCTTCTCCACCTCGGGCTCGGTCGCGGGCTCGTCAGCCTCGGGCTGCGCGGCCGGCTTCTCGGGCTCAGCCTTGGGCTGCTCGGGGGCCTGCTTGTCGTTCACCTCCGTCACCAGCGTCTCAGAGGATTCCTGGCTCTTTTCCGCTGCCCATGCCGACACGTTGAACGTCGACACGATCAGCAGCGCCGCCATGAACACCGAGAGGACCTTGCCCTCCACCGTGTTCCTGGCGTCAACCAACCGCCCTAGCACACTCATCTCCACCAACAATTCCTTCTCTTGGGACGACGGGTCGCCCCTTCCAACACGTCTGTGCTTGATACCTCTTTTTGTCGTGCAGCGCGCCGTTTCTTGCCAGTCGGCACCTCCCCCGAGGGTTCGGATGGGGGCCTGTACGCAACTTGCCAATTGCGCCGGCGCACTCCAAACTTCATCATAGCTTCTTCACATTCGCAGATGACAAGAAAACCACCGGCGGTTGTCGATTGTGACGCAAATATACGCCCTGGTTAAAGGAGAATTACGACTTGTTTACGTGTAGTTGCGAACAGCACACTTTTCAAGTCGTTCGCCGGGCGGCCCGAGGGGCGCGGGAAACGCCAGAGGCACGGAGCTGCGGGCTGCGCGCGGAGGGGCTAGAAACGAGAGCACATAGACGCATTCCGAGGCATGCAACTGAAAAATCGAGGATGATTTACTGAAAATTCGAGCGTGTTTTGCTGAAAAATCGAGGCTGGCCGCCCAGATGCCAGAGACGTGACCGGAGCATGCCCGTTCACGTCCCGACTTGCCCGCCAATGGCCGGCAAGTCAATAAACGCTAGCGCCACAAATCCATGTTCTGCAGGGCATAGAGGGGAATGTTTCGCATCCATGATTCCACGCGCGGCTTCGACATCGAGAATCGCAGGGGGCGCGTCGCGGGGTAGCGCTCTGCGAAGGCGCGCAAGCTCCGCGACCTCAGGTTTTCCTCGGCCTTTACCTCGATGGGATAGACCTCGCCATCGTACTGGACTACAAAGTCGACCTCGCTAGCCGTGTTCTCCGCCGACCAGTAATAGGGCGTGAGCCCGCAGGCCGAAACCAACTGCTGGCACACGTACTGCTCTGTCAAAGCCCCCTTGAACTCGGTGAAAATGGTGCTGCCCTCCAGCACCACCCGTTCCGGGAGGTCAGACAGGGCCCCCAGCAACCCTACGTCTACCAGGAACAGCTTGAACGCCGCTTCCTCGGCATAGGCTGCGAGGGGAATGCCCGGCTTCGCGATCCTCCGCACGGGGATCGCCAGGCCGGCTTGCGCCAGCCAGGTAATGGCGCTGCGATAGTCGCGCGCCCGCGCCCCATCCCTGATCTGCCCGAAGACGAACTTCTTGTTCTCCCTCCCCAGGTGCCGCGGTATGGATCCCCATACCGCAAGGACGCGCTCCACCTCCAGAGGACTGAGGTGCTTGGACATGTCGAGCTGGTAGTCGGAGAGGATCTGGCGCTGCACCTCGCGCGCGGCAGAGAGAGCGCCCTCCCGCGCGAAGGCCTCGACCGCCTCGGGCATGCCTCCGACGAAGTAGTACTGCCGCAAAAGGGGGGCGAGCTTGGACGCAAAGGCTGAAATGCCGGGAACGTCGCCGGACGCCACAAGATCGCGAAGGGCACCGCTTCCCGTTGCGTCGAGAAACTCCCCGAAGCTGAGCGGATAGAGATCGAGCGTGGTGACGTTTCCAACGGGATAGCCGGTTCCCGTATGGATGGTAAGCCCCAGGAGAGAGCCGGCCGCCGCCAGGTGGAGCCCCGGCATGCCCTCATGAAAGTACTTGAGCGAGGTAAGAGCCTTGGGGCATTCCTGGATCTCATCGAAGATGACGAGCGTCTCGCCCTCAATGATGCGCTCGCCGGTTTCCGCCTGAATGCCCACCAGCAGCCGAGGGATATCGTATCCCGCCTCGAACAGCTCCTTCATCGGCGTGTTGTTATCGAAGTTGACGTAGGCGACGTTCTTGAACCGCGTGCGACCAAGCTCCTTGAGCAGCCAAGTTTTGCCTACCTGCCGAGCGCCGTTGACGATAACGGGCTTACGGCGGGGGGACGACCCCCACTTTTCAAGCTCTCGCATGAGATCGCGTTGCATGCGGCCTCCTTTATTGATTCGTTTATCCTTAGGATAATAACCATGGATGGCTATTTTATGTACCTGTTTTCGCCATTTGTGGCGATTTTCCTAAGGATAAACGGGGAATATGAGGCTGAGACGAGGGGGTGTGGGGGTGCCGGAGGCGTCAGGGGTGCAGGGCGGGGAGGGGGCCGACGGTGGTTCGGCGGGAGGCTAGCCCTTGAGGTTGGCGCGGGCGGCTTGGCGGGAGAGGAGGATGGCGGCTGCAGTGAGGAGGAGGGCGAAGGCTAGCTGGACGAGGGGCGCGGCGGGCGCGGATATCGCACCCGCGTCGGCCGCAGCCGCACTGGCGCCCGCGGCGATGCTGGCCGCAGCCGCGGCGGTGCCGGCGGGAGCCGCGGCCACGCCGGCTGCGGCGCTGGCGGCGGCCAGGGTGGCCAGGGCGCCGAGGGCCGCGAGGGCCAGGCCGATGAAGATGGTGGCCATGACGGGGACGGAGCGCTTGACGGGCTCGTACTCGCTCGTCCAGTCGTAGCGCGGCATACGGCCGTTGAGGAACGCGCCCAGCGCGGACGTGAGCAGCGCCGCGGCCACGGGCAGCGCGACCAGGGCCGCCGCCTCCAGCGGGGTCGCGCGCAGGCCGATGGCCGCCAAGGCGCCCGCCAGGGCGACGGCCGGCGCGGCCAGCACCACGTTGGCCAGGATCTTCGCGCCCATGATGGCCGCCGGCGGCTGCGGGGCGGTCTGCATGATCCAGCGCGCATCGCCTTCCAGCGAGAGCGCCGACGCGCTCATGGGCGCCATGGCCGCGCAGAACGCGAGCACCCAGGGGACGAGCGCCATCAGGGCGCCGGCGACCAGCGGCTCCACGTCGGCGGCGGACACGCCGGGCACGTGGACGGCGGCGGCCAGCAGCGCGGTCGCGTCCGGTCCCACGACCAGGAACGCGACGCCCGCCACCAGCGCGAGCACCGGGCCGATGGCCGTGTTCATCAGCCAGACGGGCGTGCTCGCCACCGCACGCAGCTCCTTCTGCACGAGGGCGCGCAAGGGCGAACGCGGGGCCTCGCGGCGGGCGCGGGCCGCGCGGGCGCGGGCGCCGCCGGCCAGCAGCGAGTTGATGGGCACGAGGAAGCGCGCCAGCAGCGCGATGCAGGCGGCCATGGCGCCGAGTGAGAGCGCGGCGAAGGCGGCCAGCGCAGCGGGGCTGCCGGCCACGATGGCCGCAGCCGCCCAGGCCGCCGGCGGCCACAGCGCGGCGGCGGACTCCGACACGAGCGCGCCGATCTGCCCGAGGGCCGCCACGTCCTCGGCCAGGCCGGAGGGCGCGCCCGCGGCGGGCGGCGTGCCGGTCGCGCCGGCGGCTGCGGCGATGGCCACCACCAGGGCCAACGTCGCCACGATGCCGATGACGCCCGCGGCCATGCGCCCGTGGCGCGCCCGCGAGGCCGCGGCCGCCAGCCCGAAGGCCAGCGCCACGGTAAGGGCCATGGGGGCCAGCGGGGCCAGCGCCACCGTCGCCAGCGCGGCCGCCCACGCGCCGGCGCCGAGCCCCAGCGCGGGTAAGGCCGCCGCGAACAGGGGCACCATCAGCAGCGCCGCCCACAGCAGGTTCATGCCGTAGAGCGCCGCCACGCGCGACACCGCCACCTGCCACAGCGGCACGGGTAGCGACATCGTCAGGTCGAAGTCCTTGAAGCCGAACAGCAGGCCGTTGGCCTTGAGGAACGTCACGAGCACCCCGACGAGCGACCCGGCCACCACGGCCAGCACCGGCACCGCCTCGGCCGCGCCCAGCATCACCAGGCCCGCTCCGGTTCCATAGGCGTAGGCGACGGCCAGCACGCCGACCAGCGCAAACACCATGCCCAGGCCGGCCAGGCGCGCCTTGTCGCGCGCCGATCCCGCGTGGATGACGCGGTTCAGCCCGAACATCCCCAGCAGCTGCACCTTCAGCAGCAGTCCCAGCTTACGCATGGCGACCACCCCTCCGGCGCGCGCCCCTCGCCGCCGGCGCCTTCCCTTCCGCAGCGCCTTCCCCCTCCCCTTCCTTCTCTTCTCTTCCCTTTCCGCCTTCCCCCTCACGCGCCAGGTCGAGGAAGACCTCCTCGAGCCCGGCGTCGCCGCAGACCTCGGCGGTGGGGCCGCTGCGCACGATGGCGCCGTCGCGGATGATGGCCACCTCGTCGCAGAGCTTCTCGACCACCTCGAGAACGTGGCTGCTGAAGAAGATGGCCGAGCCGCGGGCCGTGAGGTCGGCCATGATCTGCTTGAGGTTGTAGGACGCCTGCGGGTCGAGGCCGACGAAGGGCTCGTCGAGCACGAGCAGCTTGGGCTCGTGGACGAGCGCGCCCATGAGCACCAGCTTCTGGCGCATGCCGTGGGAGTAGCCGCTGGTCAGTTCGCCCAGGCGGCCGGTCATGCCCAGCAGGTCGCCGTAGCGGCGGATGCGCTCGGCGCGCAGGTCGGCGGGCACCTCGAAGAGGTCGGCCAGGTAGCTGAGGTACTGCGCGCCGGTGAGGAACCCGTAGACGTCGGGGTTGTCGGGAACGTAGGCGGTGAGCTGCTTGCACTCGACGGGGCGGCGGCGCACCGACATGCCGGCGATGCGGATGTCGCCGGCGTCGAAGTCCTGGGCGCCGACGATGGCGCGGATGAGCGTGGTCTTGCCGGCGCCGTTGGGGCCGACGAACCCGAAGATGCGCCGCGGCATGACGGCGAGCGACACGTCGCGCACCGCCGGGCGGCCGCCGTAGCTCTTCGAGAAGCCGCGCACCTCCAGCATCGGGGTGCGGGCGGGTGCGGGTTGGGCGCTTGGGGCGGGGCGGGCGGCTTCCATGGCTTCTCCTTCTTCGCTCTGTGTTTGTTCTAGTTATACTATAACAGATAGAACAAATAACGCAGCGAAGAAAAGTTAGCCATGTGCGCATGTTTCACGTGAAACATTTGTGCGCGTGAAAAAGGCGCCCGGCGGAACCGGGCGCCTTCGGGACGCGGGATAGGGCGCGATGCACGCGATCGGCTCAACGCACGCAGCGCGGGCGCGGCACGCACAGGCGGCGCGGGCGCGCAAGGCGCTAGAGGCCGAGGGCCTTCTTGAGGGCGCTCACGCGGCGGCGAGACACGGGGATCTTCTCCTCAACGCCGTTGAGGGTCAGCAGCAGCGTGCCGCCCGAGACGGACTCGATCTCCTCCACCATGGACAGGTTCACCAGGTAGCCGCGGTGCACGCGGAAGAACCCGTGGCCGTCCAGGCGCTTCTCCAGCTGGGCCAGGCTGACCGTGCTGAAGTAGCGGTCGGCGTCGGTCTGCAGGTAGGCGTAGTCGTCGCGCGCCATGACGAAGCGGATCTTGTCGATGCCGATGAGGATCTTCTTGCCGCCCTTCTCCACCGGGATGCGCTCGGACTTCTGCGCCTGCAGGTGCAGCGCGACCTGCTCGCGCACGCGCGCGATGGCCTGGGCCAGGCGCTCGGTCTCGACAGGCTTCACCAGGTAGTCGATGGCGTTCACCTTGAACGCGTCCAGCGCGTGCTCGCTGTAGGCGGTGACGAACACCACCGCCGGCGGGAACTTCAAATGCTGCAGGGCCTCGGCCAACTGCAGGCCGGTGGCCTCGGGCATGTTCACGTCCATGAACATGACGTCGCAGGGGTATTCTTTCAGCTTCTCAATGGCCTCGCGCACGTTGGCGGCCTCGGCCGTCACCTCGACCCCGCCAACCTCATCGAGGAGGAAGCGCAGTTCGGAACGGGCAGGCGCCTCGTCGTCAACGATAATTGCGTTAAGCACAGTGTCCTCCAATATGAAACCCTCGGTTAATTTCCAGCCCATTCTATAGCACCGCTGACGGCCCGTCATCCCCGACCAAGAATAAACCACGGTTCAGGGTTTTTCGGAGATTGAAAGTTCCTATAGCAGAAACGGCCCCGGCGATAACCGGGGCCGTGGAGGGCGTTCAACGCTTCAATCTGAAAGGCGCCCCCTTAGGCGATTTCCAACCCCTGCAGCTCGGCCAGGGCCAGGACGTAGATCTTGAAGGAGGTCTTCAGCAGGTCCTCGGAGACGCCCTCGTCGGGGCCGTGTTCGCCGCCGACCCACTGGGGGTTGTCGATCCAGGGCATGTTCACGCCGAAGGACGCGCCCTTCTTGAACTCGCGGGCGTAGGTGCCGCCGCCGATGGTGAAGGGCTTGTGCTCGGTGTCGCCGGTGACAAACTGGAAGGCGTCCTGGAGCACCTGGATCTCCGGGTCTTCCGGCTTCACCAGGAAAGGCACCATGAGCAGGGTGTTCTCGAAGGTGGCGCCGATGGCGTCGGTGAGCTTCGTCAGCGCCGCGGTGATTTCCTCGGCGGTGATGGACGTAGGCCAGCGGCTGTCCATGGTCTGCACGAGGCGGTCGCCGTCCTTGCGGATGGTGCCGCCCACCACCGTGAGCGGCCCGAAGTACTCGTCGGCCGTGGCGATGCCCACGCCGGCGCCGGTGGTGTCGGAAACCAGGCTGCGCACCAGTTCCAGGAACTCGCGCTCCTGCTGGTTCACGAGGCCGTTTTCCAGCAGGTAGTTCGCCAGCAGCATGATGGCGGAGATGCCGCGCTCAGGCCAGGCCGCATGCGCGTTCACGCCCTTCGCGTCGATGCGCACGGTGCCGTCGCCGTTGTCGGTCACGGTGATGCGCTCGGCCGCCGGCAGCGCACTCGCGTCGCCGCGCACCTGCGCCCAGGCCTCGCCGGGCACCGCGTTGGTGACCACGCCGCCGGAGATGTCCAGAATGACCGGGTCGGCAATGGGAGCGCTCGTGATGCGCCCGTCGTAGCCGCCCTTCTCGCCGTAGCACACGGGGAAGTCGGCGTCGGGCGTGAACAGGAAGGCCGGGCTCTCGTAGTTCTCGAGGTACCAGGTCACGTCGGCCATGGAGGTTTCCTCGTTGGCGCCGAACAGGAAGCGGATGGTGTAGGGACGCGCCACGTCCAGACCGGACAGGCACTTCACCGCATGCAGGGCCACCACCGAGGGGCCCTTGTCGTCCAGGCAGCCGCGGCCCATGAGGTAGCCGTCTTTCTCCGTCACCTGGAAGGGCTCGAACGTCCAACCGGGGCCGGCGGGCACCACGTCCACGTGCCCGATGATGCCGAGCTGGGTGTCGGTCTCGCCCGGCAGGTCGGCGAACCCGATGTGGCCCTCGCAGTTGGTGGCGGCCATGCCCATGCCCTCGGCGATTTCCAGCGCCTTCGCTAGGGCGCGAGCCGGCTCGGGGCCGTAGGGCACACCGGGCGCGGCAGCGGCCAGATCCTCGGTGGAGGGAATTTCCACGAGCTTGGCAATGTCGGCCACAATGGCGTCGCGATTCGCATCCCAGTAGGCATCGGCGGCAGCAACGATTTCCTTGCGTTCCATAAAGCGCTTCCTTTCATGTAAGTCTTCCCCTGAAGCGGCGCACACCATAGCACGCCCGCGCCGTTTTCGCAGGCCCGCTCACCGTTCCACACAGGAGGGGCCCAACTGCGCAGCCTCGGGAAGATGCCCCACATCGGATATTTCCCATTATTATGTAACGTAACAGCTGGAAAACGCCCCCGTTCACCCCTTTTGTTTCGCGCCCGTTAGAGAAACCGGACCGCCAAGCCCCCCCAAGCCGCGACACTCACCGACGCCGCCATCGCCACAGGCATCGCCACGGCCGCCCGGAACCCGGAGTTTGGAACCCGTGCAAATGCACGCCTCATTGCGGAAAACTTGCACGTTTTCCCATGCTTTGTACGTTTCGCTTGCAAAATGCCGTACATTTGCACAGATCCCCAACGGGACGCTGCGGCCCGAACCTCTAGCGTCCGGCCGGCTGCTGCTGGGTCATGCAGTGGATGCAGCCGCCGCCCATGAGGATGGCCCGGGAGGCCACGCCCACCACCGCGCGGTCGGGGAACACCTCGCGCAGGGTTTCCAGAGCCCGTTCGTCATAGGTCTCGTCGCCGAACTGGGGAACCACCACCACGCCGTTGCCGAGGAAGTAGTTGATGTAGCTGCCGCCGATGCGGTCGCCCACCTCGAAGCTCGTGGTGTCTTCCACCACGTCGAACGCTTCGATCTCCTCGGCTGTGAAGTACATCGGATCGGGCAAGTAGAGTTTCCGGATGGTGAGCGCACGGCCCCGGGCGTCGGTGGCGTTCGCCAGAATTTCGTAGTTCTCGCGCATGAGCTCGTAGTTCTCGTCGGCGGGATTGTCCGACCAAGCCAGCAGCACCTCACCGGGAGCCGTGAACGTGCACACCAGATCCACGTGGCCCCACACGCTGTCGTAGGCCACGCCGTTCTTCAGCCAAATGACCTTCTCGGCGCCGAGGTACTCCAGCAGGTAGCCCTCGATTTCCTCCTTGCTCATCTTGTTCTGGTTGTGCACCAGCTCGGACGACTCGGTCACGAGCACCGTGCCCTCGCCGTCGCTGAAGATGGCGCCGCCTTCCAAAATGAGGGGCGCCCGGTAGCGGTCGACGTTCTCCAACTCGCAAATCTTCCGCGCAGCCAAATCATCCTGATCCCAGGGGAAGTAGAAGCCCTCTTCCAAACCGCCCCAGGCCTGGAACTGCCAGTCCGCCCCGCGCACCTCGCCGGCATCGTTCACCAGGAAGGTGGGGCCGATGTCGCGCAGCCAGCCATCGTCGCAGGACAGCTCTACCACTCGCACATTCTCGTGCTCGGGAATGGCGGCGCGGGCGGCCTTGTAGTGCTCGCGGGGCACGCACACGGTCACTGCTTCGTAGGGCGCGATGGCCTTCACTACCTCCACAATGGCCTTTTGGGCCGGCTTGGCGCCGCCGGGCCACACATCGGTGCGGAAGGGCCAGCCGATCCAGCACTGCGTCTGGCGCTCCCACTCGCCGGGAAAGCGGAAGCCGTCTTGCTTGGGAGTGGAATCTTTAATGGTCTTCGCCATGATAGTCTCCTTTTTTTCTCTGCTCGTTCGGAACCAATTACTTCGAATGCTTGCGGGCCAGATAGCGCTGCATGCCCTCGCCCACGGCCAGCGTCACCGCCACACCCACGAGAATGGGCACGCTGTAAGCCGCGTCGAAGGGCTGGCCCGGCACCCACACGAACAGCACCATGGACACGCACAGCACCACGATGCCCACCACGGACAGGGCCGTGCCGCAAGGCGCTTTGAAGGGGCGCTCGGTGGTCGTATCGGTTTTCTTCAGGCGAATGTAGGCGGCGAACATAATGACGTAGGGCATGAAGAAGATGATGGAGCTGAAGGCCAGCAGCGTGAAGAACAGATCCGACGAGGTTTCGGCCATGAACCCGTACACGATGAGCACCACCGTGGACACAATGCCCGAGATCACGAGTGCGCCCACGGGCATGGAGCCGCGCTTGGTCTCGCGGCCGAACACTGCGGGCAGCTCGCCGGCCTGGCCGCCCTCAGCGGCACCGCGGGCCCCGGCCACGCTCCAGGTGACCATCTGCACGCACACGCCGAACAGGAGAAGCACCATCACGATGCCCGACAGCACCGGCGAGCCGAAAGCCGCATCGCACACGGTTTGGATGCCGGTCACCAGGTCGAGGTCGGCCAGGGGCACGGCCGTGAGCACGCCCCAGGAGGCGAACAGGTTCATAACGATGGTGAGGATGACCACGCCGATGACGGCCATAGGCAGATCCTTCTTGGGGTTCTTCATCTCGTGGGCGCTCATGGCCAGCACTTCCAAGCCACAGCAGCAGTACACGATCACGGGCAGGTACTGCAAGCCGCCATCCAATGTGGGGGCCATGGTGGCCAGGGTCATCTCATTGGCCGGTGCCGCGCCGCGCAGCACCAGGGCCACGCCGCAAGCGCCCACGGCCAAGAAGATGAGCACCTTCGCGATGCCGCCCGCATTCACGATCCACTTGCTCTCGGTCATGGGGCGGGTGGCGATGAGCACGGTAATCCATGTGATGGCAATGGAGATGACCACCTGCGTGACGTAGTCCATCTCGGGGAAGAATGCGCCGCACAAGGCCCCGCTGAACCAGATGAAGCCCGACGGCAGCCACAACGTGCAGTTGATCCAGTACAGCCACGACAAGCGGCCGGCCCATTTCGAACCCAGAGCCTTGTCCACCCAGCCGTAAATGCCGCCCTTGTCGGGGTAGGCCCCGGACAGCTCGGCGATGATCAGTCCGTTGGGAATGAAGAAGACGATGCCGATGATGAGCCACCAGGCGATAACCGACGGGCCCACCATGGTGTTCGAGATGATGACGTCGGCGAACAGGATGGAACAGATGATGCCGCACACGACGTCGAACTTTCCGAGACCCTTTTCCTTTTCCACGGGTCCCACCTCCTTGAGGGTTAAAGGGCCCGCGGCCCGGCGCCGACACACGCCGCGCCGCAGGCCGCACGGGCTACAGGTTCTCGGCGATCCAGCTCTCGATGAGGGCCTTCTGCTGGGCCTTCACTTCGGGCGAGGGGTTCTTCACCGCGCCGTGCATGAGCTTCACAAGAATGGCCATCTCGCCGTAGAGGCGGTTTTCGGCCTCGTCCCACAAAAGCGAGCGTTCGTGGTCCATGATGGCGTCGGTCATCTCGTAGCCGCGCTGGGCCGGCAGGTAGTGCATGAACTGCGCATGGTCTGGAGCGCAGGTGATGAGCGCCTCGTTGATCTGATAGTCGGGCAAAAACGCCTTCATGCGCTTCTCCTTGTTGGCGTCGAAGCCCTCGTACCACATGACCGACGAGTAAATGTAGTCGGCGTTCTTCACTGCCTCCTTCGGGTCGTGCAGAATGGTGAACGTGCCGCCGCCGATTTCGCAGGCCTCGCGGGCCGGGGCGTAGAAGTCCTCATCGGCCACATAGCCTTCCGGGGCGCAGTACACGAAATGGGCGCCCAGGCGCGGCAGGATGTGGGAAAGGGCCGTGCCCACGTTCTCGTAGATGGTAGCATCGCCCACGAATACCAGCGTGATGTCCTTCAGCGCCTTGCCCGCGGGCAGGTGCTCGGAGATGGTCATGAGGTCGCACAGGGCCTGGCAGGGGTGCAGGTAGGTGCCCATGCCGTTGATGACGGGAATGGTGGCGTGTTCGGCCAGCTCGGCAATTTCGTCGTCGTGGCTGGTGCGAATCTCGATGGCATCCAGAAGGCGCGACATGACCAGCGCGGTGTCCTTTACGGTTTCGGATTTGCCCAGGTGAATTTCACCAGGACGCAGGTACAGCGCGTGGCCGCCGAGTTTGGTCATGGCCACCTCGAAGGAGATGCGCGTACGGGTGGAAGGCTCGTCGAAAATCATGCCGAGGCTCGCGCCGTGCAAAAGCGGCGGGCAGGCCCCTAACTTGTCGGCGCACTTGAGCATGCGCCCGAGCTCGATGAGCTCGTAGATTTCCTCGTTGCTGTAGTCGGCCAAATTGAGAAAATGACGGGTCATGGCTTCCTCCTTAGACAGGCACCGCGGGCGATGCCGATGCGTGAGTGCCGACGATGAGGGCGCCGGCTGGGGCTGCAAGGCTTGCAGGTACAGAGTAGGTTCTTGAGGAACTTGAAGGTCAAGCACTTTCTGGGGAAAATATTCGCCACGGAAAAACGGTTTGGTGAGTTGAAGTGTTGCCTGATAAATGGTGAATTTTTCCGCAAGTATCTGGGGAATGCACCGGGCTCTTCGGCTCTTGCAATTTCACAGTCAGCCCTTAAACTTTCAAGTAACTTGAAAGAAGAGGGGCCGTTCATCCGCCTTTCGGGAAGGAAACCGCCATGGGACGCTCACAAGACGAGGGCTATTGGGACGCCCTCAGCATCTCCGAGGTATCGCGACTGCTGCACATTCCGCAATCGACCCTGCGCTACTACGAAGACGAGGGGCTCATTACGCCGGCCCGCAAGGAATCGGGCTACCGCACCTACTCGCTCGTATCCCTGGTAGAACTGGGGGACGTGATGTTCTACCGCAGCATCGGGGTGCCCATCAAATCTATCAAAAGCCTCATGGATTCGCCGGCCGAGCACACCGCGTTCGCCGTAGATGCCGCCATCGGAGACACCGTGGCGCGCATGCAGGTGCTCACGCAGACCTTGGAACGGCTTTCCCTGTACAACCAGCGCATTCGCAAGTACTACATGGTGAAGTCGCGCGGCAGCCGCATCGTGCGCCGCCCCGAGATTGATGCGCTGTACTCGTTCGGTATGAAAGACGAGTCGTCGCTGACGGCCTATTTGGAGGATGTCGCCACGAGCTACGGCGTGTTCTACGAAAGCGCCCACGAGCCCGGCATCTACGCCGACTGCGCCTTGCGCCCCACCCAACAGGAAGGCTCCGAGCAGGTATGGAGCGCCGCGGATCATGACGGCAAGTACCTGGAATGCCTCCTGCGCACCGACTACTGCTACGCCCAGCACAACGACATCGCCCGCCATGTGGAGCACTTGGCGTCCCTCGGCCTGAACGCTGGATCGGTCGCCGCGCAGTACCTCACTTTCGACTACTGCCCCGCCGACCAACGCCGCTACGACTACTACCTGGCCTGGATCCAAATCGTAGATTAGGGCCCCGGCGCCCCCGGACGCCGTCCCTTCTTGGCATCGCCATGCGACACCCGTGCAAAGTGACGGATTCTGAACAGCGAATGCGTACAAAGCAGAGTATTGCCCGCATTTTCGGTTCAGAATCCGTCACTTTGCACAGGTCGGGGCGAAGGGGGTGGGAAGGAAAGGGGGTCTCGTGTGGACGTGGTTCGGGGCTACTTCACGCGGACCTTGCGAATCGGGGACCAGGTGCCGTAGAAGGTTTTGCCAGCTACCTTGTAGTAGGCGCGGGCGCGAACGTAGTAGGTTCTTTTCGCCTTCAGCTTCTTCAGCGTGAGCTTAAGCGTTTTGGCCTTTTTGGTCTTCTTCGTCAGCTTGACGGTTTTCTTTGTCACGGCCTTCTTGAACTTCTTGCTCGGGCACGCCTGCACCTGGTAGCCGGACACATTGCCGCCCACGCGCTTCCACGTAACCGCCAGCGTGCGCCGGGTCGGCGACTTCACCGTGGGCTTCGCCACCTTCTTCACCGCCGGGGCATTTATCCGATAGGTTTTGGAAAGCGAGCCTCCGTACCGGCCGATGCCCGTCACCGTCACCCGATAGGTGCCCACACTCTTCTGGCTGCCGGAATAGGTCACCCGGTAGTCGCGGTTCTTCACCAGCTGGCCACCTTCGCCGTATATGGTAACCCCCGGCCGATGGGTCTTACCGTCGAAGGTGTAGGCCGACTTCGAAAGTGCCATCGAGGTGAGAGCCATGGTGGGCTCGGCGCCCACGACAGGCAGTGTGATGCGAGCCGCGGGCGTCACGGTGCCGCGCACGAACTCGTTCGGGCTGAGCCGCGGGCCGTTCGTGAAGGCGACGCTGCCTTCATAGGACATATTCTGCATCCGATGCAGCTCGCCGAAGGTGACCGCCTCTTCGCCGGTGCCGTACTGCGTCGCCTCGCCCACCAGCAGGAAGTCCTCTTCCCAGCCGGGAGCCGTGTCGTTCCAGGTCACATCGACGCCATACCAGGCCCCGGCCAGCTGCACGTTGTTCCACATGTGGGGCTCGTCGGCATTGCCGTCCACCAGCACACAGGGAATAGCCGCCCGATCGCACAGCGCCTTGAACGCACGGGAATAGCCCTCGCAGACCGGCCCGTTGGCGCCGCTTTGGCCGCGCAGAGCGCTCAGGCATTCCCACGGGCCCCGATCCTGAGCCGCAGCGATGTCGGCGTTATATTCGTTGTGGTCCACGAGCCAGCGGCTGAAGTACCGCACCGCCTCTTCCTGGGTAGCGCCGGGTTTCAGCCCCTGCAGAATGCTGCGGAGGGCCCGGTCGCGCTCCCACAGGCCCCGACGCACCTGGTAAGTGGTGGCGTAGGCGTCGCTTATCACGCTCCACCGGCTGTCGTTGAGCACCAGGTAGCACGACACCTGGCTCTCCCGCACCAAGAACCCGAAGGCCACCGCCCCCGAGAGCCAGAACACCTCCGGATGATCGCGGTCGAAGGCCGCCATGGCCGCCATGCCGTACTCGCCCATCTCGTTTCTCAGGGCATCGAGCGAGGTGGAAGCCGACCGCGCCACGGTGCCCAGCAGCAGGGCGCCCCGGCCCTGCACGCGGATGTACGCCCCTTCCGGGGCGGCGGTGCCGTTCTTGTAACGGCCGTCTATGAGAAAGTCGCGGTAGCCGTCGTTGTCGGCAGCCTCTTCCAGCACGGCGTAGAACTGGGTGACGTAGGCGGGCACGTCGATGCGGTCGATCCACCGCACGTGGGTCCCCGACTTGAGCGCCGTCACACCCGCACTGTCGAGTGCGAAGGGAGCGATGGCCTCGTCCCGTTCGACGGAGGTTTCAAGGGTGCCTGCATAGAACGCGTCCCACGGAGAATCCGCCGACGGTTGGATCGCGCCGGGCGTCGCCGCGTTCGAGTCGGCAGGGTTGCCCGATCTTGTCAGGTTGCCTGCCCCAGCCAGGGCTTCTCGACTGGCAGAACCTTCCGGCGTCCCATCGGCCCAGGCAGCTGCAGGAATCCCAGGCATGAGCGAGCTGACCAGCACGAATGCCAGGACAACCCGGATCAAGCGATGGGCTCCTACCGTCATGGATTCTTCTCCTTAACCACGACCGAACAAGGCTCGGAACGCCGCCGTTCCGCCCCGCGCCCATTTTAACACGACCCCCGATTCCGCATTCCCAAAGAGACACGCCCCCGAGGCGCCCCGAAACCGTCCCCGCGCCGTCCCGACACGCCAATCTCCCGCCCCGCAGCCGCGACCGTCGCCGGCATTTTGTGCGATAATACGCTGCTATGGGCATCGCATTGCGAACAGACGGGGAGGGGAATCGCCGGGCACTCCTGATAGGAGGGGTCGGCTACGGCGTTGTCTGCGGACTCACCTTCCCGCTGATGATCTCGAATACCTTCCTGCGGGAAATGAGCCTCTCCCATGGGGCGGGCGATTCCTTCGGCGCCCTGTTCTTCCTGGCCTACGCCGCCGCCATGCTGGCACTGGCCCTGTGGCACGGAACGAAACGCCGCCCGCTGCCCCGCTTCACCTTAACCGTGGCCCTGGGAGCGGTGTTCCTGGGAAACGTCCTTATGATGCTGCGCTATTTCGCCATCATCGACGGCGGGTGGCCCTACGCCATCACCACCGGCGCGAGCATCGGATTCGGCCTGGCCACGGCCGAACTCGGATGGATGGAGCGCTTGGTGCGCCTGGAAAAGAGCGGCGGCGCCCCGTTGTCGCGCACGATTTCCCTGGCCTATCTTCTGGGCGGCGGCGCGACGGCCGTCATCTTCTTCGCCAGCGGCCCGGTCGAGTTATCCTTCGCCCTCGCGTTAGTTCTCCTGTCGGGAGCGCTGCTCGCCCGCACCCCAGCGGGTGCCGACTGCCAGCCGGCCCAGCCCCCTCGTCGCGCCGATCGCATCGGGCTGGTGAAGGCCATTTCCTACCTGGCCGTGTTCTCCTTCGTGTTCGGGGCAGTCAGCCAAATGGCGGAAACTTCGGGCACCACCGTGGTGGTCATCGAAATGCAGGCCACCGGCAGCATCATAGGCGCGGCGCTCATTTTCTTCATCGCCTCCTTCTGGCGCACCCGCGTCATTCCCGTGGCCGATCTGTACGGCATCCTGTTTCCCGTCGTGGCCGCCGCCCTTATCGCGCTGCCCTTCATCGCCACACCGTGGGTGCACGGCGTGGCGTCGGTGCTCGTGTTCGCGGCCTTCTACCTGTCGGGCATGAATGTGCGCATCATCGTCAGCCAGCTGAGCCGGGGCGACCGCATTTCCCTGTGGGTGTACCTGGGCTGCGCCCTGGGCATTGGAAGTTTGCTGGTCATAGCCGGCGTGGCCTTCGGCGCCGCCGTGCTTGCCCAGGGGAATCCCGAAACGGCCTTGGCCCTCGTGGCCCTCATCTCGCTGTTCATTCTGGCCATGAACCCCGTGGTGGCCGCCCGCATCGAGCGGCGCGGAACTGCCGGGGCCTCGGCGCCGGAAGGCGAGCGGCCCGACGAAGAGGGAACCGCAGAAGACCGGGGCCTTGGAGCCGCAGCAAGCCCCGGGGCCGTTCCCTTGGAAGCCGTTGTGGGCGCTTTTGCCCGCGAGCACACCATGACCGCCCGCGAAGAGGATGTGCTGTTGCTGCTGTGCCAGGGGCGGACGCGCACCTACATCGCCGACGAGCTGGGGCTGTCGCCCAACACCGTGAAGGGCTACATTCGCAACGTGTACCAGAAAAGCGGTTCGGTGGACAAGCAGGACCTACTCGATCGCGTCGAGCTGTTCCGCGACCGTCTGTAGCCCACCCTCCATTTTGGAGGGGTTCGTTTCGGGGCTCCTGAAAAGCGCCTCACCACCCCTTTTGGTGCTGGCGGGGTTTTTCCGCTTCCCTATGATGCGAGTTGTCCGGGCAGGAGGGCCCGGGCCATTCCGACAGAAAAGGGAGGATACCATGACTACCGAGAACACCCACCGCACCGAGGTCCCGACGACCGTTTCCCGTCGCTCGTTCCTGTTCGGCCTGGGCGCCACGGCGGCGGCCGTGGCCGGAAGCGGACTGGTCGGCTGCGCGCCTCAGGGCCCCGAAGCTGCCCCCGCACCCACCGCGGCGCCGAGCGACGACTTGGCCGCCACCGGCACGGACACCGACGATGGCGCCCTCGCCACCGACACCGTGCAGGACGCCCTGGCGAAACCGGCCAAGAACCAGGAAACCAAAGAGGCCGACATCGTGGTGGTGGGCAGCGGCATCGCCGGCATGAGCTGCGCCGCGGAAGCGTCCCTGGCCGGCGCGAAGGTGATCATCCTGGAGAAGAACTCCACTATGACCGGCGGCGACTCCTCTATCTGCACCGGCAACTTCTACTGCTGCGGCTCGGAGAAGCAGGACAGCATGGGCTACACGGAATACGGCACCCCCGAGGAAATCGCCCAGTTCCTGTTCGACCAGTCCGACGGCGACGCCAACATGGACATCTGCCGCCTGGTGGCCGACAACGGCGGCGCGGCCATGGACTGGCTCGTGGGCTTCGGCTGCGATTTCGACAAGAAGCCGGGCGACGGCGTGTCCGACCGTTCCATGGTGTCTACCAACGGCGGCAAGGGCATCATCGACACGCTGATCGGCGTGGCCGAGTCCAACGGCGCCGAGCTGATGATGGACACCCGCGCCCTGCAGATCATCATGGAAGGCGGGAAGGCCGCGGGCGTCATCGCGCGGTCCGGCGACACCGACTACACCATTTCCGCCAAAGCCGTCATGCTGGCCTGCGGCGGCTTCGACGGCGAGGACTGGTCGAAGCAGCTGTACGCCCCGGGCACCGTGGGCTGGCACACCTTCTCCACCCCCACCAATACCGGCGACGGCATCGAGCTGGCCCGGGAAGCCGGCGCCCTCACCCTGCTGAAGGGCGGCCTGTCCCAGATTCACTTGGTGGGCCGCGACCCGCTACCCCTGAATGACGAGCTGTCGAAGCTGCGCATGGTGAACACGGGCGTGTTCGTGACCGACCTGGGCTACCGCTGCGCCAACGAGTCCATGACCAGCCAGTTCGACTACTTCGTGCCCTTCGTGCAGAGCGGCCGCAAGGAATTCACCATCATTTGCGATTCGCAGCAGCCGGCCGACCGTCTGGATCTGATTAAGAAGGCCGTGGAAGTGGGTGTGGCCAGCACTGCCGACACCATCGAGGAGCTGGCCGTGGCCGCCGAGTTGCCGCAGTATCCCCTGGTGAAGACTATCGAGCACTACAACGAGCTGTGCGCCGCGGGCGAAGACCCCGACTTCCACAAGAAGCCCGAGGATCTGCAGGCCCTCACCCAGGCGCCGTTCTACGCCATTCAGATCACGCCGAACACCAACGACTCCTTCGGCCAGCTGGCCATCAGCACCAAGGCCGAGGTGCTGGACGAGAATCGCCAGCCCGTGGCCGGTCTGTACGCCGGCGGCACCATCGCCAACGCCGAGCTGTTTTACATGCGCTACGCCGTGAGCGGCGCGTCCATGTGCATGGGCACCGTGACTGGCCGCATTGCCGCCCAGGAAGCCATGAAGTACTACGGCGCCTAAGTCGACTCGCTACTGCGACGGCTGCGGGCCGCGACTGCGACGGCTTCGGGCCGCCGCGCCTCCGCAACGACTGCGACCTGCTGCACCCGCAACCGCCTCCCCGTCGGCCCCCGGCACCCTACGGCACCGGGGGCCGCTTGCAGGCTGGGCACTGCTTGGGACCCGTGCAAAGTGACGGATTCCAGACAGCGATTCCGTACAAAGCCGAGCTTTGCATGCATTTCTCGTCCGAAACCCGTCCCTTTGCACGGGTCGCCGGAGAGATGCTCGCACGTCCAACGCCCTTGCACGGCCTTCCGCACGCGATCCGTACAAATGCACGTCTTATTGCGGAAAACCCGCACATTTTCCCATGCTTTGTATGTTTCAGCTGCAAAAAGCCGTGCATTTGTACGGATTTCAGCAGTCCCTCCCCGCCAAAAACGTCGGAGGTGGGGAGGGGGACGAGGAGTCTGGGAGCTACTTCTTTACGCGGATGGTTTTGCAACCCTTGTTCTTGCAGAGTTTTTGGTAGGTCTTCAGCTTTTTCTTCGGCACTTTCACGGTCAGCTTCGACTTTGTGCCTTTGAAGGCGTTCTTGCCGATGGATTTCAGCTTCGTGGTCTTCAATGTGAGGGTGCCAAGCTTCTTGCAGCCGGCGAAAGCGTTCCTGCCGATTTTGGAGAGCTTCGTGGATTTCACCGT
The DNA here is from genome assembly GCA_947573925.1 of uncultured Enterorhabdus sp. Lineage (GTDB taxonomy): Bacteria > Actinomycetota > Coriobacteriia > Coriobacteriales > Eggerthellaceae > Adlercreutzia. Next base: position 16,746 of record CANPHS010000010.1, on the reverse strand, counting down.
CACCTTCGTCAGCTTGGCGCAGTTTTGGAATGCGCCGTCTCCGATGGTGGTGACTTTCGTTCCCAGCGTGACGGACTTCAATGCCTTGCAGCCCGAGAAGGCGTTCTTGCCGATGGAGGTGATGCCGTTGCCGAAGCTCACCGAGGCCAACTTCGTGCAACCCTTGAAGGCGTTGGCGGGAATGGACTTCACATTGGCGCCGATTTTGACGGACTTGAGCGCCTTGTTGCCCGCGAAGGCTTTGGACGCGATGGACGTTACTTGGTAGGTGCGACCGGAAATGGTCACCGTCGCCGGCACAGTGACGGAAGTGGCCTTCTTGTTGGAAGGTCCCGCGTAGGTTACCGTTGCCGTTCCCGTCGCCTGGTATGTTGCGCCAGCCGCGGCCACCGTCTGCCCCATGGTCGGCGCCAGCGCACTGCCCGCTGCCGTCCGTGTCCGCGTCGCCGAGCACCGCGAGCACCGCGCCGTCTCGGTGCCATCCACGTTCACCTGCGCGTCCCCATTGAAACGATAGGCCCCGAAGGCATGCCCCCGAGCCGGAACGGTACGCGTGGCAACATCCCCGCACGCCTTGCAAACCCGCCGCTCTGTGCCGGAGGCTGTGCAAGTAGCAGCCTTGACGGTCTGCCAAGCACCGTAGGAATGACCTTTAGCAGGAATAACCGCTTCTTTCGAACCCTGCTTCAGTTTGCACACCTCACAAATCAAATCAACCTGAGCACTTCCTGGTTGCTCGCAAGTGGGATCTTTCATAACCTGTCTTGAGTCCTCATCCACTACAGGCGAATGCGGAGCCAGCGCAATTTTTTGCGTCTCAATATGCCCAATATCATTAAGGCAATATCGAAGCCTCTCTCCCTCCCGCTGGCAAGTAGCGCCTTCGATTGTATTCCAGGCAGACCACTTATGGCCCAGTGCTGGTATTTCCTTTTCTGATTCAGAAAGAACCGTCGCGCATACCTTGCATTTCGTTATCACCTTTGACAGTCCATTGGTCTCACATGTGGCCGCTTCGACCCCAACCTCTTCCGTCGGTCCAGGTGTATGCGAAACCATTGGGATTTCAACTGTTCTGCTTTGCTTGAATCCACAGTACGAGCAACTCTGCTCTTCCGTGTAAGATCCCGCAGAACTGCAAGTGGGTTCTGTCCGGCTCGTTTCAATAAACTCTCCGAACACGTGGCCGCTAACTGCGCAATCATATGCTGGAGAGGCGCTATATTTTTCCTTGCTCAACTCTGGTCCATTAAGAAAACCGGGTGTTTTGTCTGATACCTTGTTTGACACAGGGTGAGACGTTATAAAAGACATACTCTGTCTTGCGGGAATGCTGTCCGAGCCAAGTAGCAGCCAATTCTCGTTTTCATAGCCAGATAGCTTACCGCTTCCTACCGCAGGGTCATTCCAAGTCACATCTACGGCATACCATGACCCAGCGATTTTGACATAGTTCCACATATGAGCGCCACCGCCAGTGGAAGTAATAGCATTGCCGTCTACAAGTACGCAAGGGATACCCACCTTGTCGCAAAGTATCTTAAAGGCTCGAGAATAGGCCTCACATACAGGACCTTTCGTGCCCTCTCTCCCCTCAAGCGCACTTATGCACTCCCACGCATCTGGATAAGCGCCGCCTTTCGCACTATTCAAATCAGTATTGTATTCATTGTTGTGGGTAAGCCAATCATTGAACTTACGAACCGTAGCCTCATCAGTGAGCTCCGTCGAGATGCCTGCCAAAATCTTGTCTATGTAGCTATCACGCAAAGCAATGCCATTGCCAATTGCAGATTCATTCTGAAAGGAAGCGTTAAGCAGTCCCGTATAACCTTCATCTTCATACTGGATATACACATTTACTTTCCCTGAACCATAATTGCCCCCAATAGACCAATTACCTGTCAGCCAAAAAACTTCAGGAGTGTCGCGGTCAAAAGCCGCCGTCGCCGCCATTATGTAGCGAGCCGCCTCCGTAAAAATCGCACTTGGATTTTCACTCGACGAATACGGAACTGTTGCGACAAGCAATCTTTTGTTCGCATAGACACCGTCAGATTCAGCAGCACCATCGAAATACTTGTCTTCAATGAGGTAGTCTTTCTGCCCATCTCCATCTGTCGCTTCTCGGAGAAGATTGTAGGTATCGATAACATACTGAGGAGCATCAAGGCGATCTATCCATTTTTCATAAGACCCTGTCTTTAAAAGAGCAAGTCCGTTTTCGTCGAGCGCAAAAGGAGATATGAGACTCTCTTCAAATACAGATGTCTCAGTCGAAAAAAGTATTGGCTCAAATTCGCCTTCAGCTGGACCCCCCCCCGAAGGGGTTTCGGCGAAGGCGGGGATGGGCACCAGGGAGGTGGCCAGGGTGACGGCGCAGACGGCGCTTATGAGGCGGCGGCTGAGTGAGGTCATGATGGGTTCCTTCTCTCGCGGGCGGCGCGACGAGTTCCTGTTGACGGCACCCTTCTCACCGCATATCGACAGCGTCCCTCGCGCTGTCACATTCCCTATTAAGAGCGATTTTAGCCACTCGCTCCCCTTGTTGACAAGAGTTCGACCGTTCTTTTATAAGTGAATTGCTGGTATTTTCCGCGAAAGATAGCCACCTCCTGCCCGCACCCCAAGGTCCCCGATGGGTCGGATGCGGGCCCCTCCGCGCAACGCGGCTCTTTTCCGGCCGGTCACTTCCCGAGCAAGCCGGCAATCCCCTATAATGCGGGGCATACGTAATTGCGCAGATCGCGCGGCTGGCAGAGAGGCAAAGGAGAGCCCATGTTGGAGAATGTTGGCGAGGTTGACCTCGAGTTTTTCATGGCCGTGGAAGACGATGGGGCCATTTCCACCTACGAGACCGTGGCCACCTTCCACGTGGAGGAAACCGATGAGGACTTTATCGTATTCGTGGAAGAGGGCGCCCAGGAGGGCGAGGAGCTGGAAGTGATGGCGGCCCTGTACGACCCGGCCGAAGTGGTGGAGGGCAATGCCGGCATGCCGCTAGTCACCCTGTACCCCATTGAGAATGAAGAGCAGGCCGAGCTGGTGGAAGCCGTGCTGCACGACATGATGGAAGAAGAGGAATAGCGCCATGGAAACGACCGACGACAAGACCATTGCCGCTCCGGCCGAAACCGAATCGCTGGTTGCCGACGAGCAGACCACGGGCGCTACGGCGGGCGGCCCCTCCGACCCTGGCAATGACAAGAAGGACAAGCCCTGGTTCAAGCGGCTGTCGCTGACCACCTGGATCTTTATCGCACTCATTCTGGGCGTACTCGCGGGCCTGGCGTTCCAGGGGGCACCCGAGATCGCCGACACCTACATCAAGCCCTTCGGCACCATCTTCCTGAACCTCATCAAGATGATCGTGGTGCCGCTCGTGCTGTTCTCCATCATCGCCGGCGTCGTATCGCTGGACGACGTGAAGAAGGTGGGGGCCATCGGCGGCAAGACCATCCTGTTCTACCTGGTCACCACCGCCTTCGCCGTCACGCTCGGCCTCGTTTTCGCCAACGTGATGAACGTGGGCGCCGGCTACACCATGCCCACGGGCGACCTGTCCTACGAGCCCACCGATCCGCCGTCGTTCATCGACACCATCGTGAACATCTTCCCGAGCAACTTCTTCCAGCCCATGGCCGACGCCACCATGCTGCAGGTCATCGTCATCGCCGTAGTGTTCGGCTTCGGCATGATCGCCGCGGGGAAGAAGGCGAAGCCGGTCATCGACATCTGCAACGCGCTGTCGGACGTGTGCATCGCCATCATGCGCGGCATTATCCTCGTGGCGCCCTTCGGCGTGTTCGGGCTCATCTGCCCCGTCATCGCGAACAACGGCATCGACGTGCTGCGGCCGCTGCTGTGGCTGATCGTGGTGGCCTACGTGGCCATGATCTGCCAGATCGCGCTCGTGTACTCGGGCATTATCAAGCTGTTCGCCCGTATGAGTCCCATCAAGTTCCTGAAGGGCGAGATGCCGGTCATGGGCTTCGCCTTCGCGTCGGCCTCCTCGGTGGGCACGCTGCCCATCAACATGGAGTGCACCGAGAAGATGGGCGTGTCGAAGGAGGTCACTTCCTTCGTGCTGCCGCTCGGCGCCACCATCAACATGGACGGCACCGCCATCTACCAGGGCGTGTGTGCCATCTTCATCGCCCAAGTGTTCGGCATCGACCTCACGGTGGGCCAGCAGTTCACCATCGTGATGACCGCCGTGCTGGCCTCCATCGGCACCGCCGGCGTGCCCGGAAGCGGCATGATTATGCTGGCCATGGTGCTGCAGTCGGTGGGCCTGCCCGTGGAAGGCGTGGCCCTGGTGGCCGGCGTGGACCGCATCCTCGACATGATGCGCACCACGGTGAACGTCACCGGCGACGCCGCCGTGGCCACCTGCGTGGACGCCATGCAGAAGCGGTCGGCAGCCCGACGTGCCCGCAAGGGCGCGACTGCCGACGCCGAGGCCGTGGCCGCGGAATAGCGAGCAGCGATCACATTTCGGTTGCGAAACAAGCAAGGGGGGCCCGGACACGCACGTCCGGGCCCCTCGTGGTTGGGGGAGCTTCGAGTACGCGCGAAGGCTGGCTATTGGCCCATCTCGCGGAAAAGCTCCTCGCAGAAGGCATCGTCGTTTGCCGCGCGCTTGAGATCGTCGACGCGCCCGTTCTCAATGAGCCAGTCGGCCAGCGCGGCAAAGCGGCGTTGCCCTTGCTCCATGCCCTCTTCCAATCCTTCGGCACGCCCCTCTTCCAACCCTTCGGCACGGGCCATGCGCAGCTCTATACGGCGCCGACGAGCGTCATTCTCTTCGATAGTACTGATGGAGAACACCTTTTCCACCCACTTCCTATCCTTGTTGGACCGTGCGACCACCTCATCAATCTCCCGGGAAAGGGAGCCTACTGCCTTTCCCGTTTGCACGTATCTTAGCAGATCGAGCAGATCCCCCTCGCGGGCTTCTTCCCAGGCTTGGGCGTTCAGAACAACCCAGTGGGACAAATCACCCGCACGAAGACCAGGCACGTCTTCACAGCAGCGTTCCAAGCGATACACCGGCACATCGTAGCCAAAGGCATCGCTGCTGCAGAGGAAAACTATGAAGCTCTCTGGAAGCTGGTCGTAGTCTTTCCCCACGGGCAACTCCCGCGTATCAAGGGCCGATTGGTAGTAGCGAAACCGCTTGCCAAGAGAAGGCTCAGTCACAGCCTGCATCTCCAAATCATACACGCGGTCGGCCCCGCTCTCCCGCACGTACACGTCCATGCGCACGCCGTGACTGTCGGGGTCGGGTTCGATGACCTGTTCGGCATTGAGATAATCGATCCTTTCGATTTCAATGCCCAAAATCGCCTGCACCACATGGCGGCACACCGATTCGTCAAGCATCACGCGATTGAACATCCAGCGATTGGAAAATCGCAGCTTTCTCTGTCTCATGGCTTCTCCCATCTTAAGAACCATTGGGAGAAACATAGTAGAGCCGCAAAACCATCAAACCCACCGCAGCATTATCCTCACGAGAGCCGCCCCGCAACCGCCACGAAGTCGCACCTTTGAGACGATTGAATGGCGTTCTCATAACCAACAGTCCGAGAGTTGCTGGGACTTCCGCTACCGATCGAATACAGATGGAAGCTCCGCAAGCCCATGGGACGACGCTATGCCACTATGAGCATGAACACCATCATCTCCCCAGAAGGAGCCAACTATGAACATAGAGAAGGCGCTTGAGCGGCGCGATGAGTTGGACGAGGACTTCGGATCCGGCATCACGGAGACCTCGCCCGAGGGCCGCAAGAAGGACACCGAGGCCGACAAGGAGCGCGAAGAGGCCAAGAAGACGTTCCTCGCCGCCCTTGAGGCCGACCCCTCGCTGATGCTGACCACGGCCGGCAGCAACTTCGAGGGCTGGCGCATCACCGACTACCGCGGCACGCTGTCCACCGACGCCGTGGTGGGCAGCGGCATCCCCGCCGAGGTGGATGCCATCGTCTCCGACCTCACCGACCAGCGCTCGCTGCTTCTGGCCAGTAAAATGGAACGCGCGAAGAAAATTGCCTGGAACGAGCTGCTCTTCCGCGCCCACGAGGCCGGCGCCAACGGCATCCTCGGCGTGCGCTACGCCGTGTACATGCTGCCGGAGCACCTGTTCGGCGCGTCGGTCACGGGCACCGCCGTGCTGCTCAAAAAGCTGAGCACCGCCGACGCCGCCCTGCGCAAGAACCTCTTCGCCGCCTCCGTCACCGGCACCGCCGTCAAGCTGGAAAAGGAGTAGAGCGTCGGAGGGCCCTCTAAACTTTCGGCAGCGTTACTTTCGGCAGGGGCTTCACGGGAACCATGACCTCCTCGAGGCAGAAGAGCGCATACCACGGCAGGTACAAGACCTTTCCAGCAACCTCGACATTCAGACGCGAAAGGACAATACCGCGGGGATGCCGAACTCGCTCGATTCCAGCAGCTTATCGAGCGCCCTGTGGGCCCGCACGCTCGTGCCCGATTTCACCTCCAGCGGCACCACCTCGCCAGCCGGACCCTCCGTCAGGAAGTCGACCTCGCCGCGCTTGCGGCTCATGGCATAGTACAGCGGGTAGCCAGCCGTCGCCAATTGCTGGGCGACGACGTTCTCGAACACCGCCCCCTGGTTCACCTTGCGCTCATCGAAGTACACCGCACGCGCCAGACTTTGGGGATACCGGCTCAACAACATCCCCGTGTCGGACTCATACAGCTTGAACAATCCGGGACGCTCGGTTGCCTTCAGGGGAGCCTTCGGGTCGCTCACCTGATCGCATTTGAGGGCCACTCCTGCCGACGTCAGCCAGACGAAGTCTTTTCGGTAGCTTTCGTAACGCGCTTCGTCGTCGATGGAATTCAACACGAAGCGCCTTGTGCCGCGGTCGAGCTGCAAGGGCAGCTGGTCGAAGATGGCCTCCACGTTCAAGGCTCGCGAGCCAGCGTACTTCTTGATATCGTGCCGGTAGCTTGCGACGAGATCGGCCTGGACAACGCGCACCGCTGCCAGATCTCCCCCCGTGTCGAGAAATTCCTGAAGCGCCCCGGGCATACCTCCCCCATATTGCAGAAATTTTTTAATTGATAATCCTACATTATGCAAAGATTTTCTGAGTACATTTTCTACCTTATGCAATGACTTCTGCACCTAGGATTGAGAAATCGCAGGGAGTTTGCTTACACGGAACCCTACCCGCGACATTCGGCATCAACTGAAACAGCCGTGGTAGAAAAAGCGCCCCGGGCCTTGGCTGCCGGGGCGCTTACGGTGAAAGAGAGGTTGTCGTTGTTGGCGGGCGACCGGAAGGTCGCCCCTACGAGTATTTTGAGAGATCCCTCGGCCCGCTTCGCTCGCTCGGGATGACGGGAGGCGGTCCTACAAGAGTTGGGCGAAGGTGGCGGTTACGGTGGCACCGCCTTCGGGGCGGTTGGCGATGGCGAGGGTGCCGTTGTGCAGTTCGCAGAGGGCCTTCGCTATGGCAAGACCAACACCGAGGTGAGCGCTGTTGCGCGAGCCGCTGTAGAAGGGGTCGCAAGCGTGGGCGAGCGCTTCGGGAGAGAAACCGAAGCCGTCTCTTCCACAATCACCTCCACTGATTTCCCAGATTGGCCAGCTAACAAGGCCGCTAACTCAGACAGCTCGTCGGTCACCTGCCCAAGGCTCACGGACTTCGGTACCACCGCGCGATCCTCCAACCGTTGCAAGGCGCCCATAGTTTCCACGTACTGCTCCAGACGCTCCACCTGAGCAAGCAACGTCTCGCTCGTGGTCCGAACGGTCTCTGATGACAGCGCTTCGTCTTCCACCTGCTGGGCCAGCAACTCCACCCGACCACGCAACACCATGAGGGGCGTCCGCAAATCATGGGCAAATGCGGCGTTCAACCGTTTGCGCTCCTCGGCGGTTTCCCACAGCTGCCGTTGTGACGCCTCCAGCGATGACCGCATGGTCTCGAACGACTGTGCCAAGCGACCCATCTCGTCATCACTCTCGTACGTCACGGTGAAATCGAGGTTTTCCTGAGCGATGCGGTCGGCAGCGTCTTCCAAAAGCTCTACGGGCTGCGCCAGGCGTCGGCGGTAGAACCAGTTACCCGCCACCAGGAAACACACTGCGCACCACAGAAGCGGCAGCATCATCGCAAGCAGATCCAACACCTTCAAAACGGCGAGGTCTTCCTCGGTATACATGCTGGTGAAGAAAAAGTCGAAGGGGGCGGCCAGCTCATTGCCGAACGCCTCTGCGAACATCGCATGGGCTGCGGCGGCCGATTGGGGTACTCCACCGAGAGCCTCTCTATAGCTGAGCACTTCAGGGTCGCCAGGGTTTTCCGCAAGCCAGCGCACGAAGCTTTCCCAATTGGCGTCGTAGTACTCATCCATAGTCTGTCGATTTCCCTCGCCTGCCATCTCCGGCATACGCAACCAGTCGATCTCGGGCAGATCCAACGCCCCCTGCACAGAAAACGCGCCATCGCCATGGGGCGCAGGTCTCAGGTCTTCTATTGCCACCTCTCGCGCAGCCCCACTCAAATCAGGCAGGTACACGGGCGCGAAACACTCCTCGGAAAGACTCACATCCTCGTTGAGGGCCGGAATGAGCGTGCCCGTTTTCACGTTGTACACGTAATCGGGTCGAGGGCCGTAGGATTCATCGTACACCGCTTGGTAGCCGCGGCTAATACCCAACAGCGTTACGAGTGTAAATGCCGCCGCACATGCCAAGGCCGCCGCCATATACGCCACAAATGACGCCCGCAAGGACATGCGCCGCCTCAACGCACGCAGCATGCGGAAATTCTTGGGAGTGCCCATGGCACACCTCCTCGGAATCGGTACGGTTATGAAACGACACCCGGCCAGGTTTGTCGCAAACACTATGGTCAGCACCTTTTCGCTTGCACCGCAGTTGATATTCCACGCCCCGTTGCAAGCCGCGCGAAACTAGGCGCGCCAACGGTAGCCCACACCCCATACGGTTTCAATGGGATCGTTATCGGCCCCTGCTTCTACCAACTTCTGGCGAATGCGCCGAATGAGCTCGGTGACTCCCTGGGCGCTGGATCCCGCTTCCCAGCCGCCCACGTTCTCGTGGATGCGCTCGCGGTCGAACACGCGCCCGGGATGCCGGGCCAGCAACGACAGAATAGCGTACTCCCGCTTCGTGAAGGGCACCGTCGTGTCATCGACAAGCACAGCATGGGCTGCGAAATCCACCGTCACGTTGCCCGCGAATCGCACGGCCGACCGCACGGCCACCTGGGCTGTGCGCTGCTCGCGAGAGAGATGGGCCTCCACCCGCGCTTTCAGCACCGGCAGCGAAAACGGCTTGGGAATGTAGTCGTCAGCGCCCGCTTCAAATCCCGCCAGTGCGTCGGCATCTTCCACGCGCGCCGTCAATAACAAGATAGGGCACGTCAGATGGTTCCGCAGCCGACGGCACAGCGCCAGGCCGTCCATACCCGGCATCATCACGTCGAGCAGCAGCAAGTCCGGTCGCACCGCGCCCTGGGCCAGCGCCAACGCCTCGTCGCCGTTGGACGCCGCTAGTACCCGATAGCCTTGGCTGGCGAAGTACTCCCGCAGCACGGCCAGAATCTCGGGCTCGTCATCGGCAACCAGCAGCGTGTATGTCTCTTCTCGGTTCATAGCCCCAGCATAGCAGGGGATTCTCTACTAATACTCAACGGGGCCGATTTTTTGGGAACGTTCTGATCAGGCATCGTTTTGCAAAGAATCTCGGGGGAGCAAACCGACGGTTCTCCCTCCTCCGGTTTCTCTTCTGCGCATTTTGCTGCAACAAACTCCAATTGATAGACATGGAAAACGACCTCACACCGAGAACGCAATTGCCTGATTAACATTGACCTGGTGTTTTGCGAAGCACCGACTTCGGTCCCGTTAAGGAAGAGGGAGTTGGACGTCCCAAATGTCTATCAACTGGAGTTTGTTGCACGTTTTTGCCTTTTACGGAAACGGGGAAGCACCCAAGCCCCGCATACCGGAAGACAAAAGCGCCCCGGGTCTTGGCTGCCTGGGGCGCTTACGGTGAAAGAGAGGTTGTCGGTGGAAGTGGGACACCCTACCGGGTAAGGTGTCCCACTTAGGTATCCCGGTTGGGTGTCCCAGTTAACAGCCTCGCGGGCCGTTGGGATTGCTAGGCGATGGGGTCCTCGCCGAGGTCGCCGTTGCTGAGGGTGTCCAGGTCCTGCAGCGTCTCCTTCGGGTTGGAGCCGGCGGTCAGGAAGCTGGGGTCGTCCAGGGCCGAGGCGTCGAACTCCAGCGGGCCCTCGATGCGGCAGGCGTAGTTGCCCTCGGCATCGATGTCGATGAGCACGTGGCTGCGGTCGCGCAGCTCGCCGCTGATGACCTTTTCGGCGATGCGGTCCACCACCTCGCGTTGGATGAGGCGCTTCAGCGGGCGCGCGCCGAACACCGGGTCGTAGCCGTCGATGGCCAGATGCTCCATGGCCGCCGGGGTCACGTCCAGGGTGATGTGGCGGGCCTGCAGGCGGTCGCGCACTTCCTCCAGCTGCAAGTCCACGATGGGCTCGATGGCCGAGATGGACAGCTCGTTGAAGGTGATGACGTCGTCAATACGGTTCAGGAACTCCGGCCGGAACGTGGAGGACAGGGCGTCCTGGATCTTGTTCGCGAACTCCTGCATGCGCTTGGCGGCCTGCTCGGGAGTCATCTTCATCATCTGCTCGGCCATATCTCCCATGGTCTCGCCGCCCGTGGCCTGGGCCTCGTCATAGGCGCGGCCCTCAGCGGCGTGGTCGCGGATGATCTGCGAGCCCACGTTGGAGGTCATGATGATAATGCAGTTCTTGAAGTTCACCACGCGACCTTGGCCGTCGGTGAGGCGGCCGTCGTCGAGCACCTGCAGCAGGATGTTGAACACGTCCGGGTGCGCCTTCTCCATCTCGTCGAGCAGCACCACGCAGTAGGGGTTGCGGCGCACGGCCTCGGTGAGCTGGCCGCCCTCGTCGTAACCCACGTATCCCGGAGGCGCCCCGATGAGCCGCTGCACGGAGAACTTCTCCATGTACTCGGACATGTCGATGCGCACCATGGCCTTCTCGGAGTCGAACAAGTACTCGGCCAGCGTCTTCGCCAGCTCGGTCTTGCCCACGCCGGTGGGGCCGAGAAACAGGAAGGAGCCGATGGGGCGGTTCGGGTCGGACAGGCCCGCGCGGTTGCGGCGGATGGCGCCGGCCACCACGGACACGGCCTCGTCCTGGCCGATGACGCGGCCCTTCAGCACTTCCTCCAGGTCGACGAGCTTCTCCATCTCGCCTTGCATCATCTTAGCCACGGGAATGCCGGTCCAGGCAGCCACCACCGAGGCGATCTCCTCTTCGGAGACCTCCTCTTTCAGGATGGCGCCGTCCTGCTGCTTCGTTTTCACCAGCTCCTCGGCCGCGTGCAACGACTGCTGCAGCTGGGGAATGCGGGCGTAGCGGATCTCGGAGGCCATTTGCAGGTTGCCCTCGCGGGTGGCCCGCTCCTCGTCCAGCTGGGCGCTCTCGAGCTCGGCCTTCAAGTTCTGCACGTTGACGATGGCGTCCTTCTCGTTCTGCCACTCGGCCTTCTGGGCGTCCAGGACCTCGCGGGCGGCGGCGATGTCGTGGCGCAGCTTCTCCAGGCGCTCCTGGGAGGCCTGGTCGGACTCCTTCATGAGGGCCTGTTCCTCGATCTGCATCTGGATGAGCTTGCGCTCGGCGGCGTCCACCTCCTCGGGCATGGAGTCGATCTCGATGCGCAGGCGGCTGGCCGCCTCGTCCATGAGGTCGATGGCCTTGTCGGGCAGGAAGCGGTCGGTGATGTAGCGGTCGGAGAGCTCGGCGGCGCTCACGATGGCGCCGTCGGTGATGCGCACGCCGTGGTGGATCTCGTACTTCTCCTTCAAGCCGCGCAGGATGGCGATGGTGTCCTCCACCGTGGGCTCGCTCACGAGCACCGTTTGGAAGCGGCGCTCCAGCGCGGCGTCCTTCTCGATGTACTTGCGGTACTCATCCAGGGTGGTGGCGCCGATGGCGCGGAGCTCGCCGCGGGCCAGGGCCGGCTTCAGCATGTTGCCGGCGTCCAAGGAAGAGTCGCCGCCGGCACCGGCGCCGACGATGGTGTGCAGCTCGTCGATGAACAGGATGATGCTGCCGTCGGCTTCCTTCACCTCGCGCAGCACGTTCTTCAAGCGGTCCTCGAACTCGCCGCGGTACTTCGCGCCGGCCATCATAGCGCCCAGATCGAGCGACACGATCTCGCGGTCCTTCAGGGACGAGGGCACGTCGCCGGCCACGATGCGCTGGGCCAGACCCTCCACGATGGCCGTCTTGCCGGTGCCGGGCTCGCCGATGAGCACGGGGTTGTTCTTCGTGCGGCGGGACAGCACCTGGATGGTGCGGCGAATTTCCTCGTTACGGCCGATGACCGGGTCCAACTTGCCCTCGCGGGCCTGCTGGGTGAGGTTCTGACCGAACTGCTCCAAGGCCTCGAACTGGGTCTTGTCGGTCTGGGAGGTGACGCGGGTGTCGCCGCGCAGGCTCTCGTAGGCCGCCTCGATGTTCTTCCGCGTGACGCCGGCCGTGGTGAGAATGCGACCCGCGGCGCCCTTGTCCTCGGACAGGGCGATGAGCAAATGCTCGCTCGTGGCGTAGCTGTCGCCGAGCTTCTCGGCGATCTTCACGGAGTTGTCGATGACCTTGATGAGGTCCTGGCCGGGCATGGCCATGGGGGTGGCGCCGGTCTGCTTGGGCATCTTGGCGATCTCGTCGGCCACGTTCTGGGACAGCCAGACCGGGTCGGCGCCGATGCGCTTGATGATGGCGGCGAGGTTGTTCTCGTCGGAATCCAGCAGCGCCTTCAACAGGTGAATGGGCTCGATCACGGCCGCATCGGCATCGCCAGCCACGCCCATGGCGTTCTGAAATGCCTCCTGCGCCGTCACCGCCAATTTATCTAGTCTCATAAACATCTCCTTAATTGAAATTCCTCGAGGGCGGGACCACGCGGTATTCTGATTCGCTCAGACAGTCCTCGCTTTGTGAAACAGGACATTTAGTCCTGTTTCAGTCGCTGCGGAACTCGCTCGGTCAGAACACCCCGTGTTCTCGCTTCGCTCAACCATGGTTGAATAATTTTTTACTCAATCCACAGGTCGTTCGCAACGTCAGCGAGGTTCCGACAGGTGCCTGGAATTGCCCCGCCTTGGGGCCAAGTTGGCTTGGGCCAACGCCGTGCCCCAAACAAGGGGCAAGGCCAGGTGCCTGTCGGAACCGCAGCGTCGGGCAGTCCGTCTGCCCGTCAGGGCAGACGGCGCAAAGCGATGTGGCCGACGGTGGCGCGGTTTTCCAGTTCTCGGACGCGATCGGCGAGGCGGCGCACCCGCGCGTGCAGGTCCTCCACCTCTTCCTCGCGCTCGTCGAGCCGGCTCTGCAAATCCAGGATGCGGGTGACGCCGGCGAGGTTGATGCCCTCGCTCGTCAGCTCGTTGATGAGGTTGAGCCGGTCGATGTCGGCCTGGGAGTACATGCGCGTGTTGCCGCTGGTGCGCCGGGGGGTGACCAGGCCCTTCTGCTCGTAGGAGCGCAGGGTCTGCGGGTGCACGCCCGCCAGCTCGGCGGCGATGCTGATCATGTACAGCGGCCGGTTCTTATCGTCTAGGCCCATGGTCTGATCTCCTTGTCAGTCGCTGCTTGGAAATCTTCCATGGCCTTGGTCTGGGCCTCGTTCATCTCGGTGGGCACTTCCACGGCCACGCGAATCTTCAAGTTGCCGTTCTGGCCCTTGTGCTTCACGTCCGGGGCGCCCTTGCCCTTGATGGTGAGCACCTTGCCGTCCTGGGTGCCGGCGGGCACCTTCACCTTGATCTTCTTGCCGTCGGGCGTGGGCACCACAATGGATGCGCCCAGCGCCGCCTCGGCCACGGTCACCGGCAGGGTCACCGTCACGTCGGCCTTGTCACGGCCGAAGTAGGGGTGCTCGTCGATCTTCGTGGTGATGAGCAAGTCGCCGGCCGGACCGCCGTTCTCGCCCAGGGCGCCCTGACCCTTCAAGCGCACGCGGCCGCCGTCCACGGCGCCGGCAGGCACCTTCACCGTGTGGGTGTCGGCCTCGTCCTTGCCGGGAATGCGCACGGTGATGCGCTTTTCCGTGCCGTTGAAGGCCTCGTCGAAGGTCACGTTCAGCGTGACGTTCATGTCCTGGCCACGGCGGGGCTGGGGCTGGCCGCCGAAGCCGCCGCCGAAGTCCCAGTTGCTTCCAAACGCACCTTCGCCGCTGCGAATGCTTTCCAGAATGTCGGCCCAGCTGCCGCCGAAGCCGCCCCCTGAGGCGTAGCCGCCGCCCCCGCCGAAGATGTCCTCGACGTTGAATCCCTGACCGCCGCCCCATCCATGGGGAATCTGGTTCTCGTTCGCGGTGCCGTACTGGTCGTAGAGATCGCGCTTCTTCTGGTCGCTCAGCACCTCGTAAGCCTCGTTCAGCTCCTTGAACTTGGCCTCGTCGCCGCCGGCATCGGGGTGATGCTTGCGGGCGAGCTTGCGGAAGGCCTTCTTGATCTCGTCGGCCGTGGCGGTGCGCGGAACGCCTAGCGTTTTGTAGTAATCAGGCGTCGACGCCATTCGTTCCACCTCCGTAATGTTTAGTCGTTTGCTTGGAATTCAACGTTCCAAGAATGAGGGCGACCGTGATGTGGCCGCCCCCGATCAGTCTTACTCTTCTTCCGGCTTTTCGCGGGCCGGGCCGCCCGTGGTGATGGTTACCATGGCGGGCCTGAGCACCTTGTCGCCCATGCGGTAGCCCAGCTGGTACACCTGGGCCACGGTCTCGTCGGGCACGCTCGGGTCGTCCACGGTGCCCACGGCCTGGCAGGCCAGGGCGTCGAAGGCCTCGCCCTCGGGGTTGATGACGGCCAGGCCGCCCTTCCCCAGCACGTCCACGAGCTTGGACTGCACGGCCTTCACGCCGCCGAGCAGGCCGGCCTCGCCGTTGGTCTCGGCGTAGTCCACCGTGCGGACGAAGTCGTCCAGGACCGGGATGAGGCTCTCCATGAGCTTCTCGGTGGCGAGCAGCTTCTCGGCGGCCCGCTGCTCGGTCATGCGGCGGCGGTAGGTGTCCCACTCGGCGTGCAGGCGCACGTACTTGTCCTGCCAGTCGGCGGCCGAGGCCTTGGCCTCGGCCAGCTCCTGGGATTCCTCGATCACCTCGGCCACGGCCTCAGCCGCTGCCTTCTCAAGCTCGGAATCCAGCTCGCCGGCCTCGTTGCCGGCCACTGCGGCGGCGTCGGCGGCCACCTCGGCGGCCTGGTCGCCGTCCGCGGCAGCGGTTGCCGCCGCCGTGGCGGCAGCAACCTCGTCGGCGGGGGTAGAAGAGGTGACCTTGTCCTTCTCGGGCTCAGTCATCGGTCTTACTTCCCTTCCTTCTCGTCGTCGACGACCTCGTAGTCGGCCTCGATGGTGTCGTCGGCCGGAGCGGTCTCGGCAGCGGCGGCCTGGGCGCCTGCGGCGGCACCCTCGGTGGAGTACACGACCTCGGCGAGCTTGTAGCCGGCCTGCTGGATCTTCTCAGTGGCCGCCTTGATGGCGTCGATGTCGGTGCCCTCAAGGGCAGTGCGGGTCTCGGCGATGGCCTCCTCGGCCTGGGTCTTGGCGTCGGCCGGCACCTTGTCGCCCAGCTCGTCCAGGGTCTGCTGCGTGGCGTTCACCAGGGCGTCGGCGTTGTTGCGCACCTCGGCCTCTTCCTTGCGGGCAGCGTCCTCCTCGGCGTGCTGCTCGGCGTCCTTCACCATACGGTCCACTTCGTCGTCGGACAGGGCGGTGGAGCCGGAAATGGTGATCTGCTGCTGCTTGCCAGTGCCGAGGTCCTTAGCGGACACGTTCACGATGCCGTTGGCGTCGATGTCGAAGGTGACCTCGATCTGCGGCACGCCGCGGCGGGCAGCCGGGATGCCGGTCAGCTGGAAGCGGCCCAGCGTCTTGTTGCCGGCGGCCATGTCGCGCTCGCCCTGCAGGACGTGCACCTCGACGGAGGTCTGGTTATCGGCGGCCGTGGAGTAGATCTCGGTCTTGCGGGTCGGGATGGTGGTGTTGCGCTCGATCATCTTGGTCATCACGCCGCCCATGGTCTCAACGCCGAGGGACAGCGGGGTGACGTCCAGCAGCAGGATGCCCTGCACGTCGCCGGCGAGCACGCCGCCCTGGACGGCAGCGCCCATGGCCACCACTTCGTCCGGGTTCACGGACATGTTCGGGGCCTTGCCGGTCAGCTGCTTCACGAGCTCCTGCACGGCGGGCATACGGGTGGAGCCGCCGACGAGGATGACCTCGTCCACTTCGCCCATTTTCAGGCCGGCGTCCTTGAGCGCCTGCTCAACCGGCTTCTTGCAACGGTCCAGCAGGTCCTTGGTGATGCGCTCGAACTCGGCGCGGGTGAGCGTGAGATCGAGGTGCTTCGGGCCGGAGGCGTCGGCGGTGATGAAGGGCAGGTTGATGTTGGTCTGGCTGGTGGAGGACAGCTCCATCTTCGCCTTCTCGGCTGCTTCCTTCAGACGCTGCAGGGCCATGGGGTCCTTGCGCAGGTCGATGCCGTTCTCGGCCTGGAACTTGTCGGCCATCCAGTCGATGATGCGCTGGTCCCAGTCGTCGCCGCCCAGGTGGTTGTCGCCGGCGGTGGAGGCTACCTCGAACACGCCGTCGCCGAGCTCCAGCACCGACACGTCGAAGGTGCCGCCGC
>CANPHS010000009.1 GCA_947573925.1 uncultured Enterorhabdus sp. | reverse complement strand
CTGTTTTTCTGTGTTATGGCTTTTGATCTCTAGGTCCGTCCACCCCTTATCTGATCACTTCCCCACGGGTCGGGTGGCGGGCGGGTCGAACGGGGCAGCCGGAGGGGGGGTCATCCGCTGGGACTACTCCAGGTGGTGTATCTGCGTGTCGGGGGCGTGACAGGGGGTTGCCGTGGGGAAAAAGCTGTGCGGAGCCGTGTATTGTGCACCTCAGCAAAAAGCAGACCCCCTTCAAAAAGGAGCCCTTCATGACCAACTTCACCAACGCTTCCCTCCGCGGCAACCATGCCCGTCCGGCCGAGATCATCGCCGACGGCACCGACGCCTTCGACATCGACCGCTCGGTGGCCGCCTCCGTGGCCGAGACGGTGCCCGAGGCCAACAAGTCCCGCAGCCGCACCTTCCTGACCGGGTTCGCCGGCGCGGCCATGGCCTGCATGCTGGCCCTCGGCATCAACGGCGCCGTCATCAACCCCAACACCGCCGAGGCCGCCAACAACCCGGCCCCCATCACCCAGGCCGCCCTCACGCCCCAGAACGGCGAGACCCTGGCCGAGACCGTGGCGGCCAAGTGCCTGCCCTCCGTCGTGTTCGTGGAGGTGTACGCCAACGCGGGCGGCCAGATGCAGGCCACGGGCACCGGCTCCGGCGTCGTGATGACCGAGGACGGCTACCTCATCACCAACAACCACGTGGTGGACGGCGGCGACACCTTCCAAGTGACCATCGCCGGCGAGACCTACGACGCCGAGCTGGTGGGCGCCGACCCCTCCTCCGACGTGGCCGTGCTGAAGGCCAAGGACGCCAGCGGCCTTACCCCTATGGAGCTGGGCAACTCCGACGACCTGAACGTCGGCGAGTGGGTCATGACCCTCGGCGCCCCCTTCGGCCTGGAGCAGTCCGTGGCCACGGGCATCGTGTCCGCCACGAGCCGTTCGCAGATCATGGACGCGAGCGCTTCGGCCCAGGCCGGCGGCTCCGGGGAGACCACCATCTACCCGAACATGATCCAGACCGACGCGGCCATCAACCCCGGCAACTCCGGCGGCGCCATGGTTGACTCCGACGGCAAGCTCATCGGCATCAACACGCTGATCACCTCCTATTCGGGCAACTACTCCGGCGTGGGCTTCGCCATCCCGGCGAACTACGCCGTGAACCTGGCCCAGCAGATCATCGCCGGCGAAACCCCGACCCATGCCCAGCTCGGCGTGAGCCTGTCCACGGTGAACGACCAGATGGCCGGCGCCAACGGCTTGGCCTCCGAGAGCGGCGCCTACGTGGCCAGCGTGGCGGCCGGCTCCGGTGCCGAGGCCGCGGGCCTGCAGGAAGGCGACATCATCACGGCCCTGAACGGCGAGAAGGTGGAAGGCGCGAGCGACCTCATGCTGGCCGTGCGCGGCGAGCAGCCCGGCGAGACCGTGACGCTCACCGTGAACCGGGGCGGCCAGGAGCAGGAGATCCAGGTGACTCTGGGCGACGACGCCGCCAGCCAGAAGGCCGCCGCCGAGGCCAAGAAGCAGCTGGAGCAGTCGATGCCCGAGCAGGGCGACGCCTACGGCTACGGCCAGGACGGCGGCAACGGCTACGGCTATGGTGACCCCTACGGGCAGGACGGCCGCGGCCTGAACCTGGACGACCTCTTCGGCCAGCGCTAAGCCGCCCCGCCGTTTCGCACTTCCGCAACATACCCCGACAGCAGAAACGCCCTCCTCGGAGGGCGTTTCCTTTTGGGACACTTTACCGGGTAAGTTGTCCCATTCGGGACACTTTGCCGGGCAAGCTGTCCCACTTAGGCGGCATCCAGGGTGAAGTTGCCACTCGACATGTCGAAATCCAAGGTGCAGGTAGCGGCCATTCCCGCTTCGACAGAATTGGGCAACGTCGTCGTAAAGGAGCCGCTCATCTTATCGACTGCACAATCCACAATTGCATCGGCGGGAAGCCCAACCCGAAGCGTGCCCGACATCAGCGTTCCCGTAATCTTTCCCGGCGTGGCATCTCGCGATACCACCGAGCAATCACCGGAAGCTTGATCGATGCTCAGCGCACCGTCGATGAAGCCCTCCACATTGACGCGACCGCTCGCTTGGGCCACATCCACCGTCCCAGCCGTCACGTCCGTCGCGTTCAGCTCGCCCGAAGCCACGCCCAGGTTCAACCTTCGGCACGACACCCCGGCAATCTCGTACCGCCCAGATGCCGCCTCGACATCGAGCGTCTCAAGCTGGTCGTTCAAATCGTCGGGGATCAGAACCGTCAAACTTTTCTCGCCGCGCCATCCCATCGAACAGCCCGACAGGCCTTCCGATCCTTCCATATAGTTGATGGCCAGCTCCTCGCCGACCGCGTCGCACACCATAACCGGCGATGAGCCGCTCTGCACTTTTTCATCGACGACAATCTTGCCGTGCGTTTCCGCACCGGGCACGACCCGTACGTCAACGTTACCGGCCAGCCAATTCAACTCGATGCGCTTGATTTCGTTTGAATCGACTTCGAAATGGCTGCCCTCGGTGGTGGTTTCGGGCGTGTCGGACTGCACGACGCCGTCGATCTCGCTCACTGCGGGAACGAGCCATGCACCGCAGCCGAGCAAACCACCCGGCGCCACCAGTCCCGGCCACCACAGTCCTCGGCCACAGCCGCCGAAAAATCCGCACACGCCCAGGCACAGCACGACGATGAGCGCGATCTTCACGTAGGTGCTCGTCGCCAGTTTCATCGCGCACCCCCTTCATCGGAAGGGGAATCGGCCGGAGCTCCGACCTCGGACGAAGCCGGCGCCGGAGCTGAAGCGCCGACGGGAGCCGGTGCCGGCGCATCCACCGAAGCTGGACGTTCAGCCGGCGCCGGCGCATCAGCCGAGACCGGCGCACCGGCCGCTACCTCAACGGGACTCACCGCCGCCCGCTCGCGCTCGGCCAGCCATGCGCGGTAGGCCGGGTCGCTCTCCAGCGTGCCCACAATCCAGTACCAGAACGGAATGGTGAGGAAGATCACCCACGCCGAATGCCACCACCCGAAGCAGAAGCCCACGAGCAGGAAGATGACCGCGCACAGCAGCGGGTAGGGAAACGACCGCAGGGGATTTTTCGACTGAGGCGGCTGCGGCGGTTGGGGAACCTGCGGGGGCATGGGCGCCATCGGCGGCTGCGGCATGGACGGCATCGGGGGCACCGGCGCTTGCGGCATCGACGGGTGCGACGCGTAGTACTGCCCCGCAGGCGCATGGGGCGGCCCGGGAGCACCCGGCCTCGCCGCCCCGGGCGCAACGCCGGCACCGCAGCCAGCCGGTCCCATCGACGACGCTGCGGCCGGGGCGGCGTTCACCTCCACGACCACCTTCTGGGGCCCGTCGCCCTCGGCCGTCACGGCGGCCACGGCCGCGGCCTCGGCCCGCTCGGCAGCCTCGCGAGCCACTTCCGCCGCTTCCGCCGCCTGGGCCTCGGCCGTGCGGCTGCGCTCCCGGGCCTCGTAGCGCACATCCTCTTCCACCTCGGGGCTCACACGCAGCAGCTCGTCCAACGTCACGTCGTACAAGTCGGCCAGTGCGATGAGGTTCCCCATATCGGGCGCCGATTCGGCCCGTTCCCACTTGGAAACGGCCTGGCGCGACAGCCCCAGCTGCTCGGCCAAACCCTCCTGGGAAAAGCCGCGCTCCCGGCGCAGCTCGGCGAGACGCTGGGCAATCTCCACGTTCATCATGGTTCCCTTTCGTGTCCTGCTTGTCGTCACATCTCGCCTTTCACCCTATGGAATCGCCGCCGGTTGCACCAGCACCCTTTGTGGTCAATTTCAAAATTTCCCGCGCCCCGCCCTGACAACCGTCAGTTGCCCCACCGCTGAACTGGTATTTTACCGCCAATCGTCATCAAGGGGGTACTCCAGTATATCTTCTATGCGGCATCCGAGCGCCAATGACAAGCGGTACAGCGCCTGGCCCTGCCCATGGTTGATGTTCTTCTTCCGCTGCTCGTACTGTTGAATGGCCCGCAGCGACACTCCCGACCGCTCCGCCAATGCCGCTTGGGACAGCCCGCGCTCCTCGCGCACGCGCTTCAGCGGCGCGGGCAACGGACGCACGTGGCTCTCGGCCACTTCGACGAACTTCTCTTCGGGCGCCTCATGAAGCGGATGGTACCACGCCGCCAGCTCATCCATGGTTACCAGCTGGGCTATATTGCGGAAGGGACGCCCCGTGCGCCACTGCCAAAACGCCAGCGACCATCCGCACCAATAGGCCGGTCCCTCCCCATAGCTAAGCAAATCCACCAGGGGCACGCCCGCATCCACACCGGCGCGGTAGCACACGTCCAGCACCAATTCGGCCCCCGACGTGCCCGCCACATAACGCGGAGCGCCCGCACCGAAGGCATCAGCGACGCCCGTGGACACGAACATCTCGAAGAATTCCTGCAGCGGCATATCCATCCGATTCGCCGCACAGTCAAACGCCTCGCCCAGCGTCTCCATAGCGTCGAACAGGTATTCCCGATCATAGGCCCGCATAATCCTCAGCCCTCCCTTGAAGGATGTCGCGCATGTACACGCCTTCGATGCCCTGACGCTGCGCTTCTTCGCGATACAAGGCGCGCGCCCGCTCATCCCGGGCCAGACGACGCGGGTAATACACATGCGCCGGTACCGCTTCCGCACCGAGGAACCGAATGCGCCGGAAGGCCCGCTCGCTTTTCAGCACCACCTGTTCCCCCAAATCTCCCAGACGCATGGCACGCGTCAACTGTTCCAGGGAAATATCGTTGCGCAGAAAGGCCCGAGCGAAGGTGAAGTAACTGTCATCGGCTCGCCAACCGATGACCATGTCGTAGCTTTCAACGGGAATAGGGAAATGTTCGCGCAGGTACTTCTTGCCCTCGATGGCCACGGGCGTGCGCGCATCCACGATGCGATGCTCCAGCAGAAGCGCGAGCCAGTGCAGCACCGAATAGGCCGGATCGCTCAAACGCAGCACAGAAAAGCCTTCGGGATCAAACTCGTAGGCGTTGGCGAATCCGTCAGCGCCTTCTTGGGCGCAGGCCCATTCCCGCGCCAACTCCTTGTGTTCCGTGCAGTAAAAACCCCGGCCGTAATCGTTGTAGGGCCGCCCCAGCCCAAACTGCGGCTGCGCGATAACTGCCGACGAACCGTGATACAGGGTGAGCACTTCCATAAACAATCCTATCTCCCGAGAGATACGAATGGCAGTATATCATAGTATCTCTCGGGAGATAGTTTCATTTGAAGACAACGAGCCTATCGGTAGAATCGCGGGCTTTATTCCACTGTCACTTCGATGGTGTCGTGGCGGCGGTGCCAGCGCTCGGACACTTTCACAATGAGCACTTCCACGAGCGGGATGGTGAGGAAGATGGCCCAAGCCGGGTGCCATGAGCCCACGATAAAGGCCATCCAAAAGAACCAGGCCGTGGCGGCAATGGGGTACAGACCGCAGAGCAGTGGAGCCACGCGGCGCGACACGATGGCCGCCCCCACAATGTAGTACACGGGAATGAGGAACAGCAGGAACAGCCCTTGCCACCAGGCGCCGCTGAAGATGCCCAGTAGCAGATAGGCCACCAGCACCACGGCCCAGAAGGGGAATTTCAGCCACTGCTTGGCGAACTCGGAATCGATAGCATCGAAGGATGAGCCGCGGTCGAAGATGTGGTCGACGGCGCCGGGCTCCGTGGCGTTCACGCGCACGCCGTCCCAGCCCACGTGCACTTCCTGGCCGTGGCGGTCCACCACGTGCACGCCCTCGGACCAGCTGATGTGCACGTGGTCCTTGCCGTCTTCCACATGGATGCCGTCGAAGCCGATATGCACGGAGCCGTCCTCCACCGGTGGCTCGGCCGTTGCATCGGCCGTTGCCGCTCGGTCGGCCGCCTCGAAGGCCACGTCGTCGGCGATGGCGTCGTCCACGTACAGCAGCTCGTCCAGGGACACGCCGTACAGCTTCGCCAGGGCGATGAGGTTGTCCGTGTCGGGCGACGACTCCGACCGCTCCCATTTGGAAACCGCCTGGCGTGACACCCCCAACTTCTCGGCCAGGGCCTCTTGGGAAAGCCCCGCCTGCTTGCGACGGGCGGCCAGACGCTCGGCGATCTCTACGTTCATGGTGTGCTGCCTTTCTCCTGCGGTTGCCATCGGATACGCTCCGAGCCTACCGAAACCCCGCCGCCCGCGCGACCGATTCAAGTTGTCATTTCCCGCAATTATTGGTTGCGACGCGCGTGAACTGGTGAAACTCCCCGAATTTCCGCAAAAGCCGCTCCAGTTCCCCGCCGCCCGCGCCATGCCGGACGGCCCCGCACCCCCTACTTCCCGTCGCGCAGCGCCTTCAACTTGGCCAGGGCGTCGGGGGAGATGCGGTCGGCCACGGTGCGCTTGGGGGCCACCTTGGGGGTGTCGTCCAAGCGGGCGTCCTCGTCGTACTCGCTCATCTCGTGGGAGAACCCGTCGGCGCTCATGCGGTCCACGCCGCCGCCGAACACCGTGTCCTGAATGGCGGCGTCGCTCGTGACCACCATGGTCTCCACGCCGCGTTTGCCCGCATCGTAGGCCAGCTTCTCGATCACCTTGTCGGCCGACTGTCCCGCCGGCGAGAAGATCACCTGAATGCCGCCGATCTTCGTGCGGCTGCCCTGGGACAGCTCGTTGTCGGCCGCATCGAACACGATGATGGCGCCCATGTCGCGGCCGGCGTAGTTCACCACGTCGTTGATGAGCCGCTCCCGGGCGGTGTTGAAGAAGTCGTCGGTGTAGTCCTCGTCGGCCCGCGGCTGCCACCGGTACCGACTGCCCGAACGCAGCACGTTGTACCCATCGACGATCAGGAGTTTCTTTCTTGTCTTTCCCATAATTATTTATCCAAAATCACTGGTTTGCCCAAGGAAGTCAGCGAGGTTTCGACAGGTGCCTGGAATTGTGTTGAACCGCGGCTGAGCGTACTTCGTTACGCGAAGGCAAGCGGTGAAGTGCAAGTCCAGGTGCCTGTCGGAACCGCAGCATCGGCGTTCCCGTCGTTGCGTCAGCAACGGCGGAACTTACCAGTTCTGGCGCAACCACTCGTACATGCACGCGGTGCTGGCCTGAGCCACGTTCAGCGAGGAAATCTCGCCCACCTGGGGCAGTTTCACGCCGAAGTCGCAGTTCTCCAGCACGAGGCGCGACACGCCGTCGCCCTCGTTGCCCATGACGAGCGCGATCTTCCCCTTCAGGTTCGCGTCCCAAATGAGGTCGCTTGCGTGCTCGGTGGCGGCGCACACCCAGAAGCCCTCGTCCTTCAGGCGCTCCAGGCAGCTGACCAGGTTGGCCACCTGGCTCACGGGAATGTGCGAGATAGCGCCGGCCGAGCTCTTGTAGGTGGCCGCCGTCACCCGGGCCGCCCGCTTGTTCGGGATGATGAGGCCCGCGGCCCCCACCGATTCCGCCGACCGGGCGATGGCGCCCAGGTTCCCCGCATCGGTGATGTGGTCGAGCACCACGATGAGGGCGCGGCCGTCGTGCTCCTCGGCCGATTGCCTCGCCGCGTCCAGAATGGCGGTCACGTTCACGTAGCCGAAGGGGGCTGCCTCGGCCATGACGCCCTGGTGGCTGCCGCGCTCGGAAATCTCGTCGAGCTTCTTCTTCGACACCTTCTTGATGGGCACGTCCAAATTCTTCGCCTTGCGCTGGATGTCGCGCACGATGGAATCGCCCTGACTCAGGTTGTCGGCCATGAGGATGTACTTCAGCGGCACGTGGGTGCGCAGCGCCTCGATAACCGGGCGCTTGCCTTCAATGAAATCAGCCATGGAATCGCTTTCGTTGGTTGGGGCGACGGCCGAGGCGCAGCAACGGCCAGACGCGAAACACGCATCCGCCACTGCCTCCTGCACCCGAACCGCCGAGGGGCCTTTGGTTTTCAACCGCAAAAGTGTACCACGCCCACGCGAACAGGCCGCCGCCCACACCCCCAACCACGCCAAAGCGTCACGGAAGGGGGGCGGCAAGAAAGGCTGGCAGAGACTCGCGCAACTCACAGCAGGGTCACAACAGCCCCCATCGCCACAACTCACTTCCGTTCATTCTGAATAGCGGAAGCGAATGTAGTTTCGCTTCCGCTAAAACCGCGCCTGCGAATACGGCCTCCCGCCCCTCATTCAGCGCAGAGCGATCGGGTCACTTCGCCGAAAAGGTCGGCACCCCATAGGTCCAGCGTGCGAGTATCGCCGATAAAGGGCTCCACATCTCGCTTAGCATCGGCGAAGTCGATAGCCGCAAATCGCTCAGTCAGCATCTTGCGCAACGACGCCAGATCAAGCTGCTCCCCTTCCGCAAGATGACCCGTCTGCGCAAGCCGTGCGCCGAGATGGGGCAGATTGACGGGAGTCTTACGCGAGAGATAGAACAAATAGTCGTAGAGATCGCGTCCCTTAACGCGATTCTTCCAGCCGCGACAAAGTACCGCATGAATCTTCCTGGCAAAAAGAGATGGCTCGTCATACAAATTCACCTCGTAGGGAACGGGCAACAAACGATAGGTGCGCCGAAAATGCGCATGGGCCGGCGGATTCACATCAACCTCGAACTTTACCTTTATTTTCTCGTCAGGGGCCACTCCGCTTTCCGCATCATCTGCAGGGTAGAACATCAGCAGATGCTCCCGCGTGTTGCCTTTCAGAAACGCGGAATGTATGTCTGATTCGTTTGCCTTGTCCTTCTTGGAAACTTCCACATTCAGCCCGAACGAACGTGCCTCCTTTTCAAGCCCAGTAAAATACCGGCTCAGTTCGAAAAAAGCGTCGGGGGTCATGAGCGAGAAATCGAGGTCCTCGGAAAAACGGTCAAGACCATAGAATATGCGCAGAGCCGTTCCGCCATAAAATGCCGCCCTATCGAAAAATCCCGCTCGCGAGAGACCGCATAGGACGATCTCCTGGATAACCTCCTTTGTGGCATTTTTCCGGTCGGCAAGCGTGACAGCCTCATAGGGCGCAAGCATACGCTCGATGGCGCTATTCATAGGGCAGCCCCCTTTCCAGCAATGCCGCGAATAAACGTACATTGCGGCTCTGGTACTGGTCGGCGAGAAAGTCGACGTATTCGTCGTCGAGTTGCGCGAGCGTCGCGGCCTCAATGCGCAGATCTTCCGCGAGCAGACGAGCAAGCTCCCGTCGCGAAGACACCGGATGCAAGTCGTATAGCTTGTCGCACAACGCCTTCTCGGCACAGGCAATGCGAAAGGGACGGCCGCCCTCTTCGGCCACCACAAGACCATGGGGAAAAGCCCGAGAAGGCACGTCACGATAGAGGAACGCACCGAATGGCGTGTCGTAGGCCTTGCTCTTGCGCTTCTCGAACGTGGCACTTGTTATAGATCGGACCCCTTCGGGGATGAGGCCATGGTAAGCGAGAGCGGCATCGAATGAAACGTAAGAAGGGCCGTAAATGCAACCGGCGAGCACCCACGGTGAAGTGGCAGGGTCAGTCTCGTACAAGCCGCGAACAACCGGCACGAGTTCGCCCGCCCGCGCCAAGCGAGCGATTTTATTCGCCGGGTCGCCATAGCTCGCAAGTTCCTCTTGCAGCATCTTCGTCGTTTTTACCATATTTCCTCCAGTAAGTTGCATTATACACAATTTACTGGAGGAAATAGAGAATAATTTAACGCGCCGTTGATCCACCAAGCGCCGACCCTGCGCTCGATAACACCACGCCATCTGGTCATTGTTTCCGCTGGCCGCAAAGCCTATAATGGGGCTGTTCCACAAGACGAAATGGAGAGACGTCCCATGGCACAAAGGCGGACCCCCCCCCAGATAATCGCGTAGCACTTGCGCTCTTCGAGCTATCTCGGCCCACGCAATCCCGCCCCGTTTGCGGAAGGGAGGGACAGCGATGAACGAGAACGGGGCCGAACAATCCCTTTACGATATATCTCGCACCAAATCAGTCTTACCAAACAAAACAATAAGAATGCTTCTCGCGGCGCTCCTCTGCATCGCCTGTATCCCGGCTCAATCGCTTCTATTCGCAAAAGAGGCTTGGGCATCAAATAGCGAAGTATACATTGTTATTTATGGTTCAACTGATAGGGATGATAACGTTGCTATCATACAAAACACCCCGAACGCTAACGATAAATACATGAATGAGCACGGCGGCTATGTGACAAGTGTGCCTGGTAACCTTGACGGTCTTGGGGTAGAAGAGTCTGCCGCAATCGAATCGGTTGCCAGCATCAAAACACCCGAAAAGATCGTCTGGCCCTACGAGAAGATTAATTTAGGCATGTTTTCAAACACGAGGACCGCCGACCTGCATAATCTTGATGTATCAAAGGTAAGAGATATGTTCTGCATGTTCCAAGG
The DNA here is from genome assembly GCA_947573925.1 of uncultured Enterorhabdus sp. Classification (GTDB taxonomy): domain Bacteria; phylum Actinomycetota; class Coriobacteriia; order Coriobacteriales; family Eggerthellaceae; genus Adlercreutzia. The sequence goes on along the minus strand of CANPHS010000009.1, from coordinate 27,966 downwards.
CTGCTACGAGCTCGCTTTGCTCAACCTTGCAGGCTGGAATGTATTTGATGCCCCGCTGTTAAACCACCAGTGACATGTAGCCGTACCGCTCCCCGATGCCGACGCGGTTCGCCAGGCTCAGGAAGGGGTGCGACTCCAGGTGCGTCAGCTCGCGGGTGCACACGTAGGTGCCCGAGGCCTCGTGGGCGAACAGCAGCTCGCGCCGGTCGCGGGCGCTGCGGCGGAACTGCTCCCGCCAGCAGAACCAGTCGAGGTAGCGCTGCAGCCGCCGGTTCGACACCCCGTTGAAGCGCCCGACGAACGCCTTGAGCCTGGAGTGCAGCGAGTTGACCATCTCCAGCTCCCTGCTCGGGCGCACCTCGTGGGGCCTGCCGCCGAGGGACCCGGCGTAGGAGCGGCGCCCGTCGGTGGCCACCGAGCAGGAGGCCGGCAGCCTCCTCGACGCCACGAGCGACACGTCCGCGGATGCCTCCGCGCCGTCGGCCAGCTCGCAGAAGCAGTCGCCGGTCTCGCCGGCGCCGCACAGCACGCAGACCGACCCGCCGAGCCCGGCGCGGGGCGCGTCGTGCCCGGTACGGTGCGCGGGCCGCCCCAGCTCGTACCAGCCGCGGGAGTGGTTCCCGGGCATCGACTCGGGGAAGTAGGTCCCGTCCATCTCGAAGGCGTCCCCGCGCGCCGGGAGCAGGCGGCGCCCCATCACCTCGCAGACGCGCATCCTCATGAACCACGCCGTGTACAGGGAGACCCCGACCCGGGCCGCCGTCTCCCGCAGCGGCAGCGCGTCGGCCATGCAGGCCGCGAACTCCATCCACGCCGCCGCCGGCAGCTTCGAGCGCGCGAGCAGGCCGAGCGTGCCGGCGCCGAAGGTCCGGCCGCAGCCCCGGCACAGCCACCTCTGGCGCCCGGCCGCGTCCCGCCCCTTCCTCACGAAGGCGGGGCAGCCGCACCGCGGGCAGCGGTCGGGCTCGCCCGCGCCGGAGGCCAGCTCCTCGGCGATGGCCTCCCTCAGCGCCTCGGCGAGCTCCCTCTTCTCCGCCAGCGACATCCCCCTCACTTGGTCTATAATCTTGCCCACGGGGCCTCCTCTCCGGTGCTTTCTCGACAATCGCATCGTAGCGGGAGGCCCCTTTCTGCGTGTACCGATTGCGGGCCTATGTCAATGGTGGTTTAACAGCGGGTTTGATGCTAATGTCAGCAAAATGTTTACAGGATGCTCGAAGCTCACATCGCTCGACCTTTCTGGCTGGAAAGTGAGAGGGGCAGACAGCATGTTCGATGGCTGCACCGAACTCACGACCCTTAACCTTTCCGGGTGGGATGTATCAGAGGTAGACTATATGCTTTCGATGTTCTACAACTGTTCCGCTCTCACGTCGCTCGACCTCTCGGGCTGGAACGTATCAGAAATTGCTGACATGGACTTCATGTTCCAAGGCTGCTCCCGACTCGTATCGCTTGATCTTTCCGGTTGGAATGTAACAGAAAGCACAGCGACAAACGACGTCCTCACCGAATGCAACTCGCTAAGAACCATTAAAGTCACCCCCAACAACGGGAAGCTTTCCGCACTCATCGAGAATAGCGTTGGAATCAGCCCAACTGTCGTGGACCCCTCGAGACCCACAGATCCAAAACCAGATAACCCAGAGCCCGATAATCCCAATTCTGGCATAGACAAGCCAGGCAACTCGCATAACACTCCAAGCGAAACCGCCCCCAACACTCCCATCCCCGTCAACCCCTCCGACATCGCTGTGGGCGATGCGGACTTCGCGCCCGGGGGATTGGCGCGGCCGCCCATCACCATCGTAGTCGGGGGCATTACGCTGCGGGAGGGCGTCGACTACACGGTGAGCTATTCCGGTGCGGGAGGCCTCGGCGCGGCCACGGTCACCATCACCGGCAAGGGGGCGTACCGGTTCTCGGTCACGAAGACGTTCCAGGTGAGGCCCAAGGCGCCGACGATCAAGAAGCTCTCGCTGACCAAGAAGGGCTTCGCGGTGAAGTGGGGCAAGCTGGCCGCCTCGCAGACCGACGGCTACCAGGTGCGCTATGCCACCAAGAAGTCCATGAAGGGCGCGAAGAAGGCCACCGTGAAGGGTGCCAAGCGCTCGAGCCTGAAAGTCTCCAAGCTGAAGGCCGGCAAGAAGTACTACGTGCAGATGCGCACGTACAAGAAGGTCGGCAAGAAGACCTACTACTCCGCATGGTCGGCCGCCAAAGCAGTGAAGACGAAGAAGTAGCAACTTCGGATGCAGTCGCATCTTGCTGTCCGCACTCATTCGCATATAATCGGAACCCAAGAGGAAGGAGCGGCCATGCAGGAAAGTATCAGATTCGTACGATGGGGGCGACTCACTATCATCGCGTGCCTCACGTTGTCTCTGGCAGCCATAGGGCTCGTGGCGGCCACGCCGGGCGACGCCTTCGCCGCCGCCAAGAAGGCGCCGAAGCTCAGCGCCGCGAGCAAGACGCTGACAAAGGGCAAGGCCTTCACCTTGAAAGTGAAGAATGCCGGCAAGGCCAAGGTGAAGTGGGCGTCCTCCAACAAGAAGGTCGCCACGGTGTCCAAGGCCGGCAAGGTGACGGCCAAGAAGGCGGGCAAGGCCACCATCACGGCCAAGGTGGGCAAGAAGAAGCTCACCTGCAAGGTGACGGTGAAGGGCCTCACCCATGCGCAGAAAGCAATGAAGAGTCTGAACGGCTGGTGGCACACCGGGAGCTCGGGCGGACATTTCATGTACGTCAAGAACGGGAAGGCCTACCTTTTCCCCGCACACCTGGACAACAACGGGAGGTTCGTTGCCAGCACTTCCAACGTAACCAGAGCGAAAATCTCACTCACGCGCACCAAGACAGCGCCGGGCTCGTCCGACAAACGGCCAGGCTACCGCGCGCGCGTAGCCAAGAACACGTACTATTACTATGACGACGACCGCAGGACACTGGAGAACCGCTACGGCAAAGGATACCTCGGTTACAGCGGAAGCAGCAGCATGGGAAAGTTCAAGTCGAGCGACGTTCCCTCTAACCTACGCAGGTACGTGAAGCGCTTCTAGAGCGCAGCAACCCCAGCACCCGTCAAAAACCTACCAGGGCGTCGCACTCGCGATGCCCTTTTTCTTGTGATATAGGTTAAGCCGTCGCAATATTGGCTTAAGTCGCATGCGCCATTAGAAGCAACTACAAAGCTTTGCCCACAGGTAAAGAATTTTTGCACATAAGGAAAATATTCTTGCCTAGGAGGAAGCGCCATGGTATAAGTAATTACAGTTTCTGGGCTGGCCGCAAGGCCCTGGTCCACCCTTGGGCGGGGACTTTCTCCCCGCCATTTTCTTTTCATGGGGCATTAGGGGGCAGGAGGGGTTATGGCTGATCTCAGCATCTTCATCGATGAATCGGGCGACTTCGGCCCCTACGAGCACCACGCGCCTTACTATCTGATTGCCCTCGTCTTCCTTGAGCTTCTATGTCTGAAGTATGAGACATCCGAACTAAGTTCGTCGGAAATAGAATTCTTCCGAGGGAAACGCAACCTAACCAAGAACTACATCAAGCCAATCCTCACGAAACGAATGGAATAGTTTGTTCCCCCCGTCCCAGCCGGTTGAGATACATAGTAATACCACGCCATCTGGTCATTGTTTCCGCTGGCGGGCGGGACTATAATGGGGCCAGCCGCAAGACGAAATGGAGAGGTTCCCCATGGCAAAAAGGCAGACCCCCCCCCTGGGCTCATAAGCGCTCAACGAGCATCGCATTCGGGGCTCACTCGGGAAATGTTGCCTTCGTTTCGCCCCGTTTTCCCTCCCCTCGTAGCCTAATACTTCCGGTATTCCATCGTTTAGCGCCCGCTCGAGAACTAACCGCCGTAACCCCACCAACCCGGCTGCGATCTGAGCAAATCTTTCTCAGCAACCGTTACCGCGCCTGTCGGCCGTCGTAATGACCGACCGCTCACAAGCCAACCCCGAGAGAAAGGAAAACTATGCAAGCAAATACCAGGTTCGCGCGTTGGGGACGCGCGGCCGTCGTCGCGATTATCGCGGCGCTGCTGGCCGCCACGGCGCTGCTGGCGGCCACGCCCGCAGACGCCTTCGCCGCCTCGCCCAAGGCCACCAAGGGCGCGACGATTCACACTCTAAAGCCAGATACGACGTATACCAAGTATGACATTACTGGCGACGGACAGCCCGACACCATCGGGATCGAGACTGATTATTACTTTCATTGGGACGATGTGGGCGAATGCTTCTATGTGAATGTCAACGGAGATAGATGGCGGTTCGACACGCGCTACTACGGAATCAGGGCTCGTCTCGTCAACCTCGCAAACGGCACTCCCTACCTATACCTCTGCGCCTGGTCAGACAACGACGATGCCGAGGTATGCTCGCTCTGGAAGAAAGACGGCGACTACCTTCGCAGAGTGATCGACTGCAACAAGGGATTCGGCAGCAAGATCGGCTACCACCCGAGCGGCGACATCAAAAAGGTGTCCGGCAACTCCATCACCATCACCTTCACCCAGATGTCGTACTATGCCGGCGGCATCAGTGCCGACTTCACCTACAAGTACAAGAACGGCACCCTCAAGAAAACGAGCAACACGGGCAAGATGCAGGTGGGATCCAAGAAGGCCAAAAACACCTATAAGGCCCTGAAGAAGATCAAGGCGTACAAGAACACGAAGTGCAAGTCGGTCAAGTTCACCATCAAGAAGGGCCAGAAGGTGAAGTTCCTGAAGGCCTACGTAAAGGGCAATACCGTCCGCTTCCAGGTGAAAGCCGGGGGCAGAACTGGCTGGCTCAAGGTGCCCACTTCAAGCAGGAGCTCGCTCCTACACCAGGGGGAACCGCCCTTCAAGGGGCTGCACTTAGCTGGATAGACTTTCGCCGGCAGCATTCCGGCGATAGATAATTCTCTTTGGAAAGGAAAACTATGAAGACACTCGCATCAACCGCACGATGGGGACGACTCCTCATCGCCGCGGGTATCGCGCTTCTGCTAGCAGCCGCCTTTGCCGTAGCATTGCCGGAACCGGCTCATGCCGCTTCGGCCAATTCCAAGGCATGCAAGGCCTACTCGAAGATGCTGGCAAAGAAGAACTTCAAATGGGTCGGTAGCACCACGCGATCCAGCTCGTTGAAATTCGCCTGCCAGGACATCAACAAGGACGGCGTGAAGGACCTCATCGTCTACAACCCCAACGCTTACGACTACGAGGGCTTCTACCGCATCTACACCTACAAGAAGGGCAAGGTAAAGCGTGTCGGTACCTACTACGACCTGCGCGTGTGCCGCAACAAGAATTTCTTCTCCAACTACCGCGCTCACATGGATAACGAGGAGTGCACCTATTACCGCCTCACCAAGAGCGGGAAAGTGAAGAAACTCGCTGCCTACAAGACGCAGATGATGGAAAAACCCTCAGCGAAGGTAGCCAAGGTGAAGCGGATCGGCAACGATATCCCCTTGTACTACTACGGCTGCAAGGTGAACGGCAAGTCGGTCAGCTACGACAAGTGCATGAAGACCATCAAATCCTTGAAGAAGGGGTCGAAGGACACCCTGAAATACCGCGCCAATACTGCCAAGAACCGCGCGAAGTACTTGAAATAGCGGACAGCGCGAGACGAAAAGTCAGCAGGGCGTCGCACTTGCGGCGCCCTTTTTCTTGCAGGACTACATAACCCCGGATCCGAAGAGGACGAGGTCGATGAGTTCCTGTTTGTTGTGGATGTTGAGCTTCTCGTAGATGTGGCGGACGTGGGTGCGGGTGGTGTTGTAGGAGACCGTCAGTTCTTCGGAGATGTACTTGGCGCTGCGGCCCAGGGCCATGAGCGCGAGGATTTCCGCCTCGCGGGGCGTGAGGCCGTACTCCGCCGCCAGCCCCTGGCAGTAGGCGGCGATGTCCGCCGGCACGCCTTCGTCGGGCTCCGCGGCGTCCGCGTCTCGCGCCGCCTCGACCGCTTCGACACCAAGGGGCACAACTCCCGCATCGCATCCCGGCTCGGCGGCATCGGCGTCGCACCCCGGCTCGGCAGTGCCTTCATCCCGGGCCTCGCTTTCGTCAGCATCTCTCGCAAGCGCCGTCGCCGGTGTCCCTTTCCGCAGACAAGAAACAGCGGCGCTCCCCCGCGTCGCCTCTCGCACGGTACGCAACGTTCCTGCCTCCCGGCGGCCTTCCCCGTGGTCCAGGGCTCGGCCGTCCTGGCGGCCGCGGCGGCGCAGCAGCTGGTTGGCCACGGCCAGCAGGTACAGGGCCAGAAGCGCCACGGCCACCGCCACGGAATTCACCGACCACTCCAGCGTTGACAGCCGCGCGATGAGCTGGGCCACGCACATGGCCTCGAACATGAGGCCCACGGCCAGCCCGCGCACCGCGTAGAGCGAATCGCGGATGTCGTAGGCGAAGATGGCGATGACGAGCACCCACATGTTGCTTTCCCACAGGGCGTCCGGCGAATGGGACGAGAAGTTCACCAACGCCAAATGGAACTTCGAGATTCCGCCCGAGCCCATCGACGAGAGCGAGATCACCGAAACCGTGGATTGCGAGATCCTCGTCATCGGCGCCGGCGTGGGCGGCCTCGTGACCGCCACCTCCGCCGTGGAGGAGGGTGCCGACGTGGTGCTCATCGCCTCCAGCGCAGGCCCGGTGTCCCGCGGCGGCTCCAACGCGGCCTTCAACACCCGGCTCACCCACGAGCTGGGCATGGACTACACCCGCGAGGAAATCGAGCCCATCTTCCAGGACATCTTCGCCGCCAACAGCTTCCGTTTGGACCAGGACAAGTGGTGGCTCGTCTACGACGAGTCCGGCAACGCCATGAACTGGCTCATGGACAAGGTGGAGCCCTACGGCATCACCGCCGTCATCGAGAACAACCAGCAGGACGGCGGCAAGAACTGGTGGGACGGCGGCCCGCTGAAGACCCTGAACGTGTCCCACTCCTTCGTGGCCGAGGGCGCCCAGGCCGCCGGCGCGTCCCAGCAGGTCGTGGTGGAGGCCCTGGCCGAGGAAATCCAGAAGGGCGGCGGCCGCATCTTCTACAACACCACCGCCGTACAGCTCGACCGCGAGGGCGACCATACCGGCCGCGTCACCGGGTGCGTGGCCAAGGCCGACGGGAAGTACACCCGCTACACCGCCTCCAAGGGCGTCGTGCTGGCCACGGGCGACTTCTCCCAGGACAAGGACATGGTGGCGAAGTACTGCCCCATCGCCCTGCCCTTCGGCAACGGCGGCGTGTACGACGGCAGCGGCCTGAAACTGGCCCTGTGGATCGGCGCCGCGTGGCAGAAGTACACCCCTAACGCCCCCATGCTCGCCACCATGGGCGACGAGGTGCTGCCCTGCCGCTGGTGGGCCGAAGGTGCGCTGACCACCTTCCCCGGCCTGCTCGTGAACAACAAGGGCGTGCGCTACTCCAACGAGAACTGCACCTACGGCTACATGCCCTACCCCCAGCGCGTGCAGCCCGACGGATGCGCCTTCCTCATCTGGGACGCGAATTGGGTTGAGGCCTCGGCCCCGTGGCAGGGCGACCGCATCGGCGGCGAGCCTCGCGACACCGAGGAAGTGAAGGCCGCCATCGAGATGCTGTTCGACCCCAACACCGACTGGACCACCACCGAGGAGTATGCCGGCTTCGACGCCACCATGGCCGAGACCGCTGTGAAGGCCGACACGCTGGAAGAGCTGGCCGACGGCCTGGGGCTGCCCCGCGAGGCCTTCCTCGCCCAGGTGGAGCGCTACAACGGCTACTGCGAAACCGGGCTCGACGACGAGTTCCACAAGGACAAGCGCTTCCTGCTGCCCGTCACCCAGCCGCCGTTCTACGGCATCCGCAACGAGCCCTACACCCTGTGCATCACCGGCGGCCTGAACACCGACATCCAGATGCACGTGTGCGACGCGAACAACGACCCCATCCCGGGCCTCTACGGCGTGGGCACCGTGGTCGGCGACATGTACGGCGACGTGTACGACTACCACGTGCCCGGCATCAACCTGGGCGGCCCCTGCACCACCTTCGGCTACCTGCTCGGCAAGCACCTGCCCGCCGGTACCTGGTAGGCCGCACCGCTCGGGCAGCCGCTCGGGCCAACTGTTCGGCCCAGCCGCTCGGACTGCGACACCCGGCCGCGCCGCTCGGGCAGCCGCTGAAAACGCCTCCCCCTATGAAGGAACCCGCTCTTGGCGGGTTCCTTTTTCGTTGGATGTATCGGGGAAAACGTCGCGGAAGCTACTCCGCCTTCGCGTCGTCGCGGGCGGCGATTTCGGCGGCCTTCTTGGCGAAGGCGGCGCGCTCCTCGGGGGTCATGACGGCCATCTGGGCCTCCAGCACGTCGTGCCTCAAGGCCGTGGCGAAATCGGCGGCGTCCTGCTGGGCGGTGCCGGCGGCTTTCTTGGCGGCATCGGCGGCCATCTCTGCCTGGGAACGCCCCCAGGACACGGCAGCCTCGGCATCTTCCTTGGCCAGGGAGGCGGCGGTCTTCGCCCGTTCTTCCACCTGGCTGGCCGCAGCCCGGGCCTGGCGCTGGGCCTCGCCGGCGGTCTCATGGGCCTGCTGGCTTACCTGCTCGCCTTTCGCCTGGGCCTGCTTCAGCACCTCGGAGTTGATGGCCTTCCCCTGCTCCACGGTGATCTCGCCCTTAGCGATCAGCTGTTCCACCAGCTCCTGGGTCTTCTCGGCGCCGAGCGCCATGGCGCCCACGCCGGCTAGAAACACGTCCTTCAATCCATCGGCAATCGTCGTCATGGGGAACCTCCCTTACCTCGGCGGATACGTTTCGCATCTCCCACTATAGGGCCGCGCCGCCCCTGCCAACACCAACGGGGCGGCACCGTTACCGCCCCGTCAAAGGATGATTGATTCAGTTAGGGAAAGCTCCGAGCCTGCGCAGTCCCGCACGGCCGCCCGGCGCACCGTCCCGGCAGCCTCACCGCCACGCCCCGGCGCCTACCCCAAAGTCAACTTCATGAGCACATAGGCCACCACGAAGCCGGCCACGGCGCTCAGCCCCATCTTCAGGCCCGCGGAAATCCCGGGGTGCTTGCGCCCGAAGGCCTCGCTGTCGCGCACCGGTTCCTCGCCGCGGGAATAGGCGAGAATGTCGCGGTAGGTGACCAGATCGTACTTTTTCTTCATCGCCTCCACCACGCCGAGCAGGATGCACCCCAGAATCCAGAGGGCCAAAAACACCACGATGCCCAGCACTTCGCTTTCGGTGCACTTGGGCATCAGCGACGAGGGGCCCGTGGGCACCGCGAACCCCACGACCGCGCACACGAGCCCCACCCCCACGAGCCCCCACGCCGCCCCCGTCAGCCGGCTCATGGTCTTCCAGTCGTTCTCGATGGCCTTTTCCATAGTTGCCACGTCTCCTTTCACGAGTTCGTCAATGGACGTGTCGAACAGCTCGCTGAGAAGCAAGAGGCTCTGCACATCGGGGTAAGTGCGGTCGGTCTCCCAATTCGAGATGGTCTGGCGCGACACGAAAATGCGCTCGGCCAATTCCTCCTGGGACAACCCCAGCTGCGTCCGATGCTCCTTCAGCCTCTCCTTCAGCTCCACCGTTCCGTCCTTTCGCAATCAGAGTGCCATGACGCTGCCCACCCTACCACCAAAACCCTTTGACACGGCCCGCATCCAAGGGAAAACCCCTGCCAAAAGTCTTTGACAGGGGTTCTGATCAGGCGATTTTATAGATGCACAGGTTCGCCCAAGGAAGACAGCGAGACTCCGGCAGGTGCCTGGAATTGTGCTGAAGCGCGACCGAGCAGCCTTCGGCTGTGAGGGAAAGCGCTGAAGTGCAAGGCCAGGTGCCTGTCGGAGCCGCAGCATCGGCTTGTCCGTCGTTGCGTCAGCAACGACGGAACCGACTACCCGAACAAAGCGTCGAAGCTGCCGTAGCCGGCGCCGGAGTGGGTGTTGTTGCGCATGGCGCGGCGGGCGAAGCCCATGAGCTCGGCCAGCACGTCCAGCGACACGTCCTTCTTCTCGCCGGTGCGGCGCAGCTTCACCTCCACCTTGTTCTCCGCGAGGCCGCGCTTGCCCACCACGACCTGCACGGGCCAGCCGATGAGGTCGGCGTCGTTGAACTTCACGCCGGCGCGGTCGTCGCGGTCGTCGATGACCACCTCGAAGCCGATCTCGTCCAGGTCGCGGGCGATCTTCTCGGCCATGGGCTGCACCTCTTCGTCGCCCACCGTGAGCGGGATCACGCAGATCTGCGCCGGGGCCACCGACGGCGGCCACATGATGCCGTGCTCGTCGTAGTGCTGCTCCACGATGGCGGCCATGGTGCGGGAGACGCCCACGCCGTAGCAGCCCATGAAGAACGGCACCTCGTTGCCCTCCTCGTCCATGAACGTGGCGCCCATGGCCTGGGAGTACTTGGTGCCCAGCTGGAAGACCTGGGCCACCTCGATGCCGCGGGCGCCCTCCAGGGGCAGGCCGCACTCGGGGCAGCAGTCGCCGGGCTTCACCGTGGCCAGGTCGGCCCACTCGTCCACCGTGAAGTCCTCGCCCAGGCGGGCGCCCACATAATGGTAGCCGTCCTCGTTGGCGCCCACCACCCACTGGGGCACCGCCTTCAGGCTCAGCGACGCGATGACGCGGGCGCATTCGGGCAGGCCCACCGGGCCCATGGAGCCCTTGCACAGGCCGAAGTTCACCATCTCCTCGTCGGTGAGCAGGGTGAAGCCGGGCACCACGCCCTCGACCTTCAGCTCGTTCAGCTCGTGGTCGCCGGGAATGAACACGCACACGAGGTTGCCCTCGGCGTCCTTGCCCGACAGGGCCTTCACCGTGGAGGACTCGGGAATATTCAGGAACTCCGCCAGCTCGGCGATGGTGTGCACGCCGGGGGTGGCGATCTTCTCCATGGCGTCCACCTCGTAGACGGTGGGGCGGGCCAGGGTGGCGCCGGCCTCGGCGTCGGCCGCGTAGCCGCAGGAGCAGTACACGAGCTCCGCCTCGCCCGATTCCGCGAGCGCCATGAACTCGGCGGTCACGCTGCCGCCGATCTGGCCGCCATCGGCCTCCACCTCGCGCCATTCCAGGCCGCAGCGGTCGCAGATGACCTTGTAGGCCTCGCCCATGGCGTCGTAGGTCTCCTGCACCGACTCCTGGGAGGCGTTGAAGCTGTAAGCGTCCTTCATGATGAACTCGCGGGAGCGCAGAAGGCCGAAGCGCGGGCGGATCTCGTCGCGGTACTTTGTCTGGATTTGGTACAGGTTCACCGGCAGCTCCTTGTAGGAGCGCAGCTCGTTGCGCACCAAATCCACGATGAGCTCCTCGTGGGTGGGCCCGAGGCAGAACTCGTTGTCGTGGCGGTCGCACAGACGCATGAGCTCGGGGCCGTAATCGTCCCACCGGCCGCTCTCGTGCCACAGCTTCGCCGGCTGCAGGGCCGGCATGAGAATCTCCTGGGCGCCGGCGGCGTCCATCTCCTCGCGCACAATGTCCTCGATCTTGTGCAGCACGCGCCAGCCGAGCGGCAGGAAGGTGTACACGCCCGAGGCGGTCTTGCGCAGCATGCCGGCCCGCAGAAGCAGGCGGGCGCTGGCGATATCGGCGTCCGACGGATCTTCCTTCAAGGTGGGAGCGTACAGGTTGCTCATGCGCAGAATTTGGCTCATAGGTTCTCCAACTCTTCCATAAGGGCAGAAACAATTTCCGACTCTTGCACTTTGCGGACGATTTTACCATGGGAGAAAACCACGCCCGCGCCCGCTCCGCAAGCCACCCCAATATCGGCATCGGCGGCCTCGCCGGGGCCGTTCACCACGCAGCCCATGACCGCCACCTTCACCGGCTTGTTCACGGAGGCCAGGCGCTCTTCCACCTCCTGCGCCAGCCCGATGAGGTTCACCTGGCAGCGGCCGCAGGTGGGGCAGCTGATGAGCTCGGGGCTGCGGCGGCGCAGGTTCAGCGCGGAAAGCAGCGTCCAGCAGGCCCGCACCTCCACGCAGGGGTCGTCGGTGAGCGAGATGCGCATGGTGTCGCCGATGCCCTCTTCCAGAAGGACGCCCAGGCCGCAGGCGCTTTTGATGATGCCCTGGAAGGCCGTGCCCGCCTCGGTGACGCCGATGTGCAGCGGCACGGTGGGCAGCTCGGCGGCCAGGAGGCGGTAGGTGTCGATGGTGGTCTGCACGTCGTGGGCCTTGGCCGACACGGCGATGTCCCGGAAATCGCACTCGCCCTCGAAGAAGCGCACGTACTCGGTGGCCGAGGCCACGAGCTTCTGGGGCAGCGTGAGGTCCTGGCGGGCGGCGATGGCGTCATCGAGCGAGCCGGCGTTCACGCCGATGCGGATGGGGATGCGCGCCTCCCGCGCAGCGGCGATGACCTCGCGGGTGGCCTCCAGGCCGCCGATGTTGCCCGGGTTGATGCGCAGCTTGGCCGCCCCGCGCCGGGCCGCCTCGATGGCGATGCGGGCGTCGAAGTGGATGTCGGCCACCACGGGCAGAGGCGACGCGGCGCACACGGCCTCGAAGGCGTCCAGGCAGTCGCGCCGGGGAATGGCCATGCGCACGATCTCGCAGCCGGCCTCGGCCAAGGCCTCGATCTGGGCCAGGTTCGCCGCCACATCGTCGGCCGCCGCGCAGGTCATACTTTGCACCGCCACCGGGGCGCCCCCGCCCACGGGCACGTCCCCCACATAGATGCGCCGCGTGCGCCCGTGGGGCTTCATATTCTCATGCATAGACGTTCCTTCTTAATCGGAAAACCGTTTGAGCAATTATAAGACAATTACCGGTTCGCCCAAGGAAGTCAGCGAGGGTTCGACGGGTGCCTCTCGGAGCCACACCCCCGAGGCCTGAGCCGGGCCCTACCCCCAATTCCCGAAGACGAAGCGCTGGATGTCCTGGTTCAGCATGATGACGAAGAAGCCGAGGAACAGGGCCATACCGGCCATGGACATGTAGTTCATGGCCTTCTGGGACACCGTCTTGCGGGTGCCCTTCTGGAAGATCTCCACGACGAAGCGGCCGCCGTCGAGCGGCGGGATGGGCAGCAGGTTCATAATGCCCAGGGACACCGAGATCATGGCCATGAACTCCAGCCCCTGCACGAGGCCCGCCTGGAAGAAGTCCTTCGACATGACGGCGATGCCCACGATGGACGTGGAATCGGACACCGTCTGGGCCGCCGTGGCCGGGTTGAACAGGCCCGCCACCGCCTGGATCACCATGCCGATGTACATGAAGCCGGCCTGCAACGCCTGGAGCACCGAGGCGTGGATGGTGGTGATCTCGCCGGTCTCGGGGTGCTGCACTTGGAAACCGATGACCGAGAACACGAGGATGAACACGAGCATGGCGAACAGCAGGTTCATGGCGATGCCCGCCAGCAGAATGATCGAGCGCTTCCAGAAGGGCAGCGAGCGGTACTGCTGCCGGTATTCGCTCTCGTAGAGGGCGCGCGGGTCGTCCACGGGGCGCGCCTCGCCCAGCTGGTAGGCGGCCGGTGCCGGCTTGCCGGCCTTGGCGGCCCGCTTCAGCTGGCCCTTCGTGGGGGCCACGCGCGGGGCGCGGTAAGTGTTGTACTCGTCGGCCTTGGTCGGCCCCATGACGCTGCCCCATTCCACGAGCTCCTCCAGGGCGTTGTAGGCCGCATCGTCGGAAATGCCGCAATCCCGGGCCACGTCCTCCATGTTGGCGGTGCCGCGGCGGTACACCGAGGCCAGCACCTCCTGCAGGTGCGGCTCCATCGGGCCGGCCTCCATGCCGCACACCTTCGCGTAGCCGCCGAGGGGCACCGCCGTCACGCCGAAGCGCGTCTCGCCGTGGGTGAAGCCCACCGAGGGGCCCGGCAAGCCGAGCATGAATTCCGTGACGCGCACACCGAAGGCGCGGGCCGCCAGGTAGTGGCCGCCCTCGTGGATGAACACGAGGAAGCCGATGGTGATGACGGCGCAGACGACCATAATGAGAATATCCACGCAGATTGCTCCTTTTGCATCGGGAAATGAAGAGGGGGCACCGTCGCGCGGGCCCGTTTGTTTCGTCGCCCATTATAGGAAGGAACAGACGTCCGCGCCCTTTTCGCCCTTTTGTACGCGCGAAATAACTACAAGGTGCCGACGACGGCTCCACAGTTGAGGCCGCGGGGTCGGTGCCGAAGGGGCCCTCGCCCGGCCGTCGCGGCGCGGCCCTTCGCAATCGTCGCTCACCGACACAGCGTCGCCCTTCGGTGGTCGGGGCGCCCGCCGAAGCAGGCTCCCCTTCGCAACCGGCAGAGCGCGGCGCCAGCATGCCCCTCGCCACCAGGGCTTTGGCACGCCACGACGGCGCTGGGACGGTTTCGCGACGGTTCCCGGACGGCTCCACGGCGGTTGGGGAACGGTTTTCAGGCGGCTCTGCGACGGCTCCCAGGGGGACATTGCGGAACCCTTTTGACGGTTTTGCGGCTCTAGGCTGCTAAGCGTCAGATGTTTCGGCCGCCATACGTCAACCCTTTTGATGGCACACCCCCTGCGAGACTCGGACGTCATGCTCTGCGGCCGGACATCTGACGTGCCCCACCCGTCCCGCGCGGCCCCGGTTCGCGCAGAAAGGAGTTCCCATGGATGACATCCGTCCAGCCCCCGCGCGATCCGCATCGCCCCGCGGCCGCACCATAATGAGCATGATCATCGCGTTCCTGCTCACCTTCGGCCTCTTGCCCCTCACCATGCAGCCCACCGAGGCCCAGGCGGCCCCCGAAAACCAGGGGTTTGCCTCCGTGGTCCTGCACTTCAAAGACGCCGCCTACGAAACCGTCGACTTCGCCACCTACGACGCGCCCTTCGCCGAGCGAGGCGATGCGCTGTACGTGAAGGTGAACGACGACCCCGACGCCCTTTCCTACGGGGAGCGTCTGTCTTTCGCCGTGTACGAGCACTACGCCACCTTCAACGACCGGCAGCGGGACATCACCGATCAGTGCACCTACGATGCCGCCACGGGCATCGTGACCGTTCCCGTCGCCTACCGGGACACAGCCGACACCCTCGGCATCGTCTTCGAGCTCTCGCCGGCCCACAAGGCCTACGAACGCTACGTCACCGCCGACCTTGACACGAGCGATGTCACCGTGGACTTCGCCGGAGGGGACATCACCTTCCAATCCGACATTGACGACGTGGTGGCTCAGGCCGAACACGCCGAGCCTTCGCCCCTGAAGGCATCTCGGGCCGGCGCCTTCCCCGGCACAGCGAACAAACGCTACCAGCTGAACGCCTACACACGCCTGGAAAACTTCGATGTGGACCAGCGCCATAAGCAGCACGCCTACGGCTTTCCCGAAGATATGCTGGGCTCCTACGGTTTCGGCGCCTTCTTTGGCACCACCCAGGACTACAAGAACGGCGTTTCCACGGGCACAGAATGGAAGTCTTCCGTGTTGAAGACCACCCACAGCTCCTACGATGAAACAGTGGAAGCGTTCTTCACTGAAACCATTGCCGCCCGCTTGGGCGATGAGACCGACTTCGCCATTTCCCGCAGCGGCGACAGCTACCGCGCCCGCTACGTCACCCGCGGCGGTTCGTTCCAAGATGCGGGCTATGGCCCCGGCGAGGCCCCCGCCAACAAGGCCATGGTCCATGGCACCTGCGGTTCTGCCGGTGTCGCCAATGGCCACGGTGCCATCATGGCGAACCACAGCGGCGACAACTACATCGTGTACAAGGGCGCCTATACCGGCTCCCAGTCGAAGTACCAGGGCTGGCTTAAGTTCTACTACAAGTTCGATACCCAGTCGGCCTCCACAGGCCAGACCTTCCAAGACGTGGTGGGCTATCTGCTCGTGGCCCCGCCCAACACCGGCTCCGCCCAGCTGGTGAAGGAATCCACCGATCCTGCCATGACCGAGGGCAACGACCGCTACAGCTTCAAGAACGCCGTATTCGCCGCCTTCGCCAAGAAGAGCGATGCCCAGAAGGCCCTGGCCAAGGCCGAGGCCGGCACCTGGGAGACCTGGCGCGAGGCCCGCGATTGGGCCCGCGATGCTGCCGATATCGTGTTTACCACGAAAGAAGACGGAAAGAGTGCTATTGTCGAGGACATCGAGGGCGGCGACTATTTCGTGGTCGAACTGTTCGCGCCCAAAGGGTACCGGCTCGCGAGCGACATCAAGCCGCTGACCGTCGAGCCCACCTCCGACGCGGACGAACCTTCCACCGTCACCTTCGCCGATGTGCCCTGCACCGGGTCCATCGACCTGCTGAAGCAGTCCAACAACCCCGGGCTGACCGCAGGCAACCAGTGTTACCATCTCGAAGGAGCAACCTACGGCGTATACGAAGATGCTGCCTGCACGATTCTCTACGATACCCTGCAGACAACCCTCGACGAAAACGAACACGGCTACGCTCGCCTCGATTCCGTGCCTTTGGGCTCCTATTGGGTAAAGGAGATCGAAGGTCCCGTGAAAGGCTATGCCATTGACCCCGGCGTGTATCCGGTGAAGGTTACCGCCGATGCCACCGCCCGCGTGAACGGCACGGCCGTCACCGATGCGGCCAAGCTGAACCCGCTGGACATCTTCCTGCACAAGAAGGATGCCCAATCCGGCACGGCGCACCCCCAGGGCGGCGCCACCTTGGGCGATGCCCACTTCCGCATCAATTACTACGACGTGGAAGGCGCCACCGCCGAGGCTGTGGCCGGACGGACCCCCAAGGCAAGCTGGGTCGTGCGCACCAACGACGAGGGCATCTTCTCGCTGAAGCAGGGCGAGGGCACGTTCATGCATGAGGACGCCGCGGGCGTGCAGACCGAACTGCCCTACAAGGTGGAGGGCCCGGCCTTCTACCACCTGCAAGACGGCACCCCCGCCATGCCGCTGGGCACCTACACCATCCAAGAGGTGAAGGCGCCGGAAGGCTACCGTCTCGATGGCACCGTCCACGTGCGCCACATCTCCGATGACGGCGGCGCCACCGAGGCCGTGAACGTCTTCAACCCCGAAGAGGACGGCGACACCGTGACCGACCAGGTGATGCGTGGCGATTTGCGCTTCCTGAAGCGCGTCGACGGCGGCGCCAAGCTGGCCGGCATCCCTTTCAAGCTCACGTCGAAGACCACCGGCGAGTGGCACATCCTCGTCACCGACAAGAACGGCCTCGCCTCGACGGAGTCCACGTTGGCCCGGCCCCATTCCGTGAACACCAACGGCAACGACGCCCAGTTCCGCGCCGAGGACGGCTCGTTCCGCATGCCTCTCGTGGTGGACATGGAGGCCCTGGACGGCACTGCCGGCATCTGGTTCGGGCTCGGTGCCGGCGGCGCACCCGTAACGGTGCACGACGGTTTGGGCGCACTGCCCTTCGACACCTACGAGCTGGAGGAACTGCCCTGCCCGGCCAATGCCATCTTCCAGATGATTCGCGACGAGGTTGTCGTGGGAGAAACCGACGACGACCAGACCATCGACATCGGCACCCTGAACAACACCACCCAGGGCCGCGCGACCATTGCCACCGATGCCTACGATGGCCTGAGCAACGACCTTTCCGATGCCGTCATCAGCGCCGACAGCGAGGCATCTATCGTCGACCGCGTCACTTACGAGGGACTTGAGCCCGGTGTGACCTACACGCTGGAGGCCGTCCTCATGGACAAAACCACCGGCGAGCCCTTCTGCGCCAACGGACAGCCCGTGGCACACACCCTGGAGTTCACCCCTGACGACACGAGCGGCTACGTGAACGTGCCCCTCTCCTTCGACGCCTCGGAGATTCGCGAGACCCGAGAGCTGGTCGTGTTCGAGACCTTGAGGCGCAACGGGATAGAAGAGGCAGCCCACCGCGACCTGAACGACCTGCGCCAGACCATCACCGTGAATCCCATCGCCATTAAGACGCTGGCGAAAGACAGCGTCAGCGGCACCCACGAAGGTGTTCCGGCTGAAACAGTGACCATCATCGACACCGTCACCTACCAGGGGCTCACCCCCGGGTTCGAGTACCGCATGGTGGCGCTGCTCATGAACAAGGCCACGGGCGAGCCCATGACCGCAGACGGCCAGATCGTCTCCGTGGAAAAGACCTTCGTTCCCGAAGAGGCCAACGGCTCGGTGGATATGGAGATCACCGTACCCGGACTCGATTTGGAAGGAGTGAGCCTCGTCGTGTTCGAGTCGCTCTACCACAACGACGTGGAGGTGGCCCTGCACGCCGACCTGAACGACGAGGGCCAAACGGTCACCTACGGGAACCCGGACTTTCCCCTGCCGCCCACGGGCAGCTACGAGGAGCCGGAACAGCCTGGGCCCGCAGAGGAAGACGCCGAACCCGGCCTAGAGCGCGGCCCGGGCTCCGATCGCGGAACGTCGGTGGTACGGCCCTTGGCCCAAACGGGCGACGTCCTCGGCTTAGCGGCCGCCGGCCTGGCAGCCATGGCCGTCGTCAGCGGTGTCGTCCTCGCCCTGGCCCGGAAGCGCCGAAGCGCCCGCTAGGCGGCGCACCACGAGCGGGCGAAAGCGCGGGCCCACCGGTCCACGGCCTCCAGCTGGTCGAGGGATTCCACGACCTGCACGCCTTCCCGCTCGTGGGCGTCCATCGCGGCCTCCACGCAGGCGGCAATGTCCAGGTAGGCGATCTGCTCGGCCAAGAAGGCGGCCACAGCCACCTCGTTGGCGGCGTTCATCACCGCCGGCAGCGTGCCCCCCACGCTGCCGGCATGGCGAGCCAAGGCCAGACAGCGGAAGGTGTCCGTATCGGGGGCCGCGAACTCCAGGGTGCCCAGGGTGCGGAAGTCCAGCGGCGCTACGGGGGCCTCCCACCGATCGGGGTAGGACAGGGCGAACTGGATGGGGATGCGCATGTCGGTGGTGCCGAGGTGGGCCTTCACCGATCCGTCGGTGAATTCCACCATGGAGTGGATGGCGCTCTGGGGCTGCACCACCACCTCGATCTTGTCGTAGTCCATGGCGAACAGGTGGTGCGCCTCGATCACCTCGAGGCCCTTGTTCATGAGGGTGGAGGAGTCGATGGATATCTTCGCCCCCATGTTCCACGTGGGGTGCGCCAAGGCCTGGGCCGGTGTGATGCCGACAAGCTCGTCGCGGGTGCGTCCACGGAAGGGGCCGCCCGAAGCCGTCACCCACAGCTTCGACACCTCGCGGACGTTCTCGCCCAGCAGGCACTGGTAGATGGCCCCGTGCTCGGAATCGATGGGCATGAGGGCCCCCGCCGGACCGGTGGCCGGGGCCAGCCCCGCCGCGCGGCGCTCGGCGTCTACCCGGGCCGCCAGGGGCATGATGAGGTCGCCGCCCACCACGAGGGACTCCTTGTTGGCCAGGGCCAGCACTTTGCCGGCGGCCAGCGTGTCGTAACTCGCCCGCAGGCCGGCAGCGCCCACCAGGGCGTTCACCACCACGTCGGCCTCGGGCAGGGTCGCCAGAGCCGCCACGGCCTCGGGCCCCACGCCGAAGGAGGCATCGTCCGCGCCCGACGCGGTCGCCATCTCGCGCACGAGGGTGCGGCCCTCATCGCAACGCGGGTCGTCGGCCAGGGTCGGGTCGCCCACGGCCAGGTGGCACACGCCGAATTCCCGCGCCTGGGACAGCAGCTCGTCCACGCGGCCATGCACGGCCAGGCCCACAATCTCCAGCTGGTCGCCATGCTGGCGCACCACATCCAACGTTTGGGTGCCGATGGAGCCGGTGGAGCCGAGAACGACAATGCGACGCTTGGTCATAGCCCTGCCTTTCGCGCGATGGAATCGTTTGCCCGCCGCGCTACAGCACGACGTAGGGAATGCAGCCGCCGGCCACCATGAGGATGGCCGCCGTAATGGAGGTGAGGAACAGCGAATCGCTCCGATCGAGCAAGCCGCCGTGGCCCGGCATGATGGTGCCGGAATCCTTGAAGCCGGAATTGCGCTTGATGCGGCTCTCGGCCAAATCGCCCAGCACGCCCATGCACCCGGAGATAACGCCGAAGACGAGGGCCTGGGGAATGCTCATCACGATGCCGGGCACGAAGGAGATGGCGCACCAGAACAGCACCGAGCCCACGAGCCCCGCGAAGAACCCTTCCCAGCTTTTCTTCGGACTCGTGCGCGGCGCCAGCTTGTGCTTGCCTATTTTGCTGCCCACCAGGTAGGCGAAGGCGTCGTTGGCCCACACGCTCAAAAACAGCAGCAGCACTACCAAACCGCCCCACGGCTCCGGCAGCGATACGCGGATGACGATGAGGCCGCACAGCAGAAGCCCCGTGTAGGCCGCGCCGAAAAAGCTGACGCCCACATCGGGAATGCGGGCCCGCAGCCAGAACACGTACCACACGAGCAGGGCCAGCAGCAGCGCCAGGCTCACCAACATGGCCCCCACCAAGCCCGCCAAATACACGCTGAGCGGGTACAGCACCGCCGCGATAATGCCCAGCATCTCGTTGGGCAGCTTGGCATCGGAACGCAACATGTAGAAGAACTCGCCGGCGCAAATGCCGGCCACGGCCATGAGCATGAGCACCATGGGAATGTTCCCGGCCAGCACGCACACCACGGTGACCGCCGTGTACACCACGCCCGTGCGGAAACGCACCTGCAAGTTCGAGGGGTTCTTCAATTTCTCGGGCGTTTTGTCCAGAGCCTTCTGCTTCAGCTGGTCGCGTTTCTCCTGGCGCGTCTCGCGCTTCTCCTGACGCGCCTGGGCCTCTTCATCGGTGAGGTCGTAGTGCCAGGGAGGCCCCGGAGGAGCCGACTCGGGATCGCATACCAGCGGGGGCAGCTCCCGCTGCTCGTCCTCCTCGGCAAGCAGGCCGAACCCGATGCGGTCGCCCTTGCCCTCGTCGGTGCGGTCGGAGGCCTTGCGCCCGGACGACCCTTGGCGCAAGCGCTCCCGCGCCCGTCGGGCCCGGCTCTTCTTCTCGTCGTCGGACAGGCCGCCGCGCATTAGGCCACGCCCCCGAAACGACGGTCGCGTCCCTGGAAGTCCAGCAGGCACCGGAGAAACTCGTAGCGGTCGAAGTCGGGCCACAGCACATCGGTGACCACGAACTCGGAATAGGCGATCTGCCACAGCAGGAAGTTCGAGATGCGCATCTCGCCGGAGGTGCGGATAACCACGTCGGGGTCGGGCATGCCGTAGGTGTACAGCCCGCGCTCGAACATCTCCTCGGTGGGGGCAATCACCGCGCCGGTCTCCTCGGCCATAAGCACCGCCTCCCGCATGCAGCCCTCGCAGGCCCGCAGGATCTCCTGGCGGCCACCGTAGTTCACGGCCACCACCAGCGTCATGCCGTCGTTGTCGCGGGTCTTTTCCCAGGCGGCGTCGAAGGCATCGCGCGTTTCCTGGGGCAAGGGCGACAGGTCGCCGATGGTGCGCACACGCACGTGCTCGGCATGGAGCCCGTCCACCTCGGCCAGCATGGTCTTGGCGAACAAGTCCATGAGCCCCACCACCTCGTCTTCGGGCCGCTTCCAATTCTCGGTGGAAAACGAGTAGATGGTCAGGTACTTCACACCCAAATCCGAAGCGCACCGAATGGTCTCGCGCACCGCCTCGATGCCGGCCTTGTGGCCGCGCAGCCGGTTGAGCGCACGCTTCTTCGCCCAGCGCCCGTTGCCATCCATAATGATGGCCACCGACTCGGGCACCCGCGCACGATCAAGCGCTGCCGGGTCGAGTCCCGCCGGCGGATCTGGAAATATGTAATCTAAATCTTTAACCATATCATTTCTCGCAGGTTCGCCCAAGGAAGTCAGCGAGGTTGCGACAGGTGCCTGGTATTGTGCTGAGCGAACAGCCCAGTGGGCTGTTCGGCACTGCCTATGCGCCCGAGAGGGCGCGTTCTGAGCAGCTTGCTGATCAGAACTGAGCGGCCTTCGTGCCGCGAGGGAAAGCCCTGAAGCGCAAGGCCAGGTGCCTGTCGGAACCGCAGCGTCGGCGTTCCCGCCGTTGCGTCAGCAACGGCGGAACCGGCTAGATTTCCATCACTTCGGCTTCCTTCTTCTTCAGCGCCTCGTCCACCTCGGCGACGAAGCGGTCGGTCATCTTCTGGATCTCGGCCTCGGCCCGCTTGGACTCGTCCTCGGGCAGGTTGTCGTTCTTCACGGCCTTCTCCACGGCGGTGTTGGCGTCGCGGCGGGCGTTGCGCACGGCCACGCGGGCCTCCTCGGCGTAGGTCTTGCACTGCTTCACCAGATCGCGGCGGCGCTCCTCGGTCAGCGCCGGGAAGGGCAGGCGGATGACGTTGCCGTCGTTGTTGGGAGTCACGCCCAGGTCGCTCTCCAGGATGGCGTGCTCGATGGCCCGCAGCATGCCCTTGTCCCAGGGCTCGATGACCAGCAGATGGGCCTCGGGCGTCTTCACGCCGGCCATCTGGGTCACGGGGGTGAGCACGCCGTAGTAGTCCACCTTGATGCGATCGAGCACCATGGCGTTGGCGCGGCCGGTGCGCACGCCCATGAAGTTGTCCTTCAGCGCGGTGACGGCTTTTTCCATGCGCTCCTCGGCGCTCATGAGAATCTCGTCGATGTCTGCCATGGGGTTTCCTCCCTCGTTGCGGGGCATCCAAGCCCCTCGTTGACCAGGCCCGAAGGCCCCGATTACTTCCTGTGCGGCCCGCAAGCCGCTCGCGCGCTTCTTGGCTGCCGCACGGGCGACCGCCGCGCTGCGCTACTCGACGACGGTGCCCACCGGCTCGCCCTGGAGCGCCGCCTTGATGTTGCCGGGCTTCGTGAGGTCGAACACGATCATGGGCACGTCGTTGTCCATGCACAGCGACGTGGCCGTGGCGTCCATGACGTTCAGGCCGCGGCTCAGCACGTCCATGTAGCTGATGCGGTCGAAGCGCTGGGCGTCCGGATGCGTGGCCGGATCGGCATCGTACACGCCGTCCACCTTGGTGGCCTTCATCACACAGTCCACGTCCAGCTCGCAGGCACGCAGGGCGGCCGTGGTGTCGGTGGTGAAGTAGGGGTTGCCCGTGCCGGCGGCCAGGATGACCACGCGGCCCTTCTCCAGATGGCGCACGGCGCGACGGCGAATGTAGGGCTCGGACACTTCCTGCATGTTGATGGCGCTCTGCACGCGGGAGAAGATGCCGTGGCGCTCGAAGGCGTCCTGCAGGGCCAGGGCGTTCATCACCGTGGCCAGCATGCCGATGTAGTCGGCCTGGGCGCGATCCATGCCCTCGGCCGAGCCGGCCAGGCCGCGGAAGATGTTGCCGCCGCCGACGACCACGGCCAGCTGCACCCCGTCGTGCACGATCTCGGCGATCTCTTCCGCCAGGTCGTCCACTACTTTCGGATCGATTCCGTAACCGAGGTCGCCAGCCAGCGCCTCACCGGAGAGTTTCAGCAGAACGCGGTCGTACTTGTATTCGTTCGCCATCGAGCCAATCCCTTCGTCGGCAGGTTTTATCTAAACGGATATATAATACCCGAAGTAAACCCCCGACGCTGCGTCAGCACCCCAAATCAGACAAAAACAAGACCGCCCGACCAAAGCCGGGCGGTCTTCGCGCAAGGGCAGGGCGATGGGCTTAGGCGGCTTCGCGCTGCTGCTGGTCGTATAGGCGCAGCATGTCTTCCAAGCTCATGCCGCCCATGGCGCCGTCGCGGCCGTCCAGGGACTGCTGCTCGGTCTTGGCCTGCTGGCTGGCGGCATCGTCGCCCAAGGTCACCTGGACGTCCTTGGTCTGGCCGGCGCTGTTCACCGTCAGAGTCACGGTGTCGCCAGGGTTCTTGGTGCGCACGTCCAGCATGAGGTCGCTGGCGCTTTCCACGGGCTGGCCGTCGAAGGCGGTGATGATGTCGCCGGGAACGATGCCGGCCGCCGCGGCGCCGGAGCCCTCGGACACGCCGGCCACGTAGGCGCCGGCGTCAACGGCCAGGCCGTAACGCTGGGCCGATTGGGCGCTCACCGTGGACAGGCTCACGCCGAGCTGGGCATGGGTCGGGGTCTCGCCGGCGATGATCTGCTGGGCCAGGTTGATGGCGTAGTTCACCGGGATGGCGAAGCCGACGCCGGAGTAGTTGCCGGAGTAGGAGGTGATCAGCGTGTTGATGCCGATGAGCTTGCCCTCGGCGTCCACGAGCGCGCCGCCGGAGTTGCCCGGGTTGATGGCCGCGTCAGTCTGGATCATGTTCGGGTAGATGGTCACCTCGCCGGTGCCGCCGGACTGCATGGATTCCTGGGCGTCCATGATCTGGGAGCGGCTCGTGGCGGACACGATGCCCGTGGCCACGGACTGCTCCAGGCCGAAGGGGGAGCCCAGGGTCATGACCCACTCGCCAATAGTGAGATTGTCGGAATCGCCCACCTCCATCACGGTGAGGCCCTTGGCGTCCTTGGCCTTCAGCACGGCCACGTCGGAGGACGGGTCGGTGCCCACCAGCTCGGCGTCGTAGGTGTTGCCGGCCACGGTCACCTTATAGGCCTGGCCGCCTTCCACCACGTGGTTGTTGGTGATGATGTAGCCGTCCTCGGTCAGCACCACACCGGAGCCTTGGGAGTACATTTGCAGCTCCTGGCCGTCGGTGCCCTGCTCGGGGCCGTAGCCGTAGTTGTAGCCGAACAGCTCTTCCAGGCCGCCCATGCCGCCCTGCTGCTGCGGGGCCGCGTACACGTCGATGGCCACCACGGAAGGCAGGCACTTCGCCGACACGGTCTCGGCCAGGGTCGGGTCGTCGTTGGGGGCGATCACGGTCTGCTGGCCTGTGGTCGGGTTGGTGACCACGTCGCCCTTGCCCGCTGAGCCGATGGCGTTGGTCACGCCCCAAATGCCGAAGGCCAGCACGCAGGCCACCAGGGCGCCGGCGAAGGCGATGAGGAAGGTCTTGCCACCGGAGCTTTTCTGGCCGTGCTGGGGATGCACGGAAACCGGCTCGGCTTCGTAGGTCTGCTGGGTGCCGTAGGGGGGCTGGGCGCCGTAGCCGTGCTGGGCCGCGCCGTGGGCCTCATGGCCCGGATGGGCCTGGTAGGCGCCTTGGGGCGGCACGGCGGCCGCAGGCTGGGTCGGCTGCAGCGGTTGGGGGTTGGCCGGCTGACCGGGCTGGCCGCCGGGGTTCGGGGTGCTCCCACCGGGGGTGGGGGTGCCGTTCATATCGGTCATGGAAGTCTCCTTTACCGAGGGGTTATGCCTCATTGCTGCGGCAAACCTTAGCACGCCCCTGGGAGAATCCACCATGCTGGCAACCCATCGTCACGGTTGCGTCACGGAGATACACCAGATGGTGTACGTCCTATGGACGGCCTCGGCGGCGGCGCGATCAAACTGCGACTCCTGCGGCCGCCCCGGGCGCGGCCTGCGGCCCCTGCGGCCGGCCTTCCCCGAACGGTGCGCATTCCAAATGGGCCGTATCCCCCACGGTTTCCACGGAAATGACGCCATCGTCCCAGGTCAGAATCGTCAGCGACGCATTCTGAATCTTAGGCGGCGTGCTCACCCGCTCGCGGGCGTACATGAATACGAGAGTGCGAATGAACAGGGCATGGGTGACCACGAGCACGTTGCCGCCGCCCCGCTGCTCCACCGATTCGCCGCAATCGCGCAGAAACGACTCGATGCGCTCCTCGATGGCAGCGAAGGGCTCGGCCCGGCCCGACGAGTCGGTGGCATGCACGTGATCGGCAATCTCATTCAGGCGCTCGTTCTGCTCTTCCCGGGGAATATCGTCGCCGAACAGGTCGAACATGCGGTTGCGCAGCCGACGCGCCGACTCGCCCTCCAAATCGCCGAAGCACCATTCGCGCAAGCGCTCGTCGCACCGCACGGGCACCGACGGCTCCGCCGACGGTTCGGCCTCCGGAGCATCCAGGGGAAGCGCCGGGTAACCGTCCCGTTTGAAATCGGGCGCCGACGGGCGCCAGGCCTCGGCCTGGCCCGGCCAGTATTCGACCCTCACGGGGCGCTGCGGCACGACCAAGCCGCGGCGCACGCGCTCGTTTTCCCGCGCCTCTAAAGCCAGCGACAACGTTTCCTGGGCACGGCCGGCATCGCTGGTGCAGGCACCGATAAAATCGAGGGAAACCAGGCCCTGGCCCAGTCGGTAGGCATCGTACACGCCCTTCGACGTGAGCGGGGAATCGCACCAGCCCTGTACGCGATTCTCAACGTTGAACTGCGTTTCGCCATGGCGCGTGAAGTAAAACGTGACCGTCATAGGTGCGCTCCCTCGTCATGATATGCCCGACGACGCGGTCAGAGGGACGCATGTGGTTCCAGTTGGCTGTGCCATCGCAAATAGGCCCTGCGGCAAAAAATCTCCGTCGCCATTATGCGCCGCCCGACGGCACGATGCAAGAAAAAACCGGAGCGCGGGACGCCGCGCCCCTAGTCGCGGTCGTAGTTGGCGAGGAAGGCGCGGGTGCGGTCGTGCTGCGGGTTGTTGATGACCTCGCTGGCGGCGCCCTGCTCCACGATGACGCCCCCGTCCATGAACAGGATCTGGTCGGCCACGTCGCGGGCGAAGCCCATCTCGTGGGTGACGATGACCATGGTCATGTGCTCGGCGGCCAAGTCGCGGATGACCTTCAGCACCTCGCGGGTGAGCTCCGGGTCCAGGGCGCTCGTGGGCTCGTCGAAGAACAGCACGTCGGGGTTCATGGCGAGCGCCCGGGCGATGGCCACGCGCTGCTGCTGGCCGCCGGACAGGTCGCACGGCACCATGGCCTCCTTGTCGGCCAGGCCCATCTTCGCCAGCAGATCGCGGCCGCGGGCCAGGGCCTCGTCCTTCGGCATCTTCTGCACGCAGATGAGCGCGTCGGTGACGTTCTGCAGCACCGTGTAGTGCGGGAACAGGTTGAAGTTCTGGAACACGAGGCCGTAGCGCGTCTTCGCCTGGGCGATGGTGGCCTTATCGCCGTAGACGGCCCGGCCCTCGGCGTCGTCGGCGCACACTATCAGGTCGCCGTAGGACAAGTCCCCCGCGTCCAGGGTCTCCAGCAGCGTCATGCAACGCAGCAGCGTGGACTTGCCGCCGCCCGACGGCCCGATGACCGCCAGCACGTCGCCGGCGTTCACCGTGAGCGAGATGTCCTTCAGCACCTCGTTCTTCCCGAAGGCCTTGCGCCCGTGCTTCAGTTCGACGACAGCGTTAGTCATGGTAATAATCCAGCTTCTTCTCGACGTGATTCAGAATGAACTCGATGATGAGGCAGAACACCCAGTAGATGAGGGCCGCGATGGCGTAGGGGACCATGGACACCTCGCTGGCGGCGAGCGCCTTGGCCGCCGAGAACATCTCCATGATGCCGAGCACGAAGGCCAGCGACGTGTCCTTCACCAGGGTGATGATCTCGTTGCCCATGGCCGGCAGAATGCGCTTGATGACCTGGGGCAGCACGATCTTCATGAAGGTCTGGGCCTTGGTGTAGCCGAGCACCGTGGCCGCCTCGTACTGGCCCCGCGGGATGGACTGGATGCCCGAGCGGTAGATTTCCGCGAAGTAGGCGGCGTAGTTCAGGATGAAGCCGATGGCGCAGGCCCAGAACTTCCAGTCGCTGCCGGTGCTGATGCCGAGCAGGTAGTAGGGCCCGAACATGATGGCCATGAGCTGCAGCATGAGCGGCGTGCCGCGCAGGATGGAGATGTAGAGCTGGGCCAGCCACGCCAGCGGCTTGAACTTGCTCATGCGGGCCAGGGCCACCACGACGCCGAGGGGCAGCGACCCCACCAGCGTAATGACGAAGATTTGGGCCGTCAGCCCGAACCCCTCCATGAGAATGCCCATCATAACGGGGAATTCCACGCGCCTTCACTTCCTCTCGTTGCTTGCACCCGAACGCCCATAATACCGCATCCCAGCGCCACGAAGGGCGAAGCCCGCCAGGACTCCGCCCTCCCTTTATATATTATTTTCTACAACCTCACTGGTTCGCCCAAGGAAGTCGGATAGGGCGGGGGCTCTGCCCCCGCCGCGGGGGGGGGGGGGCCCCCCCCCCCACACCCCCCAAAAAAAAAAAAAAGACCCCGAGCCCGAACGCCCGCCGCGCTTTGTTAAAGGTAAAAGAC
>CANPHS010000008.1 GCA_947573925.1 uncultured Enterorhabdus sp. | reverse complement strand
GAGCGAGCCCGTGATCTGGGCGGCCTCGTCGGAGAGGATGTCGCCGAACATGTTCTCGGTCACCAGCACGTCAAAGTCGGCGGGACGGTTGATGAGCTGCATGGCCGCGTTGTCCACGAGCAGGTCCTCCAACGCCACGTCGGCGTAGGACTCGTCGTGCACCCAGTGCACGATCTCGCGCCACAGGCGGCTCGTCTCCAGCACGTTGGCCTTGTCGACGCTCGTCACCTTCCCCCGGCGCTTGCGGGCCATCTCGAAGGCCTGGCGGGCGATGCGCTCGATCTCGTACTCGGAGTACTCCAGGGTGTCGTAGGCCCGCTGGCCCGGGGCGCCGCCCACGCCGGCGGCCGGCTCGTCGTAGAAGCGCTCGCGGCGGCCGAAGTACAAACCGCCGGTCAGCTCGCGCACGATCATGAGGTCCACGCCGTCCACGATTTCCGGGCGCAGGGTGGAGGCGGCGGCCAGGGCCGGGAAAATCTGCACGGGACGCACGTTGGTGTACAGGCCCAGCGCCTTGCGGATGCCCAAGAGCCCTTGCTCGGGGCGCGGGGCCTCAGGGTCGGTAGTGTCCCAGGCCGGCCCGCCCACAGCCGCCAGCAGCACGGCGTCGGAGGCGCGGGCCGCCTCCAGCGTGGCCGCGGGCAGGGGGTCGCCCGTCGCGTCGATGGCCGCGCCGCCGATGAGCGCCTCGGTGTAGGCGAAGGCCAGCCCGTGCTTGGCCCCCACGGCGTCCAGCACCTTCACGCCCTCGGCGATGATCTCCGGCCCGATGCCGTCCCCGGGCAAAAGGCAAATGCGGTAGGTGGTCGTCATGCTACGCTTCCTTTCCCAACTTCTTCTGCCAGCGCGGCACGAGGCCGCCGGCTTCGATGATTTCCGCGATGAACGGCGGGAACGGCTGGGCCGTGAACGTGGCCCCCGTGGTCTCGTCGGTGATGAGGCCGGTTTCCGTATCCACGGACACCGTGTCGCCGTCGGCGATGGCGTCAACGGCTTCGGGGCATTCCAAAATGGCCAGCCCTGTGTTGATGGCGTTGCGGTAGAAGATGCGGGCGAAGCTCTTGGCGATGACCGCATCCACCCCGGCGGTCTTGATGGCGATGGGGGCGTGCTCCCGCGAGCTTCCGCAGCCGAAGTTCTCGTCGGCCACGATGATGTCGCCGGGCCGCACCCGCTCCACGAAGCCGGTGTCGAGGTCCTCCAGGCAATGGCGGGCCAGCTCGGCCGGGTCGGAGGTGTTCAGGTAGCGGGCCGGGATGATGACATCGGTGTCGATGTCTCGGCCGTAGCGGTGGACGGTGCCTTTGAACTGCATGGCGACCCCTTCCCTATTCCGCGGCCGCGCCGTCGGCGGCCACGGGTTCCAAATCTTCCGGCAGGGCGATGTGCCCGGCCACGGCGCTGGCGGCGGCCACGGCCGGCGAGGCCAGGTACACCTCGCTGGTGGGGTCGCCCATGCGGCCCACGAAGTTGCGGTTCGTGGTGGCGATGGCCCGCTCGCCGGCGGCGAGGATGCCCATGTAGCCGCCGAGGCACGGCCCGCAGGTAGGGGTGGACACGGCACAGTGGGCGTTCAGGAACACGTCCATGAGCCCCTCGGCGATGCACTGCTGGTACACCCGTTGGGTGGCCGGGATCACGATGCAGCGCACGTCGGGGTGCACGGTGCGGCCGCGCAGCACCGCCGCGGCCTGACGCATGTCGGTCAGGCGGCCGTTGGTGCAGCTGCCGATGACCGCCTGGTCGATGCGCACATCGCGGGCCTCGGCCACGGGGCGCGTGTTGCTCGGCAGGTGCGGGAAGGCCACGGTGGGCACGATGTCGGCGGCATCTATCTCGACGACGCGGGCGAAATCCGCATCGTCGTCGGAGTAGTAGGCGGTCCAGGGGCGCTCGGTGCGGCCCTCCATGTAGGCGCGGGTCACATCGTCCACGGGAATGAGCCCCGCCTTGCCGCCGGCCTCGATGGCCATGTTGGAAATGGAGAGGCGCTCGTCCATCTCCATGGCCTCGATGGCGCTGCCCGTGAACTCCATGGCCTGGTACAGGGCGCCGTCCACCCCGATGAGGCCGATGATGTGCAGGATGACGTCCTTGCCCGTCACCCCCGGGGCCAGCTCGCCGTCAATGACGAACTTGATGGTCTCGGGCACCTTGAACCAGGCCTTGCCGCAGGCCATGCCCACGCCGGCGTCGGTGGAGCCCACGCCCGTGGAGAAGGCGCCGAGCGCCCCGTAGGTGCAGGTGTGGCTGTCGGCGCCGATGATGAGGTCGCCCGCGCCCACGACGCCCTGCTCGGGCAGAAGCGCGTGCTCGACGCCCATGCAGCCCACCTCGTAGTAGTGGGTGACGCCTTGCTCGCGCGCGAAGTCGCGCACGATCTTGGCCTGCTCGGCGCTCTTGATGTCCTTGTTGGGCACGTAGTGGTCGGGCACGAGCACCACCTTGTCGGCATCGAACACCGCGTCGCTGATTTGGCGCACGGTCTTGATGGCGATGGGCGCCGTCACGTCGTTGGCGAGCACGAGGTCCAGGTCGCACTCGATGAGCTGCCCGGGCACCACCTCGTCGAGCCCGGCGTGGGCGGCGAGGATCTTCTCCGCCATGGTCATGGGACGGGTCACGGAAACCCCCTTCCGAGGTCGGGGAAACATTACCAAAAGTCGCATCATTGTAGCACCGCGACCTTTTCCGAATTGTTTCCGTCGGCGAATCCGCCGCCCGCACCGCCCTGCGGCCCCTCCCCCGTCGCACCCACCTGCCGGAAATCCGTCACTTTGTACGTCCCATTGGCGGAATTCTGCACGTTTCACCATGCTTTGTACGTTTCATCTGCAGAAATCCGTGCAAAGTGACGGATTCCCGGCAGCGGGATTTCCGGCGGCGGGATTTCCGGCGGCAGGATTTCCGGCAGCAAAGCGGCGTCCCCGAAGGGGCGGCGCGGGAGGGGGGGTGAGGTTGTCGCCGACGGTGGGGCGGGGTGGTTGTCACCGGCGGCGAGACGAGGGGCTGCGTCTCGGGAAGTCGGGTCCCGAGCGTTTCCCACGCCGAATCGTTTACTTCTCGGCGAGCATCTTGCCTACCAGGCGGCCGAAGGTGACGCACTTGCCCGCGTTCAGGCCGGCGGCCAGGTTCGGGTAGGTGCCGTTGTAGAAGCACCCGCCGTCGTTGCCCACGGCGTACACGCCCTCGATGACGGCGCCGTCCTCGGTCAGGGGCTGCAAGTCGTCGTTCACCACGACGCCGTCGGTGGTGCACAGGGTGAACCCGCAGCTCTTCACCGACGCGTAGAAGGGCGGCGTGCGCAGCTCGGACAGACGGAAGGGCTCCTTGCCGAAATCGGGGTCGCTCTGGGCGTCGAAGTTCTCGTTCTGGCGCTCGCAGGTGGCCAGGAAGTTCTCCTTGTCCTCGCCGGTGAAGCCCAAAGCGTCGGCCAGGGCATCCAGAGTGTCGGCCTTCACGATGCGGCCGTCGGCCACGAACTGCTCCATCTCCGGCTCGATCCACTCGTCCAGCTGGCCGGGGAAGGCATCGTGGTCGGAGCCGCCCTCGGGCTGCATGTAAATGGTGGAACAGCCCACGGTGTGGAAGCGCGGCACGTCGTTCTTCCAGTTGCCGTCCCACACCTGGTGCCAGAAGTGCTCGCCGGCGGGCTTGCGGGAAATGGCGCTCTGCACGAAGTCGTAGGGCGCGCTCTCGTTATGGAAGCGGTTGCCGTGGGCATCCACGCGCAGGAAGGGCTGGGAAGCGTAGAAGTGGTAGCCGTAGGCGTCGCCGCCGATCTCGTAGGGGGTGCCCACCTCCTGGTCGGCCGTGAGCAGGCAGCGGTTGAACGACACCGAGGAGGGGTTCTCATCCATATAGGCGCCCAGGCGCAGAAGCGCCAGAATGCCGTCGCCGGTGCAGCTGGGGAAGGCGTCCATGGTGCCGTTGCAGGCGTAGCGGGTGGCATGGCGGTCGGCGAACATCTCCTGGTTGAAGGCGTAGCCGCCCGTGGCCACCACGACGCCCTTGGCGGCGTTGATGCGGATGAGGCCGTCGGGGCCCTCCGCCCAGGCGCCCGTCACGCGGCCGTCCTCGGCGATGAGGTCCACCATGGGCGTGCTGAAGCGCACCTCGCACCCGGGGAAGGAGGCGATGTAGGCGTCCATGATCTTCGCCACGTCGGCCTCGCGGGTGGGGTACTCGCCGTTGGTGCCGTGGCCCGTGGGGAAGTCCTTGTAGAAGGTGCCCTCGGGCATGTTCCACTCCAGCTGCACCTCCATGCCGTTCTTCGTCAGCAGGTCGGTGTACCAGTCGATGGCCTCGCCGGAATTGAAGGCCCACTTCTTCAGCAGGCCCACGGACACCTGGCCGTTGGCGTAGCGGTCCATGTCGTTCACAATCTCCATGGGGTCGATGAACCCGCGCTCGCCCTCGGCCTGCTGCAGCTTGGAATTCACCGCGCCGAGCGCCGAGGAGCGCACGGAGTTGCCGTTGCCGCTCTTCTCGATGAGCAGGGTCTTGGCGCCGTTCTCGGCGGCGGCGCAGGCGGCGAAGTACCCCGCCGTGCCGGCGCCGATGACGAGCACGTCGGTGTCGACGGTCTCGACGACGGCCCCCTCGTCGATGGCCGGGGCCTCGGTGAGCCACGCGGGCTTGCCCTCGGCGGACGCGGTGTCGGCTGCGGCGCCGGTATCGGTCTCGGCGGTCGGCTCGCCGGGCTGCTTCGGCGAGCAGCCGGCCATGGCGCCCACAGCGGCCAGCGAGCCCAGGGCGGCCGCGCCGGTCAGAAACGAACGGCGGGAAAACGATGCTTCGGTCATGATGGATCCTCCTTTTGTCTCGCCCGGCCGACCCTGCCGCCACAGCCCCTTCGGCGGTGCGACCCCTCGGCGCGGGCCCCTCCCTTGTCGTTGCAAGGTGCGGCCAGTATGCCGCGGCCTGCAGGGCGAAACATCGCCTGAAAGCTGGGTTTTCGCCGTTTTCACCTACAATAGGTGAGGGGCGAGACGACCCGTTTCGCCTATCATGGGGGTATGGGAAACGGCCAGTACGGGGAGGGTTCATGGCAAAACGGGCATCGGGGGCGCCGGCGGGCGTCCTGTCGAAATTGGAGGGGCGCCTGAAAGCGCGCTATCTCGGCATCGGGTTCCTGTGGGCCTGGATTTACGGCTCCTTCGAGACGTTCGCCGTGTACCCCGAGCGCACCGGCATCGGCATCAACGCCGACGCTTCGTGGATCGTATCGGCCTCGACCGTGGTCGTGGCGCTGTTCGCCGCCGGCGTGCTGCTCGGCCGTCGCACCGCGACACCGCCGCGTTGGCTCCCGCTGTTCGCCGGCGCGGCCACCGCTGCGGGCACGGCGCTATCGGCCAGCGTCGGCGGCGGAAGCCCCCTGGCGGCGGCCCTCGTCTTCGCCAGCGGCATATTCACAGGTCTCGGCAGCGGGGTACTGTACGTGCTGTGGGGCCAGGCCCTTGCCCGACTCGATATGGAAAGCGCCGAGCTGGCCATTCCCGCCGCCTCCACCATTATCATCGCCTGCGCCCTCGTGCTCCCCTATCTGCCCGCGCCCCTGGGCACCGTGGCCACAGCCTCGCTGCCCCTCATTTCCTGCGCTATGCTGTGGCTCACCGACCGTGATATTGAAGCATCGCCCGAAGGGGCCGCGCCGCTTTCCGCCGGCCAGAACGCCCACGGTGCGACCCCGGCCACGGCCACCTTCGCCCGCATGGGAGCGCTGCTTTTCATCGCCTATGGAGTCGTCGGGTTCTCCGGCGCGGTGCAGCCCGGTGCCGACGCGCCGTTCTTCGCCTTCGGCATCGATTGGCCCACGCTCATCGGCTCCTGCTGCGGCATCGGGCTGCTCGCTTGCTTCATTCTGTACACGGCCCGACCCCGCTTCGACACGCTCTTCCGCCCCATCGCCGTGGCCGTCGTCGTCGCCTGCGCCCTGTTGCCCTGGGCCGATCTGTGGGCGGTGTTCCTCTCGGGAACCCTGGTGGCCGTCACCGACACCCTGCTCACCATATCCGCCGTGCTCTTCGTAGTGCAGGCGGCCCGGCGCGGTACCATGAACGCGGCTTTGGGCACGGGCATCACCCAGGGCTCGCTGCAACTGGGGGTGCTGGCGGGAAATATTGCGGGCAGCATGGGAGCCGACACCATCGCCACAGCCCCGACGGGCCTGTTCACCGTGGCCCTGGGACTTGTGGCCTTCTTCAGCTTCGCATGGCTTCTGTACCCGGCCGACCGGACGATGGGTGGAAAGAGCATGGCCGCCCGCGGACCGGCGCCACGAAACGGTGGGGAACGAGATGCGGGGAACGCGGTCGGGACGGCGGCGGATACGGCCGCCGACGGCGCCACGGGGCGCCCGGTCAGCGAGAACGTCCTCGACGAGCGCTGCCGCGAGCTCACGGAACGCTGCGGGTTGTCGGGCCGGGAAGCGGAGATCCTCGCCTACTTGGCCCGGGGCCGCTCGCAACCCTACATCCGCGAGGAGCTGGTGCTTTCCAAGAACACCGTGGCCACCCACGTGAAGCACATCTACCAGAAGCTGAACGTGCACTCCCGCCAGGAATTGATCGACCTGTTCGAGTAGCGGGGCCCCGCTGGTCGACCGTCGCCCCGCCACCCAGCTGTCGTGTCCACCTGCACGAAATCCCTCGCATCCACCTGCCGGAAATCCGTCACTTTGTACGTCTCATTGGCGGAATTCTGCACGTTTCACCATGCTTTGTACGTTTCAGCTGCAGAAATCCGTGCAAAGTGACGGATTCCCGGCAACCGAGACGGCAGCCGGGGCTGCGGGCGGCGGACTGTGGGCTGCGGGAGGCGGGAGCCCCTACCCTTGCAAGGCCGAGCAGAGGGCGTCGAGGAGGGTGATGGCGTAGTGCTGGGCGCTCCGCTCGGGGCCGGCTTCCAGCCACACGGTGCCGGGAAGCAGCACCGACACCCGGGGCCAGGCGGCCTCACGGGCCACGTTCACCGCCGAAGTCAGGCGCAGGGCCAGGGAATCTTCGTCCTCGTAGGACACGAGCGGCACGCCCGCTTCCGCATCTTCGGCCGCAAGCAGCACGTGCACGAGCATCATAGAGGCATCGGGGGGCACCGACAGGCTGTCGGCGCTGATGATCTTCGCCGCTGGATTCGTGGCTACCGACAGGTTCGACATGCGCGAGGCCACGGAACGGGAGAACTCGTCGGTACCGAACAAGCACACGGCGTTGCGCTCCAGCACGTCGGCGGCCCGAGCGAAACCCAAATGCCGCGCCGGGCCGTGGGTGGCCTCCTTCCCCACCCAGGAATGGGCGAGGTTGCGCAGGGCCGCGTAGGTGTAGGCGCCGGCGATGCCGTCGGAGGGCAGCCCCATGTTCAGCTGGAAGCGGCGCAGGGCGTCTTCGGTGTGGGCGCCGAAAATGGCGTCGTCGGCGCCGTAGAAAAAGCCGAGGGCGCCCAGGGCGTGCTGCAATTCGAACACATCGTGGCCGTGGAAGTAGGGCATGCGCAGATACAGCGTGCGGTCGCCCAGGTTGAACGAGGCGTCCACCAAAGCCGCCCACACCTTTTCGGTGACCTCGTCGCCCGCAGGCAGCGAGGCAGTGGCGCAGAAATCGGCCAGGGCGGCCACCGTGGCATCGTCGAAGGTGCCCGTCACGGCGTCTTCGGAAAGGTGGCCGATGCGGGCAAGGCGCTGCTGCACGTCTTCCACGGCGGCGCCGGTGTCGTTGCGCTTGATAGGCTCCATGTTACTTCAACCTGTTCACAAACCAGTCGGCCATGGACACGAGCAGATCGCGCCACGGGGAGGGCTCGATGGCCTCCACCAGGCGCTCCTTCGCGTTCTGGCTGAGTTCTTCGGCATAGGTGCGGGCGTAATCGATGGAACCCGCCTCCTCCATGAGGGCCACGGCTTCAGCCAGCACCTCCGGATCGCGCTCCTTGGCCGAGAGGATCTCGATGAGGCGCTCCCGGGCCTCAGGCTCGGCGTTCTGCAGGGCGTGCACCACTACGAGCGTGCGCTTGCCCTCGGTGATATCGCTGCGGAAGTCCTTCTTCTTGGCCTCGTCGGTGCCCACCAGGTTCAGCAGGTCGTCCTGGATCTGGAAGGCGAGACCGGTATCGAGGCCGTAGCTGCGCAAGGCCTCCACCTGGGCCTCGTCGGCACCGCCCACGATGGCGCCCACGGCCAGGGGCACCGCCCCCGAGTAGTGGGCCGTCTTGTGGATGGCCATGGTGAGGTAGTCCTCGGGCGTGATGTCGTAGCGGCCGTCGCGGGCCCAACCCAAATCGAGCGCCTGGCCTCCCACGGTGCGGCAGGTCATGGAGATGAGCTCGCCGATGACGCGCACCTTGGTGGCATCGTCCAGCAGCGGGTCGTTCACCACCGGGCCGTTCACCATGGACAGGGCCAGATCGCCCATGTTGATGGCCAGCCCCAGCCCCTCGGTGAGGTGCAGGCACGGCTCGCCGCGGCGCAGCTCGGCCTCGTCGGCGATGTCGTCGTGAATGAGGGCCGCCGAATGGAAGTGCTCGATGGCCGCCGCCGAGGTGGTGGCGCGGTCCGGATCGCCGCCCACGGCCAGGCAGGCCGCGAAGCAGATGAGCGGCCGATGGCGCTTGCCGGCGTTCTCGCTGTAATGGTACAGCGGGCTGTACAGGTAGCGGTCCATGTCGTCATGGGTGCCGTGGGGAATGTAGCTGTTGATGAGCTCTCCGACCGGGTCGGCATAGCACTTCAAATAGGCTTCGAAGGTGGTGGGCGTCGCATCGACGCTCGCGAGGGTGTCTGAGATGTTTTTCATAGGACTTTCTTGCCGCAGGTCGGTCGTTTCAGCATCGAATCATAATACCACGGCCCCGGGCCGCGAGGGCCTTTGAGGTGGCCCATTGACAAGAATGTAAGATTGATTGGCGCACGGCGGCCAGCGTTGGGGGAATCCGGGCGGAAAAGGGGCTAGCATTTTTGACGAAGAGTCGATACAGTAGGCCCGACGGCCCACAACCGACGCTTCGGGCGCCAGACCGCGGGCCCGCCGACGCCAACCCGCAAAGGAACTCTCGTGAACTGCGCCGATCTCCGCCTCCGCCCCGACTGCGCCGCCCGGCGCCGCCCCGGTGCGGCCTGGGGAGCGGCCCTGGCGGCGCTGGCGCTGGCAGTAGTCGCCGCGATGCCGGCCGCCGATCTGGCCGACGATGCCTCCGGCGCTGCAGCCCTTTCCCCGGTTTCGCGCGGGTTCTGCGACTTTTTCACGGTGCTGGAGGGCCGCGTGGACAGCCGGGGCCAGGAGGTCATCGCCGAGAAGGACCTGGAGTACGCCCGGCGCAGCGACGAGGTGTCCGAGAAACTGCGCCTGGAGGCCATGAATTCCCAGGGCGATGCCTACCGCGCCACCCTGGAAGATGCCGAGGCCCTCGTGAACGGCGAGGCCACCGTCGACGAGCTGACCGGCGGCGACGAAGGGGAGGCGCCCACCGACCAAGGCGCCGATGCCGGCAGCGATACCTCGGACGAAGAGAGCGCCGCCAAACCCGCGAAAACCGCCGGCGACAAGGACAAGAAGCGCGTGAACACCATTCGCTTCCATGGCGAGTACATACCCTACGAGCAAGGATCGCCCGCCGACGAGGAGGCCCCGGCCCGCGTGGCAGCGGCCTGGGTGAACGACGGCGACGTAACCGACGGCGAGAACACCTACTTCATCGGACACAACCCCGGCGTGTTCAGCGGCGTGATGGACTTGGAATTGGGCGACAAGGTAACCGTGTGGGACGGCCAGGGACGGGTGCGGCACTACTACGTCTTCGACGTGCTCACCCTGCCGAACAAGTCGAACTACTTCCGCTACGAAGGGCGCATCGCCCCGTCCGGCGAATCCATCACCCTGCAAACCTGCTGTCCCGACAACCTGCACGTGCGCTGCGTCATGGCGTGGTAAGTGCGTTTTCACCTCCCGGTTCGAACCCCGCGATAACGGAGGATTTTCCTTGCGGGAGGCGAAATGAGGCAAGCACGGTAGATCTGGTGGGGGCGAAGGGGTTCCCGCGCCCGCTGCGCGGACGCTCCTTTCCCTCGCTGCGCTCGGGCCAAAACGCTTCGCGTTTTCACCTCCCGGTTCGAACCCCGCGATAACGAGGGGCTTTTCTGCGAGGATGGGCACCGAGCAAGTAAGTTGAACATGGTGGGGGCGAAGGGGTTCGAACCCTTAAGCCTTGCGGCGGCGGATTTTAAGTCCGCTGCGTCTGCCGATTCCGCCACGCCCCCGCAACCGTGCGGCCCATGATAGCAGATTATGCCCGGGCCGCTTCTAAAATCATGCCCTTCAGGATGTCCGATTCGCTGGCGGTGTACCCGTCGGCGCCGGCCAAGCCCAGCACCTCTTCCAAAATGACGAGCCCGGCCACAATGACCCCGGCCCGCTTGGGATCGAGCCCCACGCACGTCTTGCGTACGGCCAGCGGTTCGGCGGCCAGGCGCTCTTCGATGGCCGCCAGCTCATCGGCGCTGACCCGAGCCTTGTGCACGCGCGTCGAATCGTAGGTCGTCATGGCCTCGCGCACACTCACCACGCTCGTGGCGGTGCCAGCCACGGCCACCACGCGGTCTATGGCGAAGCCGGCGGCAGCCAAGTGCTCGAAGTAGGGGGCCATCTCCTCGCCCATCCAGGCGCGGGCCGCGGCCATCTCGTCGGCCGCAGGCGGATCGTTGCGCAAGAAGCGCTCCGTCACCCGGCGGCAACCGATATCGAAGGAATGGGCAGCCACCGGGTCGGCCCCGGCGCGACCGGCGATAAGTTCGGTGGAGCCACCGCCGATATCCACCACCAGCAGGTTCTCACCGGGAAAATCGGTCGAAGCCCCGGCGAAGGTGAGGGCCGCCTCGCGCTGGCCGGGAATGACCGTGAGCGTGACTCCCAAGGCAGCGAGCCGGGCGGCGAACTCGTCGGCGTTGGCCGCGTCGCGGGCGGCCGACGTGGCCATGGCGATGAGGCCCCGCACCGGATGGTCGGGGGTGTCGCAGGCCGCCAGCACCTGCAGGTAGCGGGCCACGCAGGCAAGTACCCGTTCCATGGCCTCCTCGGACAGGCACCCCGACGCATCTACCCCGACGCCCAGATCGGTGATGGCGTACTCCTTCGCCACCTCGCGCACGGCCCCGTCTTCCACATCGGCCACCAGCAGCCGGCAGGTCACCGTGCCGATATCCAGCGCCCCATAGCGCCCGTTTTGGTAGGTCATGGCGAAATCCTTCCGGAACATTATTCAACACCGAAGAAAGGATCGAGCAGGCCCGAGTACCAGGTGTCGGGCAAAGGAATGTCCTCGGACACGATGTTGCCGCGGAACTCGGTCACGTCCTTCGGCTTCAGGCCGCTCACGCTGACGGCGTGCTCCCCTTCGCGCACCCAGCCGAGCTGCGTGCGAGCCATGTCCTCGACGCCCTCGTCGGTTTGCAGCGACCGCACCTGGGCGTCGATGGCCTCGTTGCGGTCCACCACGGCGGCGTACTCGGCCCCCAAGCGATCCTTCTCGCGAATATCCAGGTACAGCTGCTGGGCCGGCCCGTACAGCACCACCACGCCGAAGGCCACGGTAAGCGCCGTGGCCGCCAGGCCCATGAACCACGGCCGGGTGAAGAAAGACCCCTTGTCGGCGGCGGGAGAGGCGCCGCGATGCCGCGACGGAGACGCGGCGGCCGTTTGCTGCATGCGCGAGGAACGCTTGTGGGTGGCGCCCATCTCGCCCTTGTACACGGCGGCGCGGGGACCGCCCGCAGCGCCGTCGGCGGCCTTGCCGGCCTCGTACTGGCGGAAGTAGGCGCGATCAGCCCGCTCCTTGGTGCGCTCGCGACGCCGGTCAGCGCTACAGGAGCGCAGGCGCCCGAAGGGGCCGCGGTTCCTCTCGGCCAGGGCCGCCTCCAGGCGCTCGTCGTTGTCGTCGGCGCCCTCGTCGTCGGCAAAACGGGTCGCACGGAGGGGGCGCTCGGCGGCGAAGGGACTCTCGTCGCGGCGCGAGGAGGCCGTCGCGGCGCTGGAATACCAACTGGGCGTGGGGCGCAGGCCCTCGCTCCGGGATGTCCCGGTCCGACCTTCCCGCACCACCGCCGACTGGTCGCCCCCGACAAGCACGCGCCCGGCGCGGGAAGACGCGCCCCCGGACGCCCGCGAGACACGGGTGCCCGTCGCGGCGCGGCGCGCTGCGTCGAAGGATACGATGTTGGCCTGGCGTGGCACGGGGTGGAACTTCCTTTCGCTGCCGGGGTTCGTTTCTGGTGCAGGTAGTCAGTCGAAAGCGGTTAGGGCATAGGCGCGGGAGCGCCGGGTTTACCGGGAGAGCTTCTTGACGAACGCCTCCCATTTCTCAAAGGACTCGTCGCTGATGGCGTGCTCCATCTGGCAGGCTTCCACCTCGGCCACCTCGGGCGGAATGCCCACGGCCTTGGTGAGGAAATCTACCAGCAGGCGGTGGCGGCCGAGCACCGAGGAGCCGTAGGCATAGCCCTCTTCCGTGAGGGTGATGTCTCCGTAATGGGGCTGGATGACCAGCTCCTGCTCCTTCAAAGCCGAAATGGCCTTGTTCACCGACGCCTTGGAAACGCCCAGCTTGTTGGCCACGTCCACCGAGCGCACGGCAGACTCCGTCGTGCCTCCCAGCATGACGATGGCCTCAAGGTAGTCCTCGTGGGACATGGACGTTTTCACCACAGCGTTCTCCTTATCAGATACGTCTTGCCATGGTATCACGGCCCCCGGGAAAAAACGAGGCTCGGACGCAGAGTTCCGAGCCTCGTTCACATTGTTTTCGCCAACGGTTTGCCGAGCGGTTACTTGACGCCAAGCCGACGCCGGCTACCTTCCCCGCGCCGCTTGCTCGGCCGCCTCGGCCATGGATGCGGCCGCCGAACAGCCGGAACAACCGGAACAACCGACGGCGGCAGAACAGCCAGCGCAGCCGGAACGGGCCGCCGCGCCGCGCCCGTCGCCGCAGTGGTCGCCGCAGTCGCACAGGCCGCGGCGGGTCATGCGGCGCACGGCCAGTACCGCGAGCGCGGCGATGACGGCCAGGATGACGACCGTCGGCAGGTTCAGGGCCAGATCTTGCACGGCGCTCCCCTTCCCCTAGGCGCCCTTGGCCGCCGGCTTCAGCGGCGCGGCGGGTTTGGGGGCGGGGCGCAGCAGCAGGAACAGCACGCCGGCCAGCACGGCGGCGGCCAGCACCGTGAAGGGGCCGAACGCCACTTCCCCGGTGACAAGGCCGCCGAGCTGGTAGATGACGAGCCCCGTGCACCAGCCGAAGGCGGTCATGTAGCCGATGGCGGCCCAGGTCCACTTCGCGGACATCATCTGGCGGCGGATAGTGCCGATGGCGGCGAAGCAGGGGGCGCACAGGAGGTTGAAGGCGCAGAAGGCCATGATGGCCACCGAGCTGCCGCCGAGCATGGCGGCGAAGGAGGCCCACAGGGACGGGTCGGCCTCCCCGGCCTCGCCGAGGCTCGTGAGGATCCCCACCGTGGCCACGACGTTCTCCTTGGCCACCAGGCCGGTGAGGGACGTGACCGTCGCCTCCCAGCTGCCGAAGCCCAGCGGCGCGAACAGCCACGCCAGCCCGCCGCCCAGACCGGCCATCAGGCTGTGGCCCAGATAGCCGTCCGTGCTGGTGTCGAGCAGGCCGAACCGTCCCTCGTACACGCCGAAGTTCATGAGGAACCAGATGACCATCGAGCTGAGGAAGATGATGGTGCCGGCCTTCACGATGTAGCTGCGCACGCGCTCCCACGTGGCCATCGCCACGTTCTTGAGGGTGGGGATGTGGTACTGGGGCAGCTCCATGATGAACGGCGCCGCCTCGCCCGCGAAGGCGCGGAACTTGCGCAGCATGACGCACGAGATGATGATGGCGGCCAGGCCCAGGAAGTAGAACAGGGGCGCCACCCACCACGTGGCCGCGTAGTCGCCGCCGGCCAGCGCGCCGAACACGAGCGCGATGATGGGCAGCTTGGCGCCGCAGGGGATCATCGTGGTGGTCATGATGATCATGCGGCGGTCCTTCTCGTTCTCGATGGTCTTGGTGGCCATGACCGCCGGCACGCCGCAGCCGCTCGCGATGAGCATGGGGATGAAAGACTTGCCCGACAGGCCGAAACGGCGGAAGACGCGGTCCATGACGAAGGCCACGCGGGCCATGTACCCGCAGCCCTCCAGGAAGCCCAGCAGCAAGAACAGCACCATGAGCTGGGGAATGAAGCCGATGACCGCGCCGACGCCGGCGATGATGCCGTCGAGCACGAGGGACTGCGCCCAGGGCGCCGCGCCGACCGATTCCAGCCAGCCGCCCACCACCACGGGCACGCCCACGTGGTACAGGCCGAAGGCGGCGGGGTCGGGCTCCTCGATCTCACCGGCCTCGAAGGCGGCCACACCCTCGGCGGTTTCCATGACGGCGTCGAACTCCTCCACGGCGGCCTCGTAGGCCTCGGTGTTGGTGTACAGCCACCCGTCGCCGAACAGGCCATCGTTGGCCCAGTCGGTCACAAGCGTGCCCACGGTGGACACGGAGATGAAGTACACGAAGAACATGACGGCGATAAAGATGGGAATGCCGAGCACGCGGTTGGTGACGACGCGGTCGATCTTCTGGGTGGTGGTGATCCCCCGGGTGCCGCGCTTCACGCAGCCGTCGCAGATGGCGGCGATGGCGTCGTAACGGTCGTTGGCGACGAGGGATTCCGCGTCGTCGTCCTCGGCTTCTTCCAGGCAATCGCGCACGGCGGCGATGGACGCCAGCTGGTCGGGAGCGAGGGGCAGGGCCGCTTCGGTGAGCGCCTCGCCCTCCAGCAGTTTGACGGCGTACCAGCGGCGGCTCGGGCCCGCGATGGCGTTGCCGGCGATGGCGGCCACCTGGGCGAGGGCCTCCTCCACGGGAGCCGAGAAGCGCACGCCGGCCGGCGCGGGGGCGGCGTCGGGGGCGGCGGTGCGCTGAGCGTCGGGGGCATCGGAGGCGGAGGAGGAAGCGCCCTGCGCGGCGGCGGCCTTGGCCGTGGCGATCAACTCGGCCACGCCGCGGCCGCGCAGGGCGGAGGTCTCCACCACGGGACAGCCGAGGGCGCACTCCAAGGCCTGCCGGTCGATGGTGTCGCCGCGCTTCTCCACGAGATCCATCATGTTGAGCGCAAGGACCACGGGAATGCCCAGGTCGAGTATTTGCGTGGTCAGGTAGAGGTTGCGCTCCAGGTTGGTGGCGTCCACGAGGTTCACCACCACGTCGGCATCGCCGCCGAGGAGGTAGTCGCGGGTGACGATTTCCTCGGGGGTGTAGGGCGAGAGCGAGTACACGCCGGGCAGGTCGGTGATGACGATGTCCTTGTCGGCCCTGTAGCGGCCCTCTTTCTTCTCGACGGTCACGCCGGGCCAGTTTCCCACATACTGGTTCGCGCCGGTGAGATCGTTGAACATGGTCGTCTTGCCGCAGTTGGGGTTCCCGGCAAGGGCGATGTGCAGTGCCATGGTCAAGCCTTTCCTTCTCCTGGGTCGGCCGCGAAAAGGCAGCCCCGAATGGGGCGCCTGCGCGGATGGTAGAGTTAGTTATGGTTAACTAGAGGGGGTAAAAAATGCGCCGAAGCGCAGAGTGGGGCCAAGCGGGGCTCAGGCGACGAGCACGGTGGCCGCCTCGTCCTTGCGCAGCGACAACTCGAAGCCGCGCACGGTCACCTCGATGGGGTCGCCGAGCGGGGCCACCTTATGCACAGTGACCGCCGTGCCCTTGGTGA
Organism: uncultured Enterorhabdus sp.; assembly: GCA_947573925.1. Taxonomy (GTDB): domain Bacteria; phylum Actinomycetota; class Coriobacteriia; order Coriobacteriales; family Eggerthellaceae; genus Adlercreutzia. The sequence continues at coordinate 23,327 of CANPHS010000008.1, read as the reverse complement.
TGCCCATGTCCATGATGCGGCGCTTGACGGCGCCCTCCCCTTTCAGGCGACGGACGGTGACGGTGTCGCCCACGGGCACGTCACGCAGGGTCTTTTCCTCTGCCATGGTGTTCCTTTCTGTGTTCCTCGCGGATGCGATGGGGCCGTGACGGCGAAGATCGGCGCCCCTAGGCGGCGATGATCTTCGAGGCGATGGAGCGGTCGAGGGCCACGCTCGCGCCCTTGATCTGCACGATGAGGTTGCCGCCCTGCTCGGACACGACCGACAGCGGCGCCCCTTCCACAAATCCCAGGTTCTCGAGGTGGTGGTGCACCTCGCCCTTGCCGCGGACGCGTACCACCCGCGCCGCATCGCCGCTGCGCAGAAACGTGAGCGGCACGGGCTGGCCCGACACGCCCGTTGCGCTGGCCTGGCGCACCGCGGCCGCAGTGGAGGCCCCAGCCGGGGCCATGGTTCCCGCCATTGCTTGGTTCATAGCGAACTCCCATCATTGTTAGCTGCATGCAACTCTGTATTGTAAACCAAAGCTAACAATAAAAGTACGAGAAAGATAACTTTTTTGAAAACGGCACGGGAACGGGCGGCCAACAGGGTCGTTCGGTCGTTCGGTCGTTCAGCTGTTCGGGCTGTTCGGGCCGCCCGCGCCCGCAGGCCCGTTAGGAAGCCAGCGCTGCCAGCTCATGGGCTACCGCCTGGCGATAGAAGTCGGACTTGCTCAATCCGTGGCTGGCGCGAACCCGCTCCACCTCGTCCACGCTCGACTGGGGCAATCGGAAGCTCACAATCACCGACTCCTCTTCGTCGCGCAACCTCGGCCGACCGATGGCGATGGGGACGAGAGGGCCCGTCCACGTATCGCTCTCCCACTCCTCGGCGCGGCACTCGATCTCCTCGTCGGTCAGACGGTATCCATTCTCCAGCTTATGCTCCACGACGACCTCCTCCTCTCAGTCCCAATTCGTTCAAAACGCGCTTCGTGGGCGGCGTGTTGGCATGGTAGACGAGCCATCCGCCCTCCTCGCGCACCGCGATCATCTCGATCAGGCGGCCGCGGCCGTCGGCGCCCACCACGACGTAATCGTCGAACGCCCCGCCATGGCGCACTGCTGAGGCCAGAGGAAAATTCCAAGCCTGCGCGACATCTCGATCATTTATCTCGGGATGTCGCTTCGATACGCGCTCATGGACGCGCAGCAGCTCCCTAGCTGGCATTCTATCATCTCCTCGAAATTGTATTACAAAAGTTTTCCTAGATTGTTAATGTAAAGTCGAGAAATCCATATTCCACGTTGCCCTCTTTTCCTCCCTGAATGCGCCAAGCCGCAACACTTTTGGCACTGCCTCTCCCTTTTTCTCGTCCTCGTTCGCCTGCGGGTCGAATCCCCGGCAACGAAGCCGTGGTATGCTTGCAGGTATCTGTCCTCCCAGGAGAAGGATCATCTATGTCTGAGCGCATCGATCGGGCCGCCTCGTTCGGCCAGAATTTGTACGTGGATACCCGCGGCGCGGCCGGCGAGCCGGTGCCCTTCACCGAGGCCGTCATCAACGGCCTGGCGGTCGGCGGCGGACTCTACGTGCCCCAGGAGCTTCCCTCCCTCACCGTCGACGAGATCGCACGCCTGGCCGAGCTTCCCTACGCCGAACGCGCGGCGACCATCTACCGGGCCTTCAACATCGATTTGCCCGACGAGGTCATCGACGGGCTCATGGGCCGGGCCTACGGCGACAACTTCGACGACGCGGCCATCTGCCCCATCACCTCGCTGGACGACGACACCCACATCCTGGAACTGTGGCACGGCCCCACGAGCGCCTTCAAGGACATGGCGCTCCAGTGCCTGCCCCAGTTCTTCTCCGCCAGCGCGAGCGCCCTGCGCGAGGCCGGCGCGCTCGACCATGAGTTCCTCATCCTCGTCGCCACCTCGGGCGACACCGGCAAGGCCGCCCTCGAGGGCTTCAAGGACGCGGACGGCGTGCGCATCGGCGTGCTCTTCCCCGACGGCGGCGTGAGCGACATCCAGCGCAAGCAGATGGTCACCACCACCGGCGACAACGTGCGCGTCTGGGCCGTGCGCGGCAACTTCGACGACTGCCAGACCGGCGTGAAGCGCATATTCTCCGACGAGGCCTTCGCCGAGCAGCTGCTCGCGGAGGACGCCATCGCCCTGTCGAGCGCGAACTCCATCAACTGGGGGCGCCTGTTGCCCCAGGTGGTGTACTACATCTCCAGCTACGCGGAACTGGTGGCCGCGGGCAAGGTGGCCGCGGGCGCCGAGATCGACGTCTGCGTGCCCACGGGCAACTTCGGCAACATCCTGGCCGCCTGGTACGCCAAGCAGATCGGCGTGCCCATCGACATGCTCTTCTGCGCCAGCAACGACAACCGGGTGCTCACCGACTTCATCAACACCGGCACCTACGATATCTCCGACCGCGCGTTCATCCTCACCTCCTCCCCTTCCATGGACATCCTCGTATCCTCCAACTTGGAGCGGCAGCTCTTCGAGCTGACCGGGCGCGACCCCGAGGCCATCCGCCAGTGGATGGCCGATCTGTCCGAGAAACGCTGCTTCCGCGTGGATCCCGCCACCTTCGCCCGCGTCCGCGAGAACTTCAGTGCCGATTCCGTGGACAACGCCACGTGCCTGGCTACCATCAAGGCCGTGCTCGACGAGTACGACTACCTCATCGACCCCCACACTGCCGTGGCCTTCGCCGCCGCCCAGAACCTGCGCGGGGAGAACCCCGTGCTCATCGCCTCCACGGCCCACTGGGCCAAGTTCGGCGACAACGTGTACCGGGCCCTCCACGGCATGGAGCCCGGCGAGGCCCTGCCCGCCGACGTGGCCGCCCTCACCGGCTGCGAGCTGAACCGCCTCATCGCCGAGGAGACAGGCAAGGACGATATTCCCGCGGGGCTTGCCAACCTCGACGGTATGGAGGTACGATTTACCGACGTGATCGACGGCAACGTCGGGGCTATCGAATCGGCGGCGCAGGCATTTTTGCGCCGATAGCCCCCGGAACGGAGAAAGCCATGGGCCAGCTTCAAACGCTTTGCATGGGGGTGCGACTCACCGTGACGAACCCCTCGTCCGAAAGCACCTCCGCCTTCGGGCCCGGCGTGGCGAAGCTGTGCCTAGGTGTGCGCGAGCACGGCTCCCTGAACGCATCGGCAAAGGCCATGCGCATGGCCTACAGCAAGGCCTGGCGCATTATCAAGGACACCGAGGATTCGCTCGGCCTGAAGCTCTTGGTGCGGGACGGGGCCCACGGCTCCACCCTCACCGAGGAGGGCAGCCGCCTCGTCGACGCCTACCTGGCCATTCAAGACCGGCTCTCTCGGGAGGCCCAGGAACTGTTCGACGAAATGGTTCGCTGAGCAGCTCAGCCGCCCGGCACGCCCCGCCGGGTGGCGCCCGCCAGCCCCGTGACGCCTTATCGCGAGCCGGCCCCCTCGGAGGCCGGCTCGACGGTTATCTGGAGGGCGGAGCCCCTCGGCCAAGAACCCTCGGCCTGCAAGGTCACGTTCCAGCCGGCGAACACCACGACCTTGGCAGCAGGCGCCCCCGGGGTCGGCGCCTGATTGCCGCCAGCCGGCGCATCGTCGTCTCCGGGCGGCGGCCAAGGGGCGCTCCGGTCGGCAGGGAGGGGAATCCCTCCGTCCGAGGAAGGCGCCTCGTCCAACGCCGGTGCCTCCTCGAGGACGTCTTCGGGAAAATCGCTTCCCTCTATCTCGCGGCGCACCGCCTCCTCCCGTTCTGGATCGCTTCCGAAGCGGTACATGCAGCCGTAGCAGATATCCATATCGCTGAATACAAATGTCTTGCACGTCGGGCAGAGCTTCAATTCCACCGTCGTCTCCTTTCTTTTCCCAAGGTCCCGGACAGGGGCCCCTGTACGACATCTCCCCGCTCGAACCAGGGGCCTTCCCGGGCGAAGCGCTCGAGCACCAGGGCGGCGCGGCCATGGCGCAACCGCACGCCGGGGAGAACCGAGCGGTGGACGGCCACCACACGCCCCCTCTTATCGGCAAAGGCGATATCGAGGGCATGGCGCATCGTGAACGTATGCACGTCGTTGCAGCGGGGAAACACCATCACCGTATGATCGGGCGACCGTCGGGCGAGCCCCCGAAGCCGGGAGACCAGCGACGTGGCTACCACCCAGGTGCCCCCGAAGGGCGCCCGACCGCCATCGATCACGGTGCAGGTGCCTGCACGACGATGCAGGCGACATCCCCCACGGTCGTACAGCTGAACAAAAGCCATGGGCGCCTTCCTCCTTCCTTGACTGCGGTCGCCGAGCCCTTGACACCGGTATCGATTAAAACCCATCCGCGCTCTTCGAGCTGCGCGGTCATCCATGCCTGCGCCCCGGCGGCGTCGGTCTCAAGGGTGAACCCCATCACCGACCAGTCGTCGGTGGCCCGCACCTCTTGCACAACATCCAGAGACGCGATCTCCTCGGACACCCACGACGGCGCCGCACCGGCCGAACGCACGGTCCCGGCGAAGGCCGTCGCCGGGCTCTCGAGTCCCTCGGCGCTCGGCAGGCCCTGCGCGGCCCGGCCCGATTCGGCTATCAGCCGCTCCGCATAGGCCCGGCCCGAGAAACCGACCCCGGCTCCGGCAGGCTCCGCCGACGGAGCCGCAACACCGGCCAGACCCAGCACGGCCAGAACCGCGCCCAGTCCGAGCAGCGCCCGTCTCCTGCGCTTCGTTGGAACATCCACGTCTTCACCTTCCTTTCATCAGAACAGGATGCCCGGCTTGTAGGCATCCACCGTCAAAGCCACCTCGTGCACCAGGGGAGGCAAGGGCACGCCGAACACCTCCTGCCGCAATCCGAGGCCGAAAAGCGTGGGGCGGTACTCCAAGCGGGCCGTGAACTTCGTCAGACCAGCTGGCGCCCCCTCGGCCCTCACCGACACTGCCACGTTGGACGCACCCACGGCCCGCTCCACCTCGCTGCGCACCTGGGCGGCCGCGGTATCGATGCTCTGCGACGCCTCCGGCGCCGCTCCCCACGCGCAGATCGCCTGCCGTGCCACCCGGTCGAAGGCGGCGCAGGCGCCGAAAAACGTCAGCGCGTTCACCGCGATCACCGCCACTATGATGACTACGGGCAGCACGACGGCCAATTCGACCGTCGCCTGGCCGCCATCGTCGTCCAGCCGCCGTCGTTTCATAACGCCCTCCTATTCCCACGGGTCGGTCCAGCCCAGGGCCCCTGCGGCTCCGCGCAAGGCCTCCGTCGCCCGTTCCACGAGCCCTTGGGCACCGTCGACCACGAGGGGCGGCAGCGCCAAGGTGAGGGGAATATCCCCCAAGCCGAGGGGCAGCTCGATGCAGGCAATCTCGATCTCGAGGGCCGCCAGCCGATCGTAGGCATCCCGCTCGATGCGATCCGCCAACGCGCCCACGGGATTCGCCGACGAGAGCGGCGAGGCGAGAACCTGGTCGCGCAGGGAGAGGAACCGCAGGGCGTAGTCGCCCCCATCGGCCCGGGCCACGGCCGTCGATTGGGCCAGCACGGGCTTGAGGGGGCGCACGTCGGCCGGTTCGAGCCCCGCCGCCTCCAAGGCGCCCCGCAGCGCGTCGGCGGCCCAAGAGCCCAGCCCGGCAGCGCCCACCAGGGGCAAGCCGTCCAGCGCCGTCTCCACGGCCCCGACCAGTGCGTCCTGGCCGCGCCCGTAGGCCCCGAGCAAACCCGACCAGCATCGCAGCACCAGCCGGGCCGGCCCCGTCGCCCCCGCGGGCCCTTCGAGGCCGTCGAGCAGGTTGCCGATCACCGAGGCGCCCTCCGTGTCGTCGGGCACCAGCGTCGCCGCCGCCAGGGCTGCCCGGGCGCCGAGCGCCGCATTCCCCGACACGAACGGCGAGGAGGGCGCGGCCGCGTTGCCCGGGGCCACGACCAGCGCGATGCACCCCACGGACCCGGGCGGCGCGGCATCGATGCGCATGGACGCCGCGCCGCCCAAGGCCTCGCCCACCTTGTCGAGCAGCCCCTGGGCCTCGCGCTTCACCTCCGCGGCCAGCGGCGCCGCCTCGCGCAGAGCCGCCTGGTACTCTTCCGCCGCCTGGGCCACCGCGTCGTAGTGGTACTCGAAGCCGTTGTCGATGGCCGTGGAGGCCGAGGCCACGTTGCCGAGGGAGCTGGGGGTGAATTGGCATTCCCCGCAGGTGGCGAACGCGCCCTCTTCCAGCGTTTTCACCGAATCGAAGTGATCGGTGAGCCCCAAGCCGGGGCAGCCCTCCCAGGCGTGCATGACCGGCAGTTGCCCCTCTTCCTCCCCCAGTTCCACCGGGTACTTCGTATGGGTGTAGAGCGTGGTGTGCCGCAGCTGGTCCATGTTGCGGGGAAAGCGGGGGAAGGCGCCCTCCAGCCCCGTGGGCGTCTCCCGAATATCGGTTTCGCGCAGCTGCTTTACCGCGTAGGCGTAGAAATGCTTCCGCAACACCGATCGGGCTTCGGCTTCCACGCTGTCATTCTCGGGCCTGTCGCCAAGCAGACGGGCGCGATAGTAGGCCAAGGCCCGATCGCGGGCCACGGGGAACGACCACGCGTCGACGGATTGGTAGAGGGGATTGTCGGCCCCGTCCAACCCCGCCAAATGGGCCGCCCGCTCGTACATGCAGTAGGCAGGGTTGTCACCGCAGTCGCGCTGGAACGCCCGCTGCTTGGCCTCGTTGGCCCTGCGGGTCGCCTCCTCTGCGCGGGCTGCCGCGTCAGCCAGAGCCTCCTGCTCCTGTTGCACCGCCTCCTCCATGGCGGCTTCGGCGCCGTTGGCCCCAACGGCAATGGTTTCCCCTTCAGCTGGCAGCAGCAGGGCGATGGCATGATAGCCCGCCCCTCGATCCGCGCCGTTGGCCGATGCCACCGATGCCGCGGCGGCTGCGGCCATGAAGGGAAGCGCCTGCTGCAACTCGTTGAGCGATGCTGCGGCCCGCTCGGCGAAGCGGTCCCGCGCCTGCAGGGCCTTCTGCCCCGCCGAGACCAGTTTGGCTCCCACTTCGGCCGCGGGAGGCACGCACAGGCCCACCACCCCCAAGCCGTAGGCCGCGCTTCCGAGCAGGCTCAGCGACAGCACCGCCCCGTCGACGACGCGCACGGCCACCATGAACTCGGCCACCTGGTTCTGGGCTGCCAGAGCCGCCGCGTCGGCCACATCCTGCACTTCGGCGCTCACCGTGTTGATGCGGTACACCTGAGCAGCCGAGAACAACAGCGACAGCGTGACGAGCAGCGCCACGGCCATACCCGCCGTCGTGAAACCCTCCTCGTCGCGCATCATTCGGTCAATGTTCATCGCGCCATGCACCTGCCTTCTCATTTGGACTTGCCCCGCCGAGCGACTCTTGGGCCCACGTCGGCCGCGTAGGGGCCTCGACGCCCACCTCGACCACGAGGTTGCCCCGCTCGTTCACCAAACCGAGCAACGTCGCCCCCATGTCGATGAGGGGCAAGGGGCGCACCTCTCCTTTGACGGTGACCCGCGATCGGTCGGCTGCGCCCCCTCCCTCGCAGGTCACTTCCCACGTGCAGCCGCCACGGTGCACGTGGAAGTTGTCTTGCTCGGGCGCCGCGCCCAGACGCCGCTTCACGAACGCCTCGACGGCGGCGACATCCCCTTCGCCGGTGGCCAAAAGACGGCACCCCTCGGCGGCGGCGGAGGCCATGACCATGCGGTCGTACAGCACGATGCCCGGCTGCACGAGCAGCAGGACGAGCAGGAAGACCACCGGCAGCGCGAAGGCCGCCTCGACGGTCGTCTGGCCCCGATCGTCCCGCGTTGCCGGAATTCTTGCGATCATGGCCCCTCCCTTCTAGTAACTGAAAATATCGACGACCCATCCGAGGGCGCCCTGCATGTGATGGGACGCGGACAAAAGCCCGTGGCCCGTCACCAGCCCCGACGAGAACAGCCGCCACAGCGCCCCCAAGGCGAGCACCACGCACAGCACCCCCGCCGTCACGACGGCGTACTCCACCGTGCCCTGGCCGCCCTCGTCGGCTACAACCCGTTGATGCCGGAGGCTATGGCATCCCACAGTTCCTGCAATTTTGGCCGGAACAGGGTGATAGCGATGATGGCGATAACCACGAGCACGCCGACGAGAATGGCATACTCGGTGGTGCCCTGGCCGCGGGTCTCGAGGAGCTTCGCGTGCATGGAGGCCGCGCCTTGGCGCGTGCGCCGGTCGATTGCCTCCGCCATGCGGCGCCACGCGCCGCCCATTCGATCGATTGCCTTCATAGGATGTATCCTTTCTCTCTGTCTTTTCCATCAGAACCCTCCCGCCAATTCCAGCAGGACGGGGCCCAGCACCAGCATCAGCATGGCCGGCAGAATAAGCACGCCGGTCGGCACCATCATCTTCACGGGCGCCTTGGCCACCTGCTCCTGCTTGCGGGCCTTGTAGCCGTTGCGGGCCTCGCGGGCCGCATCCTCCAGGTTGTCGGCCATGGTGGCCCCGAACCTGAGCGACCGGACCATGTTCTCGACGACCCGACCGAGCAACGGGGAGGCGTAAGAGGCCGCGACGGCCCGGAGCGCCTCGTCGCGCCCGACGAGTCCGCAGGCCCACTGGCGATGGGCGCTGCGAAACGCGGCGGCGAGAAGCGTGTCGAAATGCCCCGTGTACAGCTCCAGGCTGCGGTCGAAGGACAGACCACTGCGCATGCCCAGGGCCATGACATCGAGCATTTCCGACAAGTCGCGCTCCATGGCCTCGGCACGGCATCGGCTGCGCTGGTCCAGGGCCCAGGGCAGCGCTTGCCACCCCGCCGCGAGCCCCGCTACCGCCAAAACCATGCCGAGTTCCACGGTCGCCACACTGCCCAAGGCGGCGCCAACGATGGCGCCAGCGAGGGCCAGCCGCGTCCGCGCCTCCCCATAGCCCTCATCGGTCAGGCGCCCCTCGACACCCGACGGGGCGGCCCGGGGCTCCTTGCCGGCCCGGCAGCGCAGCGCCGCGGGAGCCAACGGCCGCGCGAGGGGGCTGCGCAGCCGCTGCGAGACCTCCACGCCATAGGCGATCAGGACCTCGTCCAAAGACGGCGCCTTTCCTGCCGCCGGCGCCCCCGTCTCGGTTGGCCCGAGCGCCCGCGTCTCTTCGACCAGGGCCGCCCGATGGCGCACCCGTCGCCGCCAAGCGGCCCCCAAAGACCACAGCAGCCAGCCGCCCGCAAAGGCGGACGTCGCCGCCCCTGCCGCAAGCAGCGGGGGAATCGCTCCTTCGACCATGTTCCTCACCCCCCGTCCACGTTCAGCAGCCGGTGCACCGCCATCACGCCGGCCACCTGCATGGCAAGGGCGCAGGCGAGCAGCAGCATGCCGGGCACGCTCTCGAAGAACGGCGTCAGGAAGCCGGGGCTCATGAGAGAGAACAGCGCCACCAACACGAAGGGCATCACCGTCACGATGCGGGCGGACAGCTTCGCCTGGGCCGTCTGCACCCGCAACGAGCGCTCCAGCTCGATCTCGCCCTCCACCGACTCGCGGGCGGCGTCCAACACGTGGGCCAAGCTGCCGCCGCTGGCATGCTGCACATCCAGGGCCACGGCCGCGAAGGCAAGCTCGGAGGCATTGCCCCCGCGTCGGAACACCGCCAGGGCCTCCGATGCCGTGCCGCCGGTTTCCAGCAGGCGTGCCGAAGATAGAAACACCTCGCCCAACGGCCCTTTCATCTCCGATCCCGTCTGCCGGAGCGTTTGCATCAGCGAGAGCCCCGCCCGAAAGCACACGCCCAGGGAGCGGAGCGCGTCGGGGATCTCGTCTCGCAGGGCACAGGCACGCCGTTCCGCATCGCCCTTGGCAAAACCGCCGGCGGCCACCAACGCGCACCCCGCCACCGCCAAGCCGAACACCGGCGAGCCGGCCGCGAGCCATCCCACGCCGGCAAGCAGCACGGAGGCGAACAGCACAACGGTGAGCAGCGCCGTCGTCGACACGGCGAGGCCCCGTTCCCCCAGCGCCTCCCTTCCCCATACCGCGTAGCGCCGAACGGACGGACGGCGCAGGAGGGCCTCGGCCATCGGCCGCAAGGGAGCCACACCGTTTTTGAGACGCCATGCCAGGGCGCCGGGCCACCCTCCGACCGCGCTACCCAGGGCCTCGCGGGCCCGCCGACGCCGTCTGTGGGCCGCCAGCAAGTCGCGGGCGAGCAGAAACCCCGCCCCGCCCGACGCCGCTACGCCGACAACCGCATATCCAACGAGCGTATCCACGCCTTCACCTCCTTTCGATCGGCCAGGCCGGCCGCTGCCAAATCATCGATCCATCGGGGATAGTCGAGCCAACGGCCCCGCGCGTCCCCCGCATCGCACCGGTAGAGCGTGGCCAACACGCACCGGCGCCGCTCCGCGTCGAAGGCCATGGAGGCCACTTCCGTCACACAACGCTCCCCGTTGGGGCGCCGGGCCGTCTGCACCACCAAATCGAAGGCGTTGCCGATCTGGGCCTCAATGGCGTCCACGGGCAGGTCGACTCCGTAACGAACCATCGTCACGAGGCGGTCCACCGCCTCGCGCGGCGAATTCGCGTGCAACGTGGTGAGGGACCCATCGTGGCCAGTGTTCATGGCCTGCAGCATGTCGATGGCCTCCTCGGAACGGCATTCGCCCACGATGATGCGGTCGGGCCTCATGCGCAGGGCGTTGGCCACCAGCTCGCGAATGGTCACCTCGCCCGTGCCCTCCGCGTTGGCAACGCGGGCCTCGAGGCGCACCACATGGGGGTGCTCGTCGAATTTGAGTTCGGCGGCATCCTCGATGGTGATGACGCGCTCGCCGTGGGAGATATGGAACGACAGGGCGTTGAGCAGCGTCGTCTTGCCGCTGCCCGTGCCGCCGGCCACGGCCACGGACTTGCGGGCGCGCACGGCCCATACGAGAAAGCGCTCCATGGTCGCGTCGAACGAGCCGCGCTGCCGCAGCTGGGCCAGGCTCATTGCCCGGCGGGCGAACGAGCGGATGGTAAGGTGCGGCCCGTCGATGGCCAGCGGCGGTATGACCGCGTGCACGCGATGGCCCTGGGGCAAGCGGGCGCTCACCAGCGGCGACGACTCGTCGATGCGACGGCCGAGCGGCCCCAGGATGCGGTCGATGAGGGCCCGCACCTGCTCGTCGCTCTCGAACTGCACCGCAGCCGGCTCGAGTTGGCCCTCCCGTTCCACATAGACGCTTCGGGTTCCGTTCACCATGATCTCCGTCACCGCCTCGTCCTTGATGAGGCCGTCCAGCGGGCCCAGGCCGAACACGGTATCGATGAGACCGTCCACCAAGCTGCGGAACACCGGCGGATCCAGCGTCCGCCAGGGATCCCGCGCGGCTACCCGCCGGCAGGCCGCCCGTATCTCGTTGCGTGCCCGCTCGGGGCTCTCGCCGGCGATGAGGGCCACCCGCTCGAAGGGCATGACCTCCGCCACGGCCGCTCGCAGCGACTCGATGCCCACCCGTTCCCGGACGGCCTCGTCGCGATGCCGCTCCTCTTCCACGGCCTGCACGCGCTCAATCAGCGACATGGCCCTCACCTTCCTTCCAGCGTTGCCGCACGGCGCTCTCGGCTGCGACGCCCGGGGCGACCCTCGGCTTTCCGACCGCCGCGGCCACCCCGCGCCCGCGAGCCGCGGGCCCCGAAGCGGGCGATGGCCCCGGGACGCTGAGATGCCGGCTCGCTGCGGGAAACGCACGTCGGCAGCAGCTCGTCGAGCAGCCGGTCGGCGCTCAGGCACAAATCGTTGCCCGCACTGACGAGCTGGGCCGCCATGCCGGCTCCCAAAAGCTCCTCCACTTCCCGGCCGCCCTCAGCCAACTCGGCCACATGGGCCCCTTGCAGGGCACTCGACACGTCGATGGACGTGAACGGCGTATGGCGCGTGCAGCGGTTCAGGGCGAGCATGAAGGAGCCGGTGGCTATGCCGCACCGCAGGCACAGGTCGAGGGCATGGCGGCACGCCCGCACCGACGAGGCCCGCTGGTCCACGAGGAAGACGGCGGCAGCGCTGCGCTCGAGGAGGCGCACCTGGTGCTCCGTCCAGCTTCCACCGGTGTTGACGACCACCAAGTCGAACCGGGCGAGGGCCTCCTCCACCACATCGCCCAACCGCTCCGCCAGCACCTCGGAAAGCTCCAGGCGCCGCGGCGCCTCCACCAGCACGACGCCATCGGGGTACTCGGAGGGAAACGATGCCGAGCCGTCGGCCAGCCCGTCGAGGGGAAGGCTTGCCGCGGCGCCTCCCAACTCGCGCAGGTCCCCGAACTGCAGATCGGCGTCGATCAGCGCCGTGCGCAGCCCGCGACGCGCTCCCAGATGGGCGAGCACCGTGGAGACGGTGCTCTTCCCCGCACCCCCGCTGCCGCTGACCACGGTCAGCAGAAAGCCGGAGCCGCCGACACCCTCGGACACCTCTTCCCGCCGTTCGGCTCCGGAACGTTTCTGCACGGCCTCGGGCTCGGCCGCCCGGCGGCGCTCGGCCAGCCGCTCGGCCATGGCCGCCTGGGTCAGCACACCATCGAGGCCGGCCGCCTGGAGCCGCGAGCGCATCGAGCCGGTTTCGGCGCATCCCGCCACGTAGACGCGGCAATGGGGAGCGTCGGCCTTCAACGCCGCCGCCAGGTTGATGCCCTCCACCTCTTCGCTGGAAAACACCCAGGCTTCCTCGGGCTTGAACTGCGCCATGGCGTCTCGCGCCTCCTGGGCCCCTTGCCGCACGGCGAGCCATGGGCACGCCGCGAAATCGGGAAACCCCGCGGCAACGAGGGCCTCCCACTGACGCCCGTCGGCGCACACCAGCACCTGCACCGAATTGCTCATCGGGCCACCTCCGCTTCCGGAATGGCCGCTTCCGCAGAGGCTTCCGACTCGGCCGCCGACGCCGTCTCGGGTGAGGGCGCTGCGGCCACATCCGCGGTCTCCGGAGTCGCGGGAGCGCCATCCGCCAGCTCGGCCGCACCCGACGCGGACGCGCCTTCTTCGGCCGCTCCCGTTGCGGGCGCAGCCGCGGCGGGCAGGGCGAAGTACAGCTCCAGGTTCTGGGCCGCGGCCACAATTTCCTGCACGCGCTCCGGGGCCACGGCCAGCGTGACCCACGCGTTGGCGGCCGAGCCCTCTCCCGACGCGCTGGACGCCAGCACCAGGGCCCCTTCCACCAGCTTTGTCGTGGACACGGGACCCGTGGCGTACACGTCCACCGCCATGCCCGGCTCCACCGAGCCGCCCACGGCCTGCACCGCCTGGGCCGGCACACTCACGGCAGCCAGCCCCGCCGGCACGCTCAAATCGGATTCCTGGGCCTCGGTGCGCCGCGTGCTCAGCACCTCGCCCTTGATGACCGACGAGCCCAACCGCTGCCCCACGATGCGGCCCGGCTCGGTTACCGCCCCGTCGGGCAGCAGGTCGGCCACCCACAGCTTTGTGGCCACCGCCGAGCCGTCCACCACCTCCCCGGGGGCTAAATCGCGCGTGGCCACGCACACCTCTATCTGCTCGCCTCCGTAGCGGGCCAAAGCATCGGCCCGGGCCTCGTCCACTTCCCCGCGCACTTCGGCCAGGTACAGTCCCACGCACAACGAGCAGCACAGCCCGCAGGCCAGCCCCGCCATCGTCGTCTTTCTCATAACCATCCCATCTCACGTTCTCAGGAAACAGAGCCATCATGGCTCCGCAAAACCGTCAAATGGGTGCGGCGTTGTCCCCTTTCGAGCCGTCGCGGCGCCGTCGCAGAACCGCTCCCCGACCGTCGCGCCACCGTCGCAGAACCGTCCCGGAACCGTCCCCGCGCCGTCCCGACGTGCCAATCCCCCGATCAAGGCCGCCCCACCACCCCGCCGAAACTGGGACACCATGCCCGGTATGGTGTCCCAGTTGGGCTGGCGCGCCCTCGCGGGGTTCAAATCCACGGGAGGGACCCGGACATGAAAAGAGCCCCTCAGTTGGAGCTCTTGATGATTCCGATGATCGAGGAGGAGTTTGACTCGCCTTGCGCCTGCGGCGAAGTCGTGGGGCTTCGCGCCAAAGGCGACCAACCCGCGACAGCCCACCGGGCTGTCGCGCCCCACCGCCCTTCCAAAACTGGGACACGCGAAGGCATCCATCACCATGGACTTCTACGCCCATGCGGTGCCGGAGAACGACCAGAAGGCCGCGCAGATCATCGGCGAACTGCCCCAACGGAAGCCGAAGCAAGCGAAGATTATTCCTATGCCGAAGAGCGCCTAAACCTCGATTTTTGCGCCGTTGGCACACGATTGGCACATTTACAAGCAAACTGCCCTGAAAACCAAACAGGCCACCGCCCGTGAAACCAAGCGATGACCTGCGAATACTTCTGGTGGTCGCGGAGGGATTTGAACCCCCGACCTTGTGCTTGTAAGGCACCTGCGCTCCCGCTGCGCCACGCGACCGAATGGGTTGCGCGGACGTGCCGCGCGAATGGGTATTGTGCCACAAGTTCCCGCCCGGGGCAAACGCGCCGACGGAAACCCCACGGGCCAAAGGCGCCCTAGCCGACGGCGCCGCAGGTCAGCGCCACCACAAGCAGCGCCCCGATCACGCTGATGACCGGATGCTCCATGATGAGGCCGTCCCATATCTGCTTCATGGCGCCCACGCTCCTTCCCGACGTTCTCCCCCATTGTACCCCATCGGCCGGCGCCGCGGCGTGCCGAACCCCATCGACCAGCACCGTGGCCGCGCCCGCGGGTCGCGGCCGATCCCCTGGACGCCAACCCCGCGACCCGCTGAGCGCCGCTCTTCCCGCACGCCCCGCGGCCCCACAACACGCACACCGCCCGCAGGGCGTCCCCTCCGGCACGTCCCGCGAACCGCCGCAGCCCGCGGCTCGCAACCCGCCAGCTGCCCGGACCTCGCTTCCCTACCGCGGCGCCGCGGCGGCCGCGTTGCCGCCGGCCTCGGCGCTGGTGGCCCGCACACGTCCGGCCACCAACCCCGCCACGAGCACCGCCGCCGCGAACAGCACGAGGATACCCATGGCCGCGAGCATGTCCCCGGTGGCCGTCGGGCCGTCCATGGCCGCGTTCAGGCCCTCGCCCAGCCAGTACACCGGCGTGTAGGCGGCCGCCACGCGCACGGCCTCGGGCATGAGGTCCAGGCTGATCCACGTGCCGCCGAGGAACGTCAGCAGCATGCCGGCGATGTTCCCCACCGTGTTCGACACGTTCTCGCCGCAGCCCAGCTGCCCGAGCAGAAACGCCATGGCCAGGGGCACGAGCGTGAACACGAGCTCGGTGTTCAGCAGCATCCCCAAAGCCCCCGCGGGCAGGCACGCCACGGCATCGGCGAAGGCCACCAGGCCGATGGCCATGATGACCGCCCACACGGCCGCCGACACCACGAACCCCGCCAGCATCTTCTGCAGCCCGAGGCGCAGCGTGGTCACGGGCGAGACCGCCACCCGCCGCCGCAGGTCGGTGCGGTTGAAGGCCCCCATCACGATGCCCACCGACACCACGATGGCCACGGTGATCGGGTAGGCGCTCCACTTCAGGTAGAAGAGGAAGGGCTCGGCCCCCGCATCGGTGCCGGGCACCGCCACGGTCTCCACCACGGCCTGCTCGGCCGCCGAGGCCGTCGCCCGCGCCACCACCGCCGCCTCGGAAGCCGTCGGCTCCAGAACGGCCGCGGCCCGCACCAGGCCCAAGAACTGGTTCAGCTGCGTGTCCACCAGCACCCCCGACAGCGACGAGTAGCTGAACGTGGCGGCCAGGCGCGGCCCCTCGGCGCCGTCGCGGGCCGCTGCCAGGAAGTCGGCCCCGAACCCGGCGGGAATGACCAGCAGGTAGTCCACCTGGCCCGTGGCCACGGCGTCCTGGCACGCCCGCGCCTCGTCGGCCACCGCCACCGACGTGCCCTGATCCTCCAGAAACGCGCCCACGGCCCGGGATAGGTCGCTCTGGTCGCGGTCGATGACGGCGAAGGGGGTCTGCACGGGCTCGTAGCCGTCGGAGGTGCCCCCGAAGTTCAGGCCGCCGGTGATGAACAGCCCCATCATGCTGAGAAAGCCCACGTACACCAGCAGGTAGATCGGATGTTGCGCCACCACTTTCAACGCGCACTTAAAGGCTTGCATAGCGCTGCCTCCTCATGAACAGGGCGCCCACGGCGAACAGCACCGCCGCCATGAGCCCAAGCACCGCCACCTTGGCGGCGAACACGTCCAGCCCGTCGTAGTAGTACAGGCTGTAGAACATATCGGCGATGGCCTTGGCCGGGTTCAGCCCCGAGAGCACGGGGAACTGCCGCGCCACGGTGTCGGCCAACTCCATGCAGGGCTCGCCGTAGAGCCCCGCGAACAGCGACAGCAGGCAGGCCACGCCGGTGAGGATGCCCGTTTTCGACCCGAAGTCGATCTTGGGCAGGGCCCCGAGCGCCGTGCCGAGGGCGCAGGCCACGAGTGCCGCCGCGGCCAGGCCTGCCACGCACCACAGCTCGCGGCCGGCGAAATCGACCCCCACTACGAAGCGCACGTACAGGAAGGCCGCCACGAGGCACGCCCAGGACACGAGCCAGCAGGCTGCGAGCGTCGCCAACAGCGTGCGGGTGCGCCCCACGGCCCCGAGCGCCCGCCGGGCCCCCAGAGGCGACAGGTTCGGCTGGGTCTGGCACACGGCGAACACGGCGATCTGCGCCCCGAACAGGGCCGCCATGCCGAAGAGCGCGTAGTAGTAGCGCACCGATTCCTTGGGCGACGCATGGGTGAGCGAGGTCTCCTCGGTTCCGTTGCCGGCGGAGAAGGCCGCCTCCAGCCGCCCGGGATCGGCCAGGGCCGCCGGGTCTTCCGCGGCCACGGCCGCGAGCAGGTCGGCGTCGCGCACGTAGGTGTCGGCCACGGTTTCCAGGATGGTGCGATTCACGTCGTCGGCCCCCAGCGTGGCGCCGGTCTCGCTGCCCGGGGCCACCCACAGCTCCGGCGCCGCGCCCGCTTCCGGCACCGCGAACACGCCGGCCACCTCCCCAGCGGTCAGCGCCGAGCGGGCCTCCTCGGCGCTGGGGAAAGACCGCACCGCCAGCAGCTGGTCGTCGCCCGGGGCGGCCAGATCGTCCACCACGGCGGCGAAAGGCGACGCATCCCAGGCCTCATCGGCCACAATGCCCGTGGGCACCGGGTCGAAGGCCCGCTCGCCGTCCAGGTTCGCGAACATGAACATGAACATGGTGGACAGCACGATGGGGAAGATGAGCGACCAGATGTACAGGGCCCGGGTGCGCACCAGCGCCCGCAGGGTATCGCGAAAGATCACGCCCATGACGCCCTCCTAATCCCGCAGTTCCTTGCCGGTAATTTCCAGGAACACGTCGTTTAACGTGGGCGGCTCGGCGTACATGCGCCCGCAGGTGATGCCAGCGGCGGCCAGCACCCCCATGACGTCGCTCACGTTGTGGGCCCCCTGCTCGCAGTGGACGGTCAGCTCCGGCTCGTTGTAAGCCACATGACGCACGTGGGGCAGCGTGGCCAGCCGTGCCCGGGTGCCCTCGTCCAAGGCCGCCACCTCGATGAAGATGCGCTCGCCCACGCCCACCATGGCCTTCAGCTCGGCGTTGGTGCCCACGGCCACGCTCCGCCCCTTGTCCATGATCATGATGCGCGAGCAGATCTCCTCCACCTCTTCCATGTAGTGGCTCGTGTACACCACGGTGCAGCCCCGCTCGTTCATGGCGCGGATGCCCTCCAAAATGGCGTTGCGGCTCTGGGGGTCCACGGCCACGGTGGGCTCGTCGAAGAAGGCGAGTTGGGGTTTGTGCGCGATGCCGCAGGCGATGTTCAGCCGGCGCAACAGGCCGCCCGAGAGCTTCCGCGGGCGGAACTTCACGTAGTCCTGAAGGCCCACGAAGGCGATGGCCTCGTCCACGAGCCGCGCCCGCTCGCGCCGGTCGCTCACGTACAGGGCACAGAAGAAGTCGATGTTCTCGCGCACGGTGAGCTCCTCGAACAGGGCCACGTTCTGGGGTACCACGCCGATGCGCCGCTTCAAGTCGTAGCGGGTGGGGGCCATGGGCTCGCCGAACAGGCGGATGGTGCCCTTATCGTAGGTGAGCAGCTGCAGGATGCAGTTGATGGCCGTGGTCTTGCCCGAGCCGTTGGGGCCCAGAAGCCCGAAGATCTCCCCCGGCTCGATGGTCAGGTTGAAGTGGTCGAGGGCCACGAGGTCCCCGTAGCGCTTCACCAGGTTGTCCACGGCCACGACGGGCCCAACGGCCGCGCGAGCCGCCTGGGCCTCGCCGGCTGCACGGGCCGGACCTGTCGGGCCGGCGGAATACTCGTCCATGGTGCGCCCCTTTCTCTCCCTTTGCGTCAGGGCCATTATTCCAAGGAAGCGCCCGCGGCAGAAGTGCCAAATGTCACGAATTTCGCATCGGAGGGGCCGCCGTGCGTATAATGGGCGCCATGGACCGCATCGTCGACGAAATCATCCTGGCTGCCCTGGGGCTTCCCCTGCTGCTCGCCGCGCCCCCATCCCCCGCGAAGGTGGCGGCGCTGCTGGTCGCGCTCGTGGCCGTGGGCGCCCTGGAGCTGCTGGCCCCGCGGCGCCGGGCCCAGGCGGCGGTGGCGACGGCGCTCCTGGCCGCCGTGTTCGCCGTGCCCTCCCTGGCCGCCTTCGTGCCCCTGATCGCCTACGTCGCCGTGGCCTTCTCGCTGGGGCCCTTGCGCTTTTTGTGGCCCGTAAGCGCCCTGGCGGCTTGGGACGCGAGTGGCATCCTCGCCGCCGGGGCGCTGCTGCTGGGGGCCCTCGCCTGCCTCATGGCCTGGCGCACGCGGGCCCACAGCCAGGAACGCGACCGGCTGCGGCGCCTGCGCGACGACGTGTAGGAAGAGCACCTGGCCCTGGCCGCCCGCGCCCGCGACCTGGCCGAGCGCCAGGATCTGGAAGTGAGCTGCGCGGTGCTGGACGAGCGGGCCCGCATCGCCCGGGAAATCCACGACAACGTGGGGCACCTGCTCACGCGCTCGGTGCTGCAGGTGGAGGCGGCCGGCGTGGTGCACGGCAGCGACCCGGCCGTGGCCGCCGACCTGGCCGCCATCGGCGCCACACTCCACGAGGCCCTGGGCACCGTGCGCACGAGCGTGCACGACCTGCACGAGACTGCCTTCGACCCGCGCACGAACCTGGAGCAGATCCTCGGGGAATTCCCCACCCTCGCCTGCTCGCTCGCCTATGAGGCCGCCACCCTGCCCCGGCCCGTGGCCCTGGCCGCCGCGGCCATCGTGCGCGAGGCCCTCTCCAACGCCGCCGTCCACGGCCGGGCCGACCGGGCCCGGGTGTCGGTGGCGGAATTCCCCGGCTTCTACCAGCTCGTGGTGGAGGACAACGGCCGGGGCGCCGCCGAGGCCACGGGCCGCGGCCTCGGACTCACCTCCATGGAGGAGCGCGTCGGTGCCCTCGGGGGCACCTTCTCCGGCACGGCGCTCGCACCGCCGCGCACGGGCTTCCGCATCTTCGCCACCTTCCCCAAAACCGAGGAGGCATCGTGAACGACCATCCCGCACGCATCGACGGCCATGAGGGCCCCGCCCCGTCGCAGGGCCCGGCCCCCGCGAACGCGCCCGACCGTCCGACACCGGAAGGCCCGTCTGCGGCCGCGCCCATCTCCGTGGTCATCGTTGACGACGACCCCCTCGTGGGCGCGTCGCTGCGCACCATCGTGGAGGCCCGGGGCACCGTGGCCGTGGCCGCCGTGGGCACCCGGGGCGCCGAGGCGGCGGCACTCTACGAGGAAGTGCGACCCGACATCCTCCTGCTGGACATCCGCATGCCCGACCTCTCGGGCCTGGCCGCGGCCGAGGCGGTGCTGGCGGCCCACCCGCAGGCCCGCATCGTGTTCCTCACCACCTTCGCCGACGACGACTACATCGTCCGCGCCCTGGCCCTCGGCGCCCGGGGCTACCTCATCAAGCAGGAGGCGGCCACCTTGGAAGGGGCGCTGCACGCGGTCATGGAGGGCCGGATGGTCCTCGGCGGCGACGTGACCGAGCGCCTGTCCGCCCTCATCGGCCGCGGCGCCGTCGCCCCGGCCCCCGCGCCCCACGGGAACGGCGCCCTCCCCGCCGCAGCTTCCGCAACGGCCGCCCCGGCGGCCCCTTCCGTGCCCGTAGCCACGACCTCTCCCGCGCCGACAGTCGCGCCCCCTTCCGTACCCGCATCCGCATCCGCCCCCATCCCCGCCTTCGCCGCCGACCTAACCGATCGGGAGCGCGACATCGCCGGGCTCATCGCCGAGGGCCTCGACAACCGCGAGATCGCGGGCGCCCTGTACCTCTCCGAGGGCACCGTGCGCAACCACATCTCCGCCATCCTGCAGAAGTGCGCCCTGAAAAATCGCACCCAAATCGCCATCGCCTGGTGGCGGTGAACGGCTCCCGCACGACTGCACCCGAGCCGTAGTACAATGGCCATTCCGCCCCACCCTCAGAAAGGACCCGTTATGGCGAACATTCCCGATACCGTGCAGACGGCCTTCGAGAAGGCTGCGGCCCAGCGGGCTCTGGCGCTGCCCGCCATTCCCGAGGAGCTGCGGGCCTTGGAAGCCGACGAGCTGCTGGACGGCCCGGCCGGCCCCCTGGAAGCCATCGATGCCCGCGACCTCATCATCGCCGACGGCAACTTCTCCGAGCTGGAGGCCGCCGGTGCCCGATTCACGAACTGCTTCTTGTCCTGCTGCGACTTCTCGGGGGCCCTCTTCACCGACACCGTGTTCGAGGGGTGCGACTTCGCGAACACCTATTTCGACAACGCCGGCTTCACCCGCTGCACCTTCAAGAACTGCAAGCTAACCGGCGCGTCGTTTTTGGGGGCGAACCTGGAATCGGTGGCCCTGGCCGACTGCACCCTGGCCTACGGGGCTTTCAACCAGTGCCGCTGGTGGGGCGTGGAAGCGGTGCGGTGCGATTTTTCCGGGGCCGACATGGCCGAAATGGAGCTGCACTACATCACCCTGGATGACGACCGCTTCATCGGCACCAGCTTCTTCCGCACCCGCTTGCTCGGACTGGATTTCACCACCTGCTCGCTGGAGGGGGTGTCGCTGTCGGACACCATGGCGGAAATCTACGGCACGAAGATGAACGTGTACCAGGCCGCGGCCCTGGCCCGCCGCCTCGGCGTCATCGTGGCGGAGTAGCGCGCCCTAAGCCGCCAAGCGATCCTTGGCCCGCTGCGGGCGCACGAGCAGGCGTGGTGCCACCACGCGGCGCTTCGGCACGGCAGCCATGGCGGGCGCCTTCGCCGGCGCGGAGGAGCGGCCGTCCACGTAGGTGGCGGCGATCACCGTGGCCACGATGAGGGCGGCGCCGGCCAGGCCCATGGGCGACAGCGTCTCGCCGAGCCACCAGTAGGCGAACAGGGCCGTGAACACCGGCTCGCCGGTGAGCAGCAGCGACACCGTGGTGGAGGTGAGCCGGTCTAAGGCCACGCTCTGCAAGAAGAAGGTGAGGCAGGTGGAGAGCAGCGCCAGAAACGCGATGATGCCCCAGGCCACCGGTTGCACCGCGGCGATGTCCACCGGCTCGTCGAAGACGAGGGCGCACCCCAGGCACAGCGCGAAGGCCACGGCGATCTGGGTGCCGGCCACGGTGACGGCATCCAGCGCCGCCAGGGCCTGCTTGCCCCACACGAGCGCCACGGCCAGGGCCACCGAGGAGCCGAGGGCCATGAGCTCGCCCGGCCCGAAGGCGAGGCTGCCGCCCTGGCTGCACAGAAGGTACAGCCCCGCGGCCACGGCCACCTGGAAGGGGATGATGGCGCGGGGGTAGCGGGTGCGCTCGGCCACGGTGGCCAGCAGCGGCGCGAACACCACGGGCAGCGCCACGAGGAAGCCCACGTTGGTGGCCGTGGTGAGGTCCAGGGCCACATTGCAGCACAGGTAGGACACGGCCATGCCGAGGGCCGCCGGCAGCCACACCCCCGGGCGCACGGTGCGCAGCCGCGCCATGATGCGCCGGCCGAAGAAGAGGGCGAACACCAGCGTGGCCAGGCCGAAGCGCATGACCAGGCACCACAGGGGCGTGATGGAGTCGTAGGCGAACTTCGTGACGGCGCTGCCCGACCCGAAGATGACCACTTCGATGAGCACGAAGGCCACAAAGGGCCAGCGCGCCTGCTTCCAACGGTTCATGACTCCTCCTTTCGCCCTTCGGGCCGCCCGTGCCCGCCCAGGGGCGGCCTCCAGCGTTTCAAGAGCGCAAAAATCCAAGCCCTACCGGGCCTTTTTCATCTGAATTCGGAACGGTTGCCATGGTAAGGGTTCCGTGAATGAAAGTAAAATGGGAATTCTTGTAAAACAATTAAAGAAAGTCTTATACTTGTGCAGATGCACCACGAAAAGGAGGTTGGCGATGGCGAACCAGCGCTACGACGCGTTTCTGGCCGTGGCCCGGTGCGGCAGCTTCAAGGCGGCGGCCGAGGAATTGGGCTATACCCAGGCCGGAATCAGCTATCTGGTGAACGCCCTGGAGAAGGAGCTGGACCTCACGCTGTTCGTGCGCGAGTACGGCGGCGTGCACCTGACCACCGAGGGACGCGAAGTGCTCGGCCTTGTGCAGGCGATCAACGCCGACGAGCACGCCCTGGCCGCCCGCGTGCGCGAACTGGCCCACCGCGAGGGGGGCCTCGTGCGCGTCGGCTCCTTCACGAGCGTGGCCATCGAGTGGTTCCCCTTTATCGCCAAGGCCTTTCTGGAGCAGTACCCGAAAATCGACCTGAAACTCCTGTGCATCGACGACGAGATCGAGCTCACCGACGCCACCTGGGAGGGCCGGGCCGACTGCGCCTTCTCCATCGCGCCGGAGCGCCGCGACCTGGACGCCCAGGCGCTGCACACCGACCCCTTGCTCGTGGTGCTGCCGCCGGACCATCCCCTGGCCGGCGAGGCCGTCTTCCCCACCGAGGCCCTCGCCCGCGAGCCCTACATCCAGCTCCAGGGCAACGCGCGGCCCTCGGAGATGGAAGCGCTCTTCGAAGCCAACGGCGTGGCCCCCAATGTGCGCTTCACCGTGGACTCCGACTACGCCGTCATGTCCATGGTGAGCGCCGGCCTGGGCTTCTCGGTACTGCCGAGCCTCATCCTGTCGCGCCCGCTGTTCCCCTTGGCCGTGCTGCCCGCCGAGCGCGAGTGCGCCCGCACCATCTCCCTGGCCGTCCGCTCCCGCGACACCGCCTCGGCCGCCACCCGCGCCTTCGTGGAAGTAGCCAGCGCCTGGGTAGCCGAGCGCTACGGGAGCTAGGCGCACCGCCACAGGCAGCTCCGACCGGCCACGGCGTAACTTTTTTGGGGGTCGCTAGCGACTCCGGCGACGAGGGCGGCCGT
>CANPHS010000007.1 GCA_947573925.1 uncultured Enterorhabdus sp. | reverse complement strand
AGTCGTTGGCGTAGATTGTCACCACATCGCGCATCTCGAAGAACATATAGTTGGTGGTCTCCACATCAGCGGGAACGTTCCAGGTGGAGAGGTCTAGGGTCTCCACGGAGGCGCACGCCGCGAAGGTGGCCCAGAAGGTGCGCACCCTCTCGACGTCCAGCTTCGTAACGTCAATGGTCAGGCAGTTCTCGCAGCCAGCGAACCATTCTCCCATCGAGGTCGGGCTGATGCCGTCATCGACCACTGTGATGCTCTTGATCTCGCGCGTGTGCGCATTCCAGGGTGCCGTGCCGTCGGTGTAGTCGCAGTTCTCCTCGTCTATCGGATAGACCTCGATGCCGTTCCCCGACTCGGGCATGGAGGTGCGCTTATAGAAGTCGAGGGAGCCGTCAGAGGCCGCGAACACGGCGTAAGTGACCTTGGGCGTGGTCTGCGCGAAGAGGATTGCAGCAGCGTCCTCAGGGGCCTCGATGCCCTCGGTCTGGATGCCGTAGCCCACGACGATTACCTGCTGGTGTAGCTCATCGGGGGTGAGCTGGCCGTTCACGTAGTTGCAGACGGTCACGGAGTCGAAGATGCTCTGGGTGGTGTCGCCTGGCTCCAATGGCTCGGTGTAGGTGTAGCGGTAAGTCACCGTGCCATCGCCTGTAATGACGTCATCGAGTGTCCACTTGTCATTGACTTCGTAGCTAAAGAGATCAGTCACCTGCTGGGGTTTCGGCGTGCCGTCAAGCTCGGCTGTCATTATGTCCTTAGTGGGAACGGTCACTTCAGCAGTGACGTAGACAGGAATCTCGCTGAGGTTCTGCACCGCTGGGTCTTTCGGAACCGTCTGGGTGGGCAGGAGGTTCACCGCCTCATCAGGATTCCAGTTAGGCTCCACTACCTTCACCTTCACGCCATCGGCTATGCTGAAATCGTTGATCACGGTGTCCTTCGCAGTGAAATAGGCGAGGGTTCCCGTGCAGACCACAGCCAGGGCGCACAGCACTATCGCCAATATTCCCGCACTCTTTTTCTTTTCGCGTACTGTTAGTTCGTTCATGATTAACCTTTCGTTGTGCTTCACATTACAAAAGAAAAGGTGCTCTGACCTGCACCTTTTAATTATCGAAAGTTATCTTCGGTTAACTAATGCGATAGTCACCAGGGGTAACTATCCTCCCGTTCTCTCATGTACTCGGTCTCGTTGAACTCAGGCTCACGATCAAAATAATCAGCGGCCTCGTCGTACTGGCGCAGCTCGTCCATGCGGGCATTCTGCTTCATCAATTCTCGGTCGAGGTCGATGTTCAGCGCTCTCTCCTCATGAAGGAATGGATTACCGTGCATCCGACGGCGGTTCACGCGCTCTCTCTGCTCAGCCATCTCGGCTTGCATTGAAAGGTACCTTCTCCTCCACTCCTCGTCATCGGACTCCATCACAGAGCGCTGGTAGGCGAGGAAATCGTCTTCAGGCTCGCCAGCATCGAGGACTCTGCGACCGCTGGCATCGTAGGTCTGATGCACGCCCTCGGAAAAGAAGTCATCGATCTCATAAAAGAGGGAGTCGGAGTCGAGATCGGTCTTCCCCGTGGTGGTATGAGTGCCCGAGAACTCGCTGACATTCTCTCGAAGGTACTGGGCCTTAAACTCATTGAAGTCCAGATCTGCGTTGCCCGTGCGCTGGCGCTCTTGGTTGTAGGCGCGGCCTATCTCAATGTAGGTACTAATGTCGATCTTCTCATCGCCTGGCTGGGGCGGGAAGTCATCGAGGATATTCTCGTCTTCTTCCTGAGCAAAATAGTCGAACGGTTCCACTTCGGATAAGGGTTGAATGTTAGCCATGGTTGTTACCTCTTTCTTTTTTCCATTCGGATTGGGATATACTGGCGGCGCTCAAACGGGAGGTCTTCGGCGCGCATGTTGAATATGTTGCCTCCGAGATCAATGCGCTCTGGCTCGTCGTCTATCAGGGCCTTGTAGTCTGCCTCGTCCTGCTGGATGAGCTCGTTCAGGTAGTCGCGCAAACCATAGAGGTCGAACAGGGGGCGCATCTTGGAGTACTCATCACAGTCATCAAAGGGCGGCAGGTCAAGCGAGTACTTATCGTAGAAGCCAGCCAGATAGAAGCAGTCGGGGGCGAGGTACACCTGCTTGATGGCGGGCCTCTGCTCCTGGCCCTGCTCGTCACTTTTAAGAGCGCCGACCTCGCTGGCGCGGCCTACCTCGACGATGCTGCACTCGCGGCGGGGGTCGTACTGCTCGTCGAGTATGAGGGCATCGCTAATGTTTTGGGCGGTCTGAGGGGAGCGCTGGTAGGGGATGCCGTTGTTCTCCATTACCTTTTCCAATATGAGTTCGATGGCATCATCGGGGCGCAGCCAGGTGGGCAGGGACGAGGGTACGCGATGAACGTAGTGCACCTTGTAGTCGCCCTTACCGTAGTCGCGGGGATTGGCGATCTTCAGGTGCATGGGGTCGAGGCGTGAGAAGCGATGGAGCGTCTTCAGAGAGAGGCGCATGGTGGCGTTGGTAGGCTCTACGTTGACGAGGCTTTCGGTATCGGCATCGGCGGCAACATTATAAGTTTCAACGCAGAAGTCGATTCTCCTCAGGCCCTGGTCGATATGCTCGCGGGGGGCGCGGGTGCGGTTATCATAAAAGTATTCATAGATGTTGGCCGTGTTCGTGATGATGTTGACCCTGGCGCAGTACTGGGAGTTCTTGTATCTCGCGCCGAAAGAGCTGATCGGCTTGAAAGGGTCGAAGAAGCGCTTCATCTTCTCCCACGTCATATCGGAGGACTTCAAATCGTCGAAGACGATGATCTCCTGACCCGCGTAGTCCTCGTTGCCATTGGGGCCGTCGGCTGGGTCGAAGATAGTCCACTCCTCTCCCGTCGCCGCTCTCACGTACTCGACGATACGCTGAGCGAGCTGATTGGCCGTCCAGGTCTTCCCGTGGCCGCTAGCGCCAGAGAAGTAGATATTGGTGCGCACGAAAGGGTGATCGGTATAGGACTCCAACTTCCTCAAGCGCTTGGATTCAGCGACGGTGGCGTAGAGGTTATCAATATCCTTCTTGCACTTCGAATAGAGCAAGCGCCCTTCATCCGTTGAAATGAGCTCCTGGTAAGAGAGCTGATCGTGGTTGATCTGGTCGATGACCATTGCCTTGCGCTCCTTCGAGGTGGCGTTGGTCTGCGCGATGACAGTGCGGCCTACTATCCAAGCGGAATAACGCTGGGAGTAGACCTCCATGTAATCACGACCCCTGGCGGTATAAACGATCTCGGGGCCGTACTGGGTCTTTTCGGGGTACTTGATATGGGTGAGGTAGCTGATGACGTTGTCTTTCTGCTGCTCTGAGTTGCCCTTCTTCAGCTTCTCGATGAGGGTGCGCGAGATGCCTATATAGCGCTCCCACTGGGGCCATGAGCATCCCTCGCTCTCGCCTCCTATGTGCAGGACGAAGTGGAGGTGAGGGTACTTCTTGCCCGTGGCTGGGTCGGTGATGTCCGCTGCCCCTGGCTCGTCCTTGAAGTGGCGGGCAAAATAGGCGCAATCGAACTCCACTCCATCCGCCTCAGCCTGGGCCACGATGAAGTCAGCCAGACCCTTCACTGCCTCGGCATCGGGGATACTGGGGTCGCACGCCCTAACAACCAGCTCATTGAGTACCTCCTGGTCTTCCTCGCTCTGGGCCTTCCAGAACTCTGGCTTCAGGTATGAGCTGCCGTTCACGTTCTTGTAGGTGTTAGCCATCTGAATCCTCCTTATTCGCTGTATGTCCTAACTGAGCTTAATTCAGTTTTAGTTATCACTAATTCCACGCTGACCTGGATATATGCTCTGCTCCTCACCTATGCATGAATGGACATAGGTATAGGCCATCGCGGAGCGCCGTAGCCCTGGGGCGTATGTGCCGTGCCGAAGGCAGGAGGCACAGGAGCCTGGGGGCGTAGGCGGGGGAGCGATGGCTGCGAGCGTTAGCGAGCACTACTGACCACCACTGAATGAGGCTTAAGGGGCCTGAAAACGAGGCTTAAGGGGTCAAGCCTGGGGTTAAGCCTTGGCTTAAGCCTCGGGTTAAGCCTCGTTTGAAGAGGCTGGTAGAGGCGGATTTCGGGATGATGACGAGAAGAAGATTTTTGAGGATTTACCAGGTGTTTCGTTTGCGAAACCGTTTTCTACAAGGCCAACGGTTTCGCGCGCAAAGGAGCAAAAAGAGGCTTAACCCCTGAAAATACGCCCAGTCAGCATCGACCCCAAAAAAGAAAGGGCGAGTGTCGCTCGCCCTTAGTCCCAGCCATGCTCAGGAACCTCCTATAGCCTACTGAGCCTCACCCGCAGGAGCGCTCGATGCCCGTACCGACATGAGCGGGTTGGTGGCGTAGCCGCTGTCGATCTTGTGGGGAGAGGTCGTCACAGGGCCGCTCTCGATGTCGAAGATGAGGGTCTTGAAGCGTTTGACCGTGCCCTTGAGGCCCTTGTCCTCGTAGAGGAAGGCCGTGCCCTGCCATTTCTTGCCGTCGACTAGGGACGGGTCAATGGGATTCGGGTCGGAAACCGAGAAGATGTTGATCTCGGGGTTGCGGGAGGTGACGAAGCCGCTGAAGTGGCCTCCACCGCGCAGCTCGCCCTCGACCCACGCGCTGAGGCAGTGGTAGGTGTTCGGCTCGACGAGGTTGGTGGCGGTGATCTTCCCGTCAACGATTATGATCGGCCTACCTTCCTCGTCGGTAGGGGCGTATTGCTCCACTAGCGAGGGCGCGGCGCTGGTTTGCGGGGTGTCGGTTGAAAAAATCTGATCTGACATGATGGCTCCTTAGTTGTCGAGTTGGTATTCGTCGGGTCGCTTGACCCAGTTGTTGGCGGGGTGCGTGTCTCGCGCCTCCCACTGCCTCTTGGCTGTCTCGATGCCCTCTAGGCACTGGCGAGACCAGTCCATCTTCAGGCCTCCCATGGCCCGTATCCACCACTGGTAGTCCTCGTAGGCGATCATAGGGCAGCGCGTGCCGAAGTGATACGTGCCGCAGACCTCGCCGATGGAGTGGAGCGCGTAGCCAGCGAAGGTCGTTCCTCGCCCCGTGAACTCCATGATGTCGTTGGCATCCATGAACGTGCCGTGCGTGCGCTCGTATGCGCTCATTGATTGCCTCCTTTCATTGGTTGGCTGACATTTCGAGCGAAGCATACACCACGATTTTTTGACTGCTTGAGCTTTCGTGCAAATCAGGGGCGAGAAACAAATACCCTCATAATTATATGGCCGTAGATTTTTCTACCCAGTTCAAAATTATTCTCATAATAGATAAGTAGAAATTGTGAAGACAAGAAAATGGGCCATTTTCGGTGAGTCTAGGGGCGCTCGCTCGCGCTCCATCAGCTCCGCTATCAGCTCCGTTGCCCCTTTGCTTCGCAGGGCACTCCGCTACGCTCCGCTGTTCCGCGACAGCGCTCACAGCCGCCTATCTAGGATGCTCAGGAAAAGAGAGACCCCCTCCTGCGTCCGTAAAATACTTCGGCGGGGAAGGGGTCGGGGTGTATTATGCGCGGCGCTCTAGTGAGCCTGTAGAATCGCCTGGTCGAATGCGCTGGTGGCCTTGCGCTGGTTCGCGGTGATGGAGTGGGTGTACTGCATCGTCATCTGCATTGAAGAATGTCCCATAATATCCTGGACTGCCTTCAGATCGGCCCCGAGGCCGATGAGCAGGGTTGCCTGGGTGTGCCTCAGCTCGTGCAGGTTATAGCCCTCGTAGCCCGAGCAGCGGTAGCGCTTGATACCGCGCTTATCGCGCCACTCCTCTACCTTGGTATACTCACCGAGGCCGTGGTTAATGAAGAACTTGCGGCGCCACTTATCGAAGTAGGTGGGGTCGATGAACTCTCCGATCTCGGTGCAGCACACGGGGAACTCGGCGGGAATCTCAGTAAAGGGGAACATGGTCAGGATGATCGACTGCCATTCACGCAGGAACGCAATGGTGCCCTCGTCAACGGGAAGATCGCGAATCGATGCGCATTTCGGCTTGCGCAGGTTGTGGTGAACATCATACTGCTTGCGGATATGAACTATCCTCTCATCAAAATCAATATCCATCCACCTCAACCCTAAGCACTCTCCTCTACGCAGTCCCAGAGCGAGGGCGAGCCATACCGCTACTATCTTTCCGTCGCGGTTCTCGTTCTTCAATTCTAGGGCGAATTTCGCTGCCTGCTCGAAGTCGAGCGCCTTCCTCTCCTTAGCGTCGGGGCGCTTGATCGGCTCTAACTGGTCACATGGGTTGAAGGGGATGACCCTGCGCTTCACGGCGTGCTTGAGGATTTGGTTCACCTTTTGCCAATACTTATGTAGACCGCTCTCGCTAAGGCCCTTCTTCTTGAGGGCCAAGATAGATCCCTCAATATCGTCGGCGGTAAGGTCGGTCATCGTGATATGACCCAGGTATTCGTTGATTCGCGCGATCTCGATCTCGTCGCGGTCGAGAGCCAGCACCGTGATAGTCGCCAGCTCCCTGCGGGTCTGCTGCCAGTCGCGGGCGTAGTCGCCGAATGTTGAGGTGGATTTAGGCTCGTTCCATTCCAGCTCGAACTCTGCCTTATAGGTCTCAAGCTCGCGCCTAGCCTTAGCCTTGTTGCCCTTTATGGTGCGCTGGGGGGCGTACTTCCATTTGCCTGTGCTGGGGTCGCGGTACTTGAACTTAATGCGGTACTTCTCGCCACGAGATACCTCAATAATCTCTCCCTTGCCTTTAATTTCTAGCTTCAACATAATGCTGCGCTCCTAACTATCTCGGTTTTTCCTTCTTGGTATCGGAAATCCCTGATAGTCAGTACAAATGTTCTCTTTCAGCGAAGTGTGCGGGAAGTGTGCGGACTGTACTCGCAAGTGTGCGGGAAGTGTGCGGATTCACTAAAAACCAGTAGCACGAGCTGGCTTGAATCGGGTAGTATTAACGAAGGCCCATTGAGGCCCCCATAAGAACTAGGATCCCTATCAGGCGTTTTGCGAGGCGGCTGCTATTTCTTGGTTTGAGCTAGGTTGGACTGAACTTGACCTCCGCGTCCTCATAACCCGAAGGTCGGTGGTTCAAATCCGCCCCCCGCGACCAAGAAATGCCAGGTCAGCAGCTTATCGCTGCTGACCTTTTTGCTGCTTCTGGGTCAAACGGCCCGAAAAACCCAGAGCAGACCCAGAACTTTTTGGGGATGCGGCCCAACTTGTTCCAAAGTCGAACAAGTTCACCAAGAAAGGGACTGCCAATCAAATGTATTGTCAGCGTGGTGATGGCGCGATTGGCGCTCATTACCCTCTGTCGAACAGGGGGCTCTTCGAGCTGATGCTCACCGGGATGGCGTAGATTTGGCCGACGCCTTCGCCGAGTAGGCCCAGACGTTCGGCGGCGACGCCGGCGGAGAACATGATGCGGGTGTCCACGCGGTAGTCGGCGCCCTTGGCTGCGGCCGAGCCCAGGGCGATGCCCACGTCTACGGCGTTCACCTCGCAGGGGACCGCCGCTGGCTTCTCGCCGCAGGTGGCAAAGCCGCAGCGGGCGCAGTTGAGGCCCTGCATCTTCGTGCGGGTGCCCACGAGCACCACGGCCAGGCTCTGGCGCACGCAGCCGGCATCACGCAGGAAGAATTCGTGGCCGCGCTCTTCGCCGATGGCTTCCATGGTGTGGGCAAGCGCCTCCTGCTCATCGCCGTCCACCACGGCACACTCCACGATGTCGATGCCTTTGCCCTTGGGGGCCGTCCGCGCCGCCACGCACATCTTCTGGGCGATATCCAATGCCTGTTCCCGTCGCAGCTCGCGTTCGTTGTAGATCATGGTCGCCTCGCTTTCGCATCGCTTCGGTTCACTTCGGCTGTTGCGTCCCATCATACTCTCGAAAGTTCGCAACGCTGCGAAAAAACGAGACCCCGGGGAATACGGGGTCTCGGTGGAAATGGCAGGCGAAAGCGGGAGAGGAGACGCCGGGCGTCTTGGCGGCGTTTATCGGCGATGACTGCGGTGGCCGTGGCAGCCGCAGCGGTGGCCGTGGTGGCCATGGTGGCGGCCCGGCTTGCGGTCGGGGTTGCCCTTGACGGCGATGGTGCGGTAGTCGACGCCCATGGCCTGGCAGGTGTCGATCACCTTGCCGCAGAGCTTCACCAGGCACGCGCGTTCTTTGTCGGAGAGGCCCGCCAGCACCTCGTCGGCAGCGCGGTCCTCGGCGGCCAGGCGCTTCTTAATGACGAGCGTGCCCTTCTCGGTCAGCTTCACGCGCAACTTGCCCTTCTTGCTGGTGGCGAAGGCCACGTAGCCGTTGGCCTGGGCCTTCTCGGCCACGGCCAGTACCTCGTGGCCGCTCCAGCCCAAATGCTCCTTCAACTTGCCGAGCGACAGTTTGCCGTCACCGAACTTGTAGAGCACCTTCACCAGGGCGCCCTGCCCCTCTTTGAAGCTGCGCGGGCCGCATTTGTGCATGGCCAGCTTGCTGTAGTTGGCCGCCGTTTTCAGCTGATGCAGAACCATCGTTGATTCAGCCATGGGAAACCTTCTTTCATGATTGCGTGGCCGCCGAAGCAGCCGCGGAAAAGGCGCAGGTCCTTCGCCCGCGCCGCAGGTACGTCACCTATCTTAGAGGGCCTGCGAGCCGGCGCGACGAGGAGGGCGGCGTCCCTTTGCCAACTTGTTGCCAGGGCATCGCAGGCCCTGCGCATCCGAGGGCTAGCTCTGCTTGCTGCACCGGTACACGCGGCTGCGGCCGTTGCCGTGAGGTACGAGACATCCCTGTTCCGTAAGCTCTTTGATGGCTCGCTGGGCGGTGCGGCGGGAATGGCCGGCCTCTACGAGATCGGCCGTGCGCAGGCCTTCCGGACGAGTTGCCAGAGCCAGTGCCTCGCTGAGAATGCCGCCCGTCGCAACGGTGGTCGCGGTGGTCTGTGTTTCGGACACGGTGGCCTCGGGGGGCCGGGGCTGCGGGGAAGCCGAAGCGCTCGTCGCGTTCGTTGCTGGGATTGTCGGCACGAAGGCACGGAACACGAGGCCTTCTTCCAGCTCCGGGTCGCGGCCCGTATACAGACGCGAGCTTCTGAACAGCTTCTGGGTGCCGCTGCCCAATTCCTCGGTCAGGCCGATATGGGAAAAGAACGATGCGATGATCGGATTTTTCGGCAGCGGGTTGAACGTGTCGGGCTCCAAGGGCCCCTCGAATGAGGCGCGGCTGGCGTTCTCGGTGCGAATGCCCTCGCGGTCAATAACGACCTTGGCGGGAAAGGGACTCGTGAACTCCCGGTGAACGAGGCAGTTCACCAGAAGCTCGCGCAGGATGGTGTCGCGGGGGCTCACGGCGTAGTCCCCCTCCATGGCGAACCGGTCGGGCAGGTGCTTGCGCCCGAAATCGGCGAGGAGGCGGTAGGCGTCCAGAAGATTGGTGGTCACGATCAGGCGGTCGTCGTAGCGCTCCACGTCGTGGGTGCGCACGAGGGCGTCGGTCTTGTAGGCGGGACAGAGTGAGCGGATGGTGCCATCCTTTCCCAGCAGGACGATGGCGGCCAGGTTGTAGCCCACCTTCCCTGTGGCGTAGTCCTTCCCGAAGAGCCCCGCTGATTCCACCAGTTGCTCGTTGGTCATGGCGCCCCACGGGTGATCCTGGCGCTTCGCCAGAGCGGCGCGTCGCGCCTCGTCGATGAGATCGGGGCGCAGGTCGTCGAAGGTCACGTGCTCGAAAATGCGTTGCTCGGTGTAGATACCCTGCTTGCGAATGCACAGCTCTGCCAGTGGGGCACTCCCGCGCACCACCATGTCGGCATCGCCCCGGCGCTCGAAGACCCGGCCTTTGAAGCTGTGCATCTGGGGGCTGTTGGGAACGTCGATCTTGACGACTTGGCGGCCGTCGATGGCGATGTGCTCGAACTCCAGGGGAACGGGCATATCGAAGGCATTGGGGTTGTTGACGACGTTGAGGATGTTCCGCGTGATGGAAAGCACGTTGTCCGGATCGATGCCGCAGAGGGTTCCGTCGTCTTCCACGCCGAGCAATATGACGCCGCCGAACGTGTTGGCGAAGGAGCAAATGGACTCGAAGAGGTCCTTTTCAGGCTGATTGCCACAGCGTTTGAACTCGAGGCGCTCGTTTTCTCCCTCGGCAATGATGCGTTGCAGTTCCTGTGCGCCCACGGTCGGTTCCTTTCTGGAATGGTGCTATGGCGCGATTATGGCGCGATTGGCGCGATTATGGCGCGATTATGGCGCGATTGGCGCGATTATGGCGCGATTGGCGCGATTTTCAGTCGAGGAAGGGATGCGACGTGGGCTTCCGAGGGGCTTCCGAGTAGCTTCGCGGGTGTTGGAGTGCCCCCTTTCGTTCGGAACTGTTGTGTAGCAAAAAGGTCACGGTGCGGGCGTTTCTGCAGCTTCTGGCCATGGGCTTTCTGCTGGTGTATTTGTTCCGCTACCAAAGCTGGTGGCTCGTGTGCCTGGTGCTTTTGGCCATGACCCTGGCAGCCACCCAAATTGCCGTGGGTCGCACGAAGCATGCGGTGCGCGGGCTGTGGTTCGACGTGTTCCTCTCCATTTTTGTGTCATCGATGGTCATCGCGTTTATCGTGGTGGATGGCATCATTCATGCGAATCCGTGGTACAACGCCCAGGACCTCATTCCCATCTCAGGCATGATTCTCGGCAATACCCTGTCCTCGGCGGCCACCACGCTTGCCATCGTGATGATCTGCTTTCTCACCTATAGAAAGCGTTTCTCGTCCGACGGCTTCTACCTCAGCCCCGCTCTGCGCGATGATGGCGTAAAATAGGCGCGGTTTGTTCGTCCGTTTGAAGAAGATCCCATGACATTACTCATATCACAGGCTCGTTCATTACTCACGCGTCGCGCTTTCGTGGGATTGAGCACCCTGACGGCTGCGGGGTTGCTTGCTGGTTGTGGCACGAAGGGTTCGTCGTCATCGGCCTCGCAAGATGATCCGTGCCCTTACAACTGGGCGAACTTGCGCTGGGAAGAGGGGCGTCCAGTCTATTATGGGGGCGATGCCGTCGTTTCCCGTTGGGGCGTGGACGTGTCCGAGCACCAGCAGCGGGTCGACTGGGAGGCCGTGGCCGCTGCCGGCGTGCAATTCGCCTTCGTGCGCATTGGGAATCGCGGTGCCACCGAGGGGCTGCTCGGGGTGGACGAGTTCTTCTTCCAGAATGCCGACGGGGCCACCCGAGCCGGTATACCGCTCAGCGCGTACTTTTTCTCGCAGTCGGTGAACGAGGATGAGGCCCGTGAGGAAGCCGCCTTCGCCATGGAGCAGCTGCGCGTGGCCGAGCAGGGCGGCGCATCGTTCCAGTACGTGGCCTACGACCACGAGCCCGTGGATATCGACGGCGCCCGGGCCAACGATTTGCCCGCCCATCAGTTCACGGCCAATGCCCGGGCTTTTTGCGAGGCGGTGGCCCAGGCCGGCTACGCCCCCATGCTGTATGGCAACCAAACCGATCTGCTGCGCCTGACCGCGAACGAGCGTCGGGCGTGGCCGCTGTGGCTGGCGGAATACGGGGTGGAAGCCCCTTCGGCTCCCTTCAACTTCGCCCTGTGGCAGTACACCAACAC
This sequence comes from uncultured Enterorhabdus sp., assembly GCA_947573925.1. GTDB lineage: Bacteria > Actinomycetota > Coriobacteriia > Coriobacteriales > Eggerthellaceae > Adlercreutzia. The sequence continues at coordinate 27,514 of CANPHS010000007.1, read as the reverse complement.
CGGTACCGTGCCGGGCATCAACACCCCCGCCGACCTCAACATTTGGTTCGAAACCGCCTAGGGCTCCCGCACTCACGGGTTCGGCCGCCTTCCCCTATAATGGCTCCAGGCGATGGAAACGACCCGAGAATGACGAAACCTCCCTTTTTGCAGCCAGCTTCTGATCTGGCGAAACTTGAGTTATCCCAGGTCATAATAGGAGTTTGAAATGGCTGCAAAATGGGAGGTTTCGTAAGCGAGCGAAAGGAAGCCCGGCCGATGAACATCAACAAGGCCATTTTGCACGTGTTCGATTTCACATCCTGCGTGAATGTGTTCGCCCAGACGGAAATGGATTTGGGGAACAAGGTGGCGAAGCGCTACGTGACGAGCCAGGCCAAGCGGGCGGTGGGCAACCTGGACAGCAAGCGCGGCACCTTCGCGGCAAACAGCCTGTTTGCGGAAGAGCTGCGGGCCTACTTCCGCGGCGAGCGCGACTTCGTGGGGCTGTCGCAGCAGATCGGCGAGTACTTGGTGGGCGAGCTGTCCCAGATGGAGAAGACCCCGTCCTGCGACCTGCTCGTCATCGACTTCGAGGGCGACTTGGACGAGACCGTGCGCGTGATGACCGACGAGGAGGCCGAGGCTGCCTACAAGGGGCGCGGCACGCGGTACTTCGCCATCATCTTGCTGGAGAGCCGCCAGGCCTACATGCACGAGGTGGGCAGCAACGACTTCGGCGACACCGCCACCACCATCGCGCGGCACCACGCCATCCTGCCGAACCCTTCGCAGAAGGTGACGTCCTTCGCGCTCATCGACGGCGATACGCTGGCCGTGTGGTTCACCGACAAGGAGCGGGAAATTGCCGGCGAGAAGCGCTGGATTATCCCCGACGGCCTGTTGCAATGCTCCATGGAGGCCTCCAGCAAGGAGGTGCTGCAGGCGGTGACCACGGTGGTGGAAGAGGTGGCCGAGGAGTACGGCGCCAACACCGCCTGGGCCATGGCGCGGGCCAAGGCCTACGTGGCCGAGAACGCCGAGGAGTCCGACGAGGTGGACGCCCACGAACTGGGCCGCGAGGTGTTCGCCGACGAACCGGTGCTGCAGGAGCGCTTCGAGGCCGCGGTGAACGAGGGCGCCCTGCCCGAGCGCGTGGTGGTGGAGAAGGCCGTGGCCAAGCGGGTGACGAAGAACCACAAGATCCGCACCGACACGGGCATCGAGCTGACATTCCCCGCGGAATACGGCGAGAACCCCGACTTCATCGAGTTCTTCAGCACCCCCGACGGCCGCATCGAGATCGCGCTGAAGAACATCGGCGCCATCGAGAACCGCTAGGGCTCGGGGCGCCCGCGGGGCACGGGGCCTGCGGGGCACGGGGCCTCGCACGGTTGGCCGTGACGAGAATCCGTGCAAATGTACGCCTCGTTGCCGGAAAATGGCGGATTCAGGGCAGCTTTGTACGTTTCGGTTGCAAAAAGCCGTGCATTTGCACGGATTCGTGCGGAAGAGGCTACCGACGCAGGTTGCCGAAGAGGCCGCGCATGAGCTGTCGGCCGGCTTCGCGGCCGATCTGACCGATGACGGAGTTCACCGTTTTCGCCATCTGCTCGCGTTGCTTCGCCTCGGCCTTGGCCGCTCGCTCTGCTTCGTGCTCGGCCTCGCGGGCGGCTCGCTCCGCTTCGCGCTGCGCGGCGGCTTCGGCTTTGGCAGCCTCGCGTTCCGCGGCCTTCGCGGCAGCGGCGGCCTCGCGCTCGGCCTCCTTCTGGGCCTTGGCCTCGGCGGCGGCCTTTTCCTTCTCGAAGGCGGCCCGCTCGGCTTCCAGGGCTTCCCGCTCCTTCGTCAGGGCGTCGGGCTCGGCTGCCTCGGCCCGCGCGGCGTTGATGAGCTCGTAGGGGCTCTCGCGGTCCACCGCCTGGCCGTACTTCTCCATGAGCGGGGCGCTGGCCGCCCGCACCGCTTCCACGGTTTCCTCCGACGGGGCCGCCATGAGGCATTGCGGCGGCAGCACCTTCGCCCGTTCCACCACGCAAGGCTGGCCGTCCTCGTTCAGACACGACACCAAGGCCTCGCCGGTGCCCACTTCCAAAAGCGCCTCGGCGGCGTCGAAGGCGGGGTTCTCGCGGAACGACTCGGTCGCGGCCCGCACGGCCTTCTGCTCGGCCGGCGTGTAGGCCCGCAGCCCGTGCTGGATGCGGTTCGAGAGCTGGGCCAGCACCGCGTCGGGGATGTCGGCGGCCGACTGGCTGATGAAGTAGAGCCCCACGCCCTTGGAGCGGATGAGCTTCACCGTCTGCACGATTTTGTCGGTCAGCTCCTTCGGCATGTCGTTGAACAGCAGGTGGGCCTCGTCGAAGAAGAACACGAACTTCGGGCGGTCCACGTCACCCACTTCCGGCAGGGTCTCGTACAGCTCGCCGAGCATCCACAGCAGGAACATGGCGTAGATGCGCGGGCTGGCCATGAGCCGCTCGGCTGCCAGCACGTTCACGATGCCGCGGCCGGCGTCGTCGCAGGTCAGCCAGTCGGTCAGCTCCAGGGCCGGTTCGCCGAAGAAGATGTCGCCGCCTTCCTCCTCCACGGCGAGCAGCGCCCGCTGGATGGCGCCGATGGACTGGCTCGACACGCGGCCGTAGGTCAGTTCCACGTCCTTCGCGTGCTCGCCCAGGTAGGTGAGCATGGCGCGGAGGTCCTTCAGGTCAATGAGCAGCATGCCATTGTCGTCGGCCACACGGAAGGCCACGGCCAGCACCCCGGCCTGCACGTCGGTGAGGTCCAGCAGCCGGGACAGGAGGTCGGGCCCCATGTCCGACACGGTCACGCGCACGGGAATGCCGTCGCCGCCGAGCATGTCCCACCGGCGTGTAGGGCAGCCCGCGGGTTCCCACCCTTCGGCGCCCAGCTTCGCCGCCCGCTCGCGGATGGCCGGCGTGTCGTCGCCGGGCTGGGCGATGCCGAGGACGTCGCCCTTCACGTCGGCCATGAACACCGGCACGCCGGCCTGGGAAAACGCCTCGGCCAGCACCTTCACCGTGACGGTCTTGCCCGTGCCCGACGCCCCGGCCACGAGCCCGTGGCGGTTCGCCTGGTTGAGCAGCAGGTAGCAGGGCTTTTGGCCCTGGGCCACTTTGATGCGATCGTTCTCCAGCATGGGGACCTCCTTGGGCGGGGGTGTCGGTGCCTGTATGGTAGTTCCCGGAAGCAGGTTGCTGCACCTGCGTTTCGCGCCTGTTATGAGATTGTGGGCCGGCCTTCGGAAAAACCTAGGGCCGCGGCGCCCCGCGAAGGGGTAGAATCACCCGAAACCCCAACGGAAGGAGCGCCCCATGACCCTGGCGAACCCGCAATCGACTGCCCAACCGACCGTCCCGGCCACCCGTCTCTACGAGCGCGACGGCGCCTACATCCCTCGCGTGGCGGCCATCCACGACCTGTGCGGCTACGGCAAGTGCTCGCTCGGCGTGGCCATTCCCGTGCTGTCGGCGGCCGGCTGCGACGTGTGCCCGGTGCCCACGGGGCTGTTCTCCAGCCACACGGCCTTCCCCGGCTGGTACATGCACGACACCACCGCCATCCTGAACGACTACCTGACCGCCTGGGCCGGCATCGGCGTGGAACTGGATGCGGTGTACTCGGGCTTCCTCGGGGCGCCGGAGCAGGTGGACATCATCCGCCAGGTGTGGGAGGCCTACCCGGACGCCCTGCGCGTGGTGGACCCGGTCATGGCCGACCACGGCAAGGTGTATCCCACCTACACGCCCGAGCTCGTGGAGGCCATGGGCACGCTCGCCCACGGCGCCGACATCCTCACGCCGAACCTCACCGAGGCGGCCATCATCCTGGGCCGCGCGTGGGAAGGGGCCGACGTGGACGAGGCCACGGTGCGCGAGATGATCCTCGAGCTGCGGGAACGCGGCGCGAAGAACGTGGTGCTGAAGGGCATCGAGCACGGCGACGGCCTCATCCACAACTACGTGTGGGGCGACAGCGTGGACTTCACCGAGACCACCAACGCCAAGCTGCCCTACATGCTCCACGGCACCGGCGACGTATTCGCGAGCACGCTTCTGGCCGCCGTCATGGCCGGCCGCGACCTGGCCGAGGCCACCCGCTTCGCCGCCGACTTCACCGCCGACGCCATGGTGGTGTCCGCCAAGCAGCCCGACTTCGAGGCCCGCGGCGTCTCCTTCGAGCCCCTGCTCGGGAAGGTGTCGGCGCTGCTCGGGTAGAAGGTGGGACGGCCTGGGTGGGACGCCAAACTGGGACACCATGCCCGGCAATCTGTCCCAGAAAGCGCGAGTGGGGCAGCCGCTGGGACAACTTACCCGGTAGGGTGTCCCACTTTTTACCGGGTAGGCTGTCCCGCCTTCGGCGGTCGCGCGGGCAGGGCGTCCTTTTCGGCCACTTCGAAGACATCGGGGTCGGGGGCCTCGTAGCGGCGGCGGGCGTATTCCTCGCCGATCTTGTACACGGCGTACCACAGCGCGAGCGCGACCAGCAGCGGCCCCAGGGCGAAGGGCGTGTGCAGCGACGGCACGACGTACAGCATAACCGTGCAGAAGATGCCCACGCCGGTCACGGCCCGGTTCACCAGGCGGCACCGGGCCGAGATGCGCTGCTCGGCCAGCATGACCCGCTGGCGGTCGCCCGCCTGGTTCGCGGCGATGTCGTAGCGGTTCGTCAGGCTTAAGGCCTGGTAGTTGTATTCGAAGATGTCCACCCGGTCGCCGACGATGACCCCGTGGGCAATCATCCACAAACTCGGCGCCGCCCCAGCGAGCATCACGCCCACGGGCACCGCCAGCAGGCGATGATCGGCCGCCGCGGCTCCCGGGGCGCCCGTCCCGCCGACTGCTTGGGTGCCGCCCCCGCCGACCGCTCGTGCCAGCATGTCTCCCGCATTCCCCAGCGCTCCCGTGGCCGCGGCTACCGCCGCCCCCGCCATGGCCGACAGCGCCAGCCCCGCGATGCCGGCGGCAATCCAGCGCCGCCGCAGCCGCCGGGCCTGGCGAATTTGCGAGGGCGTGTAGAAGTTCCGGATGCGCGGGTAGGCCGCCATGTAGTTGCGCCGGTTGTTCCGCGCGTAGGCCAGAAGCGAGAACCCGATCACGAGGAAGATCATCACCACGAGCGACACGGCGGCGTTGCGGTCGGCGAACCCCAGCTTCAGGGCGCCGCCGGACACCATGCCCAGAAAGTCGGTCAGTTCCGTGGCGATGGCGTGGGCGTCCTCGTTGCGCAGCGGCGGCAGCCACACGGCGAAGGACCCGAGGGCGCACCCGAGCACCACCGTGGCCAGCCCCGCCGGCACCACCTTCGACCGCAAAAGCCGATAGGCATCGTAACCGTAGGGATCGTCCAACGGTGTGAGAAACAAAGCCACGATGCCCCCTTTCGCAGGATCGTCGGTGCAGAAACCGTCCGCGTTAGCCCATCCTACTGCGTGCGGCCTGGTATTTCTTTCTCTGACCGAATCTGTCAACGGATCGTGGGCCGTGCTTCGCCAGCGGGAAACGCTACAATAATGCCAGCGGAAGCGAATGGGCAGGTGGAAAGGAGCGGGTCATGGCTGAAGCGGTGGCGCAAGATGAGGTGCGGCGGCACATCGAGACGCTGCGGGAGTGGATCGACGGGTGCCCTCCTGGCGGCATGGTGTTTTTCGGCGGGGCCGGGGTGTCTACGGAAAGCGGCATTCCCGACTTCCGCAGCACGGGCGGTCTGTACGCGCAGCGCTACCCCTATCCGCCCGAGACCATGGTGTCCCACAGCTTCTTCGAGGCGCATCCCAGGGAGTTCTTCCAGTTCTACTTCGACCGCATGATCGCGCCGGACGCGCGTCCGAACCGGGCCCACGAGAAGCTGGCGGAACTGGAAGCCCGGGGCATCTGCTCGGCCGTTATCACCCAGAACATCGACGGGCTGCATCAGGCTGCCGGCAGCCGCGCCGTGCACGAGCTCCACGGCTCCGTGCACCGCAACACGTGTACCGGCTGCGACTGCCGCTTCGACCTGTCGGCCATCATGGCCCTGCACGAGGCCTCCTCCGACGGCGTGCCGCGCTGCCCCGATTGCGGTGCCATCGTGAAGCCGGACGTGGTGCTCTACGAGGAGCCGCTCGACGAGGCGGTGCTCGAGGCCGCTGTGGACGCCATCGCCCGGGCGAGCCTGCTCGTGGTGGCGGGCACGTCGCTCGTGGTGTACCCGGCCGCGGGCCTTCTGCGCTACTTCCAGGGCAGCCACCTGGCCATCGTGAACCTCAGCCCCACCGCTGCCGACAAGAACGCCGACCTCTGCATTCCCGCGAAGGTCGGCGACGTGTTCGGCTGGTAGGAGCCGCAATGCCGTGGCGGGCAGCCATTGACAATCTCGATAAGTTTCCTTACAATGTCATACGTCAGACATTGTAAGGAGCCCCTATGAGCAAGATGGTTTCCGCACGCATTCCCGATGCTCTGTTCGCTCAGGGTTGCGCCCAGCTGGAGGAGCTCGGCGCAACCCAGACGCAGCTCGTCAAGGCGGCCTTTGATTACCTGCTGCAAGAACGCTCGCTCCCCCGGCCGCTTCGCGAAAAGAAGGAAGCGGTTCAGAGACGGCTCTCCACAGAGCAGCGGGCGTCTCTTGAGCGAAAGCTGGCATCGTGCCAGCTCGATATTTCCATTCCCTCCGACGTGGGATACGACAAAGAAATAGCGCACCAGGGTCGGGAGGCTAAGTATGAAGCTGTTTCTTGACACGAATGCCCTCATAGACTTGGCGGCTCGTCGGGAGCCTTTTGCCTCCGATGTCAAAAAGCTCTGCATCGCCTCGTACTTCGGCGACGTGCAGCTTTGGATCAGCACGCAATCCTACGCCGATGCCTATTACGTTTTGGGGCGATCGGCGCCGAAAAGCGAAGTGAAGGGCGCCCTCGCGGCAACGTTGGAATTTTTCCTGGTCGTGGGGACGTTTGCCGCCGATTTGAAGCCAGCTCTTGAATCTGACTGGGACGATGTCGAAGACTATCTCATAGCCCATTCCGCTCGGCGGGCCGATGCCCAGTTTTTCATAACGCGCGATAAAGCGCTCGCGGAAAAGTGCCCGGTCCCGGCCATGACGGCGGCCGAGTTTCTCCACTACTTAGAACGCGAGAAGGGTCTCGTCTACGACGAGGTGCCCCTTCCGCCCTCCCGGTAGAGACAGCTTGCGCCGTGCTTTTCTGAGCGCCGAGCTCGACGTCGCGCGTTGCGACATCAAAAAGAAGGGACCCGTCGGCGGATCCCTTCGTGGTGGTCGGTCAGTGGTTGCGCCAGCCAGACAGAGTGGGCGCGGCGGACGTCACTTCCGCACGGCGTCTTGCAAAAGGTCGGCCAGCTCCTGGTCGCTCAGGTCGTAGCGGTACATCGTTTGGTAGTAGGCGCGGGTGACGTCCTCGATGGAGTCGTCGAAGGCGTCAGGGTACAGAAGGCGCGGCAGCCACTGCAGGCCCATGAGCTGGTTCACAGTGGGCGGGTTGTTCATCCAGCAGTAGGGGTCGTTGGGTACTTGGTAGTAGTTGCCCGAGTCGATGGCCGCGATGCCGGCCCAGGCCGGGTCGTCGCCCACGGTGTTGTAGATGCTGCCGCTCTGGAAGATGATGAGCTCGGGGTTCCACAGGGCGATCTGCTCCAGGCTGATCTCGTTGCCGTTGCCCTTGCCGGACACGTCGTCCACCATGACCACGTTGTCGGCCACCATGTCCATGACGGCGCCCTGGAACGAGGTCTTCGCGATGGCGTTCAGCCCGTTCTCGCCGAGCAGGTAGGCCATCTTCACGCGCTGATCGGCGGGGATGCCGGCCATGGCGTCCTCGGTGGTTTGGTAGGCGTCGCGGCAGTAGGCGGCCAGCTCGGCACCGCGCTCCTGCACGCCGAGCATCTCGCCCAAACGCTCGTAGGCCGCGCCGTAGTCGGACAGCTTCGCCTCGATGAACACCACAGGAATGCCCAGCTGCTCCTGGAGCGCGTCCAGGTCCTCCTTGGCGCCCTTCTTGGCCTCACCGGTGTCGATGATGACCTGGGGTGCGGCGGCGGCCACGGCCTCGCGGTTCAGGTCGTCCTTGGCACCGAGCACCGCCCCGAACGCGGGGTAGTCGGCGAAGGCCTCGCCGAAGATCTTCAACTGCTCGGCGTTCAGCTCCTGGGCCAGGCCCACCATCTTCTCGGGGGCAATGGTGAGCAGCACCTGCTGGGCGGTGAAGCCCGAGGGGCAGATCGCCTCGATGGTCGTCGGCAGCGTGACCGTGCGGCCGAGGTCGTCGGTGAACTCGTAGGTGCCGGCGTCGGCGGAGGCGCCGCCCGCTCCATCGGCCGCCGCCGCGCCCGCGTCCTGTTCGGCCGCCGCACCTGCCGCGACCGCCGCGCCGCCCGCGTCTGCGTCCCCGCCGCCTGCGCAGCCGCCCGCGCCGACCGCCAGGCACAGCGCCAGGGCTGCCGCCGCCAACAGGGCGCCCGCGCGGCGCAACTTCTTCTCCAGGGCCATTCTCATGGGAAACAACCTTTCTCCCGTCGGTTCGCCGGCCTTTACCGGCCTTCTATCTCGCGCAGGGGCACGCAGACGCGCACCGTGTCGCCGTATAGGGAATTGACCTCCACGTCCAGGTCGTACAAAGCGCTGATCAGGTCGGACGTGACGACCTCCCGTGGATCGCCGAACGCCGCGAGCCGCCCGTCGGCCAGCACCATGGTGGCGTCGGAGTACAGGAACGCGTGGTCGGGGTTGTGGGTCGATTGCACGATGGAAAGCCCCTCCCGCGCCAACTGCTGCACGCAGGACAGCACCCGCACGGTGTTGCCGTAGTCCAGGGCGCTCGTGGGCTCGTCCATGATGATGGTACGGGCGTTCTGGGCGAGCGCCCGGGCGATGAGCACCAGCTGCTGCTCGCCGCCGGAAATCTGCGTGTAAGTGCGGTGGGCCAAATGCCCGATGCCGATGCGCTCCAGGGCCCCCTGGGCCCGCTCCAGCTGCGCCCGACCGGGGGTCGAGAGCATTTTCAGGTCGTTTCCGCAGGCCATGAGCACCACGTCCACCACCTCGTAGTCGTACACCGGCGCGTGGGACTGGGGAATGTAGGAGATCTCCCGGGCCCGCTCGCGCACCGTGAGCGCCCGCAGGTCCTTCCCGTTCACGCGCACCTCGCCGGTGTAGGCGCGGTTCAGCCCCAAAATGCAGCGGAACAGGGTGGATTTCCCCACGCCGTTGGGCCCGAGCACGTTCACGAGGCACCCGTCGGGGATGGAGAACGTCAGGTCGCGCAGGATGTCGCGGCTTCCGTAGGAGAAGCTCAAACCGGTCACATCGATGCTCATAGCTTCTTCTTCCGCGTGATGAGGAACAGAAAGAACGGGGCGCCCACGAAGGCCGTGAGGATGCCGATGGGAATCTCGGCCGTGGTGGCCAGCCGCGCGATGTCGTCCACGACGAGCAGGAACGTGGCACCCATCAGCATGGACGCGGGGATGAGCCGGCGGTAGTCGGGACCCACGAGCATGCGGCACAGATGGGGGATGACGAGCCCCACCCAGCCGATCATGCCCGTGACGCACACGCTGGCCGCGGTGATGAGCGTGGCCGCCACGATGACGACGATGCGCACCGCCCGCGCGTTCACGCCCATGGTGGCCGCCTCCTCGTCGCCCATGGTGAGGATGTTGATGCGCCAGCGCAGGGCGAACAGCGTGCCGCAGCCGAGCAGCATAATGGGGAAGACCGTGGCCACCTCGCTCATCTTCGCGCCGGTGAGCGACCCCATGAGCCAGTAGGTGATGTCGGCCAGCTCGTCGGTGGGGTCGGCCACCAGCTTGGCGTAGGACACGCCCGCCTGGAACAGCGAGCTGACCATCACGCCTGCCAGCACCACCACCATCATGTGGTTGCCCTTGGCCCGTGCGCTGATGAGCAGCACGAGAAGCACGGTGAAGAGCGCCATGGCGAAGGCGAGCAGCGACACGCCCACCGATCCGAGGCCCAGCAGGATGGCGACGGCCGCGCCGAACGCGGCGCCCTGGCTGGCGCCGAGAATGTCCGGAGACACGAGCGGGTTCTGGAAGGTGCCCTGGTAGGCGGCGCCGGCCACGGCCAGGCAGCAGCCCACCATGAGGGCCAGCAGCACGCGGGGCAGGCGCACGTTGAAGAAGAGCGTTGCCTGCTGCTCGGTCCAGGTGGGGGCCTGGGGCACCACGAGGTTCGCCAGCATGGAAGCGGCCTCGCCCGGGGCGATGGGGTAGCGGCCGAGCAGCAGCGACACCGAGATGGCCGCCGCCATGAGCACGGCCAGCGCGACCACGACGGCGCGGGCCCGTCGGGCCGTGGCCGAGGCGCTTGGCGGCGATGTCTGCACTCCCTGTTTCACGGTGGTCTCCTCGTCGGTGGGATATATGACCAGTTCCATTATATTCTCAACTGTGAATAATTTACAAGTGAGAATTATTCGCTACTATGAATAATTGAACGGAGAACGGCCGGCGCGGCATAATGGGGCCGCGGAGTTGGGGCCGCGCCGTCGGGCTCGCGGGTCGCGCCGTCGGGCTTGCGCCGTCGGGCTCGCGGGTTGCGTCGGGCGGAGGACCGCGGGTCGCGCCAGGCGAGGACTCGCGGGCCGCATCAGGTGAAAGGAGAAGCCATGGGTTGTCCGGAGAAAGATTGCTGCACGAAGGGGGAGCCGACGGGAGCGGTGATGTTCCCCGGAACCTACGGGCCGAACACGCCGTGGAAGCTGTACAACCACCTGATCGGCGCTATTCCCGAGGAGGTGCTCGTGCGCGACTGGTGCCTGGGCACCCACTGGTCCTACGTGGAGGCCGACAGCGGCATGGGCGTGAGCTTCACCACCTCGGGCGGTGCTCGGCGGCGCTTCGCCGACGACTTCCGCGGCCGTCCCTTGCGCGAGATGGCCGAGCTGGCGAAATCGTGGTGCTTCGAGGAGGCGAGCCTCGGCGTGGCGGCCCTGAACGCCTGGTACGCCCAGCGGTCGCTGCTGGACGGCCTCGGGTGCGTCTACGATGCGGCGGTGGAAGTGCCCGACGGCACCCTTCGCAAGATGGACGCCTTCGAGATGTACCGCCCACAGATCGCAGCCGCCGGCGGCGACGCCTCGGTCGTGGTGGTGGGGCACTTCCCCCACGTGGAGCGCATCGAGGAGTACGCGCGGCTCACGGTGCTGGAGCGCAGGTGCTCCCAGGCCAACGACGTGCCCGACCCGGCTTGCGAGTACGTCATCCCCGGGGCCGACTACGTGTTCATGACCGGCGTGACCCTCATCAACAAGACGGCTCCGCGACTGCTGGATTTGTCCGCCGGCGCCACCACGGTGCTCGTGGGGCCGAGCGTGGTCATGGCGCCGTTTCTGTTCCGCTGGGGCGTGGACATGCTGGCCGGAAGCGTGGTGGCCGACCCCGAAAAGGCCCGCTTCGCCGTGAAGAACGGCGCCGGCCAGTTCTTCGGTGAAGCCCTGACCATGGCCGCTCTCCGCAATCCGGAAGCCTAGGCGCGAGATGCCCGGCGGAGGCGGGCGGGGGCAGCAGCCCGCGCCCCCATCGTCTCGCTTGTTTTGGAAGGAAAGGGATTCGGCCGATGCTGTTCCTGCTGACCGGTGAGGTGCAAACCGGGAAGACCCGCTGGCTGGAGTCGCTCGCGGCCGACCTGGCCGGGCGCGGCGTGCCCGTGGCCGGCGTGTTGGCCCCGGGACAATGGGTGCCGTCTGCGGGCGAGCGAGCCGACGGGAACGGCTATGAGAAACTCGGCATCGACAACGTGCTCCTACCGGGTGGCGAGCGCATCCCCTTCGCGCGGCGCGGCGACTTGGCCCGGGCCGACGGCACCTTCGACGAAACCAGCCAAGCGGCCCGCGCCGAGCTGGCCTGGCATATCGCCGACGACGCCATCGCCCAGGTAAACGCCCATTTCGATGGATTGGCCCAGCAGGCGGCTACTCCTATCCCCGGCCTGCTCGTCGTCGATGAGCTCGGCCGCCTGGAAGTCTGGCGCGGCGAAGGCCTTACGTCGGCGGTGCGCCTTCTGCGCCGGGGCTCCACGGCCGCCTTTCCCCACGCCCTCGTGGTGGTGCGCGACTATCTGGCCGACGACGTCGAAGCCCTCCTCGCCCCGGCCTGGCCCAACTGCACCCGTATCGCTCCCGACGCCACCGGCCGCGCCGCCGTCCTTTCGGCGTGCAGGGGCGCACTCCCTACTGTTCCGCCATCAGTAGGTCCAGCAGCTCCTGGCGGGTGTTGATGCCCAGCTTCTCGTAGATGTGGCGGGTGTGGGCCTTGGCGGTGCCCTCGGCGATGATGAGCTCGCCGGCCACCCCCGACAGCGACTTGCCCTGGGCCAGAAGCTCCATCACCTCCCGCTCGCGCGGGGTGAGTCGCCCCCGTTCGGCCACCTCGGCGCAGCGGCGCGCCAGGCGCGTGCGCTCGGTTTCCTCGGGCGGCCGCTTCCCCATGAAGGCGATGCCCCAGCGTTCGTCCACCTCTCGCTTGTTCAGCACCAGGGCGGTAACCAGGGCAATCACCGCCACGCCGACCACCGCGCCCACCGCCGGGCCCAGGGTGCCGAAGAGCCCCTGGCCGTCCAGCGCCAGGGCGGCTCCGCGGCCGGCCCAGCCCACGAGTAGCAGCGCCTCCTCAATGCCGAACAGCAGAAGGGCGTTCACGCCGAAGCGCTTCGCAATGTCGCAAAGGAACAGGAACACGATGGCGTTGAACAGGGTAACACCTACGGCTGTGCAGAAACTGCCGAGGATGCTGCCGCCCAGGCCGAACAGGGGCACGGCTAGAAGGCCGCAGCAGATGATGATGGCTGGCGCCCGGTACAGAGCCGACAGGGGCAATCGGTCGGAGAACCACCACACCCACACGAACAGGATGAGGCCGCCGACGGCTGTGGTCCAGGTGGAATGGGAGCCGATGAGCGAGGCGTACTGATCGCCCAGGTGGGCGCGGCTGTAGCTGGCCACCAGCTCGAACAGGGCCAGAATGAGGAAGAACTTCCAGGGAACGAGCCGCCGCTGCGATGGGGCGGGGCGGTCTTCCACGGGCACGTAACGGCGCCAGCAGCGCCACGCCAGGGCGGCGGAAAGGGCCGGCAGCACCGCGAGGACGCCGTAGAGGTAGCCGTCGCGGAACCCCTCCAGCAGGTAGGAGAGGGCCACGCCGCCCATGAGCGAAAGCGTGTAGTACAGGGCCACGCGTGGAGCGGCCAGGCAGCTGTACAGCTCGCACCAAAGCAGGATGAGCAGGGCCGATCCCACGCCTCCGGTCAGGGTAGCGGGAACGGCGAGGGGGCTGGCAAGCGACGGTTGGGCCACGGCGGCCACGTTCGCCGCCATGGAGAAGGCGAGCAGCAGCGCGATGGCCGGGTATATGAACCGCCGAGCCGCCAAAGGCGCGATGCGCCGCGCGAACAGGGCGATGGCAATGGCGGTGATCGACAGCACCACGTCGTAGAAGAACTGGCCCGCCTCGGCGTTCACGGGCATGGGGATGGAGGGGTTCGCGTAGGTGAGCGATACCCAGGCCCGCCACAGGGCGAAGCCGAGGAACGCCAGCGGCATGTCCAGCAGGGCGCCGAGCGAGCGCGGCGCGGTGGAATCGGTGCCGTGGGTCATGGCGCCCCCCTCTCTCCTTCCCAATGAGTCCCCGAAGACGGCCGGTGGATGGCGAGAACCTCCGCATTCCCCGCGGCCCGCACCCATTATAGCGTGCCGTGCGGCCCCTCCCGGGCGACACGGCGGTTTTCCCGGGGAATGCGGTCACGGCGTTTCCCGGGAAAACAGGGTGTTTATGCCGCCTGTTTACAAAGATAAACAGCGAAACGCCCCGGCGGGCGATGCGCAGCGACCGCCCCGAGGGGCATAGTTCGTCCCAGCAAAGCCGCCGCGCCACGGGGACGGAAAGCACTGAGGAGCCTCGCCGGAAGCGAGCCCTCGGGAGATCCCCCGCAGGCAAAAGCCCCGGCGCGGCGGGAGGGAAAGCGAACCAGAGGAGGGTTCCCCATGAACGCGAAATTCACCAAGTCCACCACCCCGTCCGCCGCCATCAGCCGCCGCGGCCTGTTCAAGCTCGGCGGCTTGGCCACCGCCGCTGTGGCCGGCGCCTCGCTGGCCGGCTGCGCTCCGCAGCAGGGCACGCCCACGGCCGCCACGGGCGAGGACGCCCCGTCCGCTGCCGCCGACGGCACCCCGAGCTTCCTCATTGCGCCCGAGCCCATTACCGACATCGCCGAGACCCGCGATTTTGAAGTGGTCGTCGTCGGCGCCGGCGTGTCCGGCATGGCCGCGGCGATGTCTGCCGCCGAGGCCGGGGCGAAGATCGCCTGCGTGCAGCGGGAGGCCACGCCCTCGTCCCAGGGCAACATGGCCGCCGGCGTCGATCTCAACCAGACGAGCGAGGCCGGCAAGCAGGCCCTCGTGAGCTATCTCATCAAGCTGGCCGACCACCGCAGCAACCGCGCCCTCATCGAGGCCTGGGCCGACAACTCCTTCGAGGCCCTCGCCTGGTTCAAGGAGGCCGCGTCCGCCGGCGGCATCGACGTGAACCCCGACGAGCCCCAGGCCGACCGCGTGCTGACCATCAACGGCTACGACGTGTACCTGCACGCCAACACCTACTTCCGCATCGGCCACGACGAGGTGGTGAAGGCCATCGCGCCGGGCGCCGAGGCGGCGGGCGTCAACTTCTTCTTCAGCTGCCCGGCCCAGCAGCTCGTTACCGATGAGGGCGGCCGCGTGACCGGCGTGGTGTGCGAGGAGAATGGCCAAAACGTGTTGTTCAACGCCAGCAAGGGCGTTATCCTGGCCACGGGCGACTACCAGTGCGATCCGGAGATGGTGGCCTACTACTGCCCCGACATCAAGGAGTTCCCGCCCTGCCAAATGAACCGCACCGGCGACGGCCACAAGATGGGCGTGTGGGCCGGCGGCGAGATCGAGCCGACCACCCACACCAAGATGATCCACGACGCCCGCGTCGGCCGCGTGGACACCCCGCATCTGCTGGTGAACGCCAAGGGCGAGCGCTTCATGTGCGAGGGCCCCATGCAGGGCTACCTCAACAACTACGTACGCGAGTACATCCACGAGGCCGGCGGCGACGCGAAGGCCGGCAACCTCTACACCATCGTGGACGCGAAGTGGCAGGACCAGATTGCGGAATGGAAGGCCATCGACCCGGAGATCGACGCCTCGAACTGCAAGTGGTTCTACGAGGGCGCGACCATCGCCGAGGCCTGCGCCGCCATGGCCGCCGATGCTGAGAGCGGTGCCTACGAGCTGGACGCCGCGGCCGTGCAGGCCACCGTGGACCGCTACAACGAGCTTTGCGCCAAGGGCTCCGACGACGACTTCGGCAAGAACCCCACCTTCATGCGCGCCATCGACACGCCGCCGTTCATGGTAGTGCCCCATGAGTTCGGCATGGGTCTGTCGGCCATCATTGGCGGCCTGCTCGTGAACGCCGACAACCAGGTGCTGAAGGCCGACGAGCACACGCCCATCGAGGGGCTCTTCGCCGTGGGCAACGTGTCCGGCTGCTTCTACGGCGGCGTCGACTACCCCATGGACGTGCTCGGCCTCTCCATCGGCCGCGCCATCACCGGCGGCTATCTGGCCGGCAAGCACGTCGCCGGGCTGTAAGGCGCCCGGGACGCCGGGATGTTCGTCCCCGGGGCGCTGGATAGCACGCGCCCGGGATACCGAATCCCGGCACCCCGGCCACGGCTCGAGTCCTGTCTTCCATACCCTCCCTCACGAGAACCCGCCCCTCCCGCGGGTTCTCGTTGCTGGCGGCTTGTTTTCGGGGAAGCGGGTTGTAAAAAGTCGTGCAAATGTACGTCCCATTCGACGAAATGTGCACAAGACAGGAAGGTTTGTACGTTTGGGATGTAAAAAGGCGGTCAAATGCGTGGATCGCTTGCGGCGGTATCGGGAAGTGAGACAACCAACCCGGCCGGTAGGGCGTTCCATTCGAGCACCCCATTTTCTTACGGGAATGAAAGGGAGATTGCGCCCACGGCCAGTGCGGAAGGGGCTATACTGGGTGGCAGATATTTCGAACCAGGAGGTTTTGCCATGACCGATTCGCAGAACAACCCCTTCGGCACGATGCCCGAACCGCCAGCCGCCCCCGATCCGGCTCAGGCTGAGCAGCAGGCCCAGGCTGCTGCCGGTCAGACCTATGAAGCGGCCCAAGGCGCTTACGATCCCTGCCAAGGCTCGGCCACGGGTGCCACTCAACAGCCTTACGGCTATGGTGCCCAGCAGCCCTGCGGCCAGCAGCCCTACCAGGCCACCTACGAACAGCCGCAGCCGGCCTACCAGCAGGTGTACGCCCAGCCCGTGGCCGCCGCCGCGCCGACGGCGCTGTACCCCATGACCGACACCGACCGCAACCTGCGCCTCGTGGCGTTCATCTTCTGCGTGCTGTCGCTCGTGGGCTCCTGCTGGCTCATCGTTCCGCTCGCGTGGATGATCCCCATGACCGTCATCTGCTGGGGCATCTACAAGGGCACCAAGGCCAACACCGTCGCCTTCGGCGTATGCACCCTCATCTTCTGCTCCCTGGTAGCCGGCATCCTGCTTCTGTGCTCCAACAAGGATCGCTAACCGACGCCTCCGCCAAGGCCGCTTTCGCCCCGCAAAGTCGTCCCTCAGTTCGCAAAGCCGCCCGCGCCCCATCGCGCAGGCGGTCTTTTATTGGATCGATCCCTTCTTGTCAGTTAACGAAGCAAATAAGATTTTCATGAAAGACAAGGCGTTGAACTGCGAATTCTATTTTCTGCCTTTCAAAAAGGCCGATTTTCGTTCCAACGAAGCAAATAAGAAGCAAATAAAATTCAGGCCCAGTGGGGCTGGTAGCGCATGAACTTTTGCGATGCCTCGGCGTCCACGGGTTTAATGATTCCAGCGGCTACTGCCTCCTTGATGAGGCGCGATATTTGGGCCGTCTTCGAGGATTCCAGTCCGAATCGCTCGCGCAGGGTGGCGTTGCTCACATATTCGCGATTGGCAAGCTGAATGCACGCGTGCCAGTAGCAGGCATCGAGCCGCTCTTGCAAAGCCAGGCTCTTGAACTCGCGCGGCTGGAAGAGGACAACGCGCATGCTGTCGCTTCCCTCGGTCTGCACTTCAATTTTGGGGGCTGGAGCATGGCAAAGCTCGCATCCCTCAATGACTTTATCCCAGCCGGTGCCCGATTCCTCGCAGTAGCTGAATCGACGCATGAGGGCGGAAAGCACTTCGTTGCGCGAGCGTGGCGGGTCGTTGACGAGCCGTTCGACTTGGATGAGCGGTGCGCCGGGATTGGTTATCTCTATCCGGTTGTCGAAGATCTCAATGAGCGGCCCTGCCCCGCGGATGGCAAGATTCTGATGGATAA
The DNA here is from genome assembly GCA_947573925.1 of uncultured Enterorhabdus sp. Lineage (GTDB taxonomy): Bacteria > Actinomycetota > Coriobacteriia > Coriobacteriales > Eggerthellaceae > Adlercreutzia. Next base: position 10,145 of record CANPHS010000007.1, on the reverse strand, counting down.
GCGCATTGACGATGAGTTCTCTCAATGCAATTTCAGAGTAAGCCGTGCGCCTTTCCCGCCGCACTCCGTTAATCATGTCGGGCAGTTCCAGCATGCCTTCCAAATAGTTGTACACGGCGTCCAGCTCCAGCGCATACCCCGCCTTGAACTCCCGCTCGCTGCGCGGCGCCGACCTTCCTTTGCCTTCGTATTTCGAGACGCGGATCTTCTTCCGTTTGACAGATGCGAAATCGTCAAGATTTTTGGCAAAGAGCAGCGCTCCTGCATTGGCAATGGTCACGGTGCCGTCGTCTTCCAGAGCCAGCAGCTTCTCAGCGGCCAGATAATGGAGAACTTCATCGGGAGACGAGGGCCGGGGAATTCCCGTCAAATCAAAGTATCGGTTGGCGTCAAGGAGTTCGAGTGCCTGCTCGGGCGAGAGCCCCTCGGCGGCCGTCTGGCCTTCGAAATCTTGCTTTTGGATATGGCTCCAGAGTTCGTTTTCGTCCAGCGAACCCGATTTGACCTTGTGGGTATGGGAGCCTTTCCGGAGATAGGCTTGGTGCTGGAATTCGACGGGGTGGTGGAGTGCCGGCCATATTCTCAATACCACGATGTCTTTGTCCCGATGACTGCCTTCCTCGAATTCAAAGCCGGCGTTGTCACTGAGGTTCTGCTTGAGCCACATGACGAGCGGAGCATTGCCGACCTTTTCCTTGTGGGGGCGAAATGCCGTGCCGACGATTTTGTGGGTGCCGTCATGTACGCCCCAGACTTTGTAAGCGAAACGCGCGTCATGATAGGCGGCGGAATTGGCGAGTGCCGATATGTCGCGCCCCTCTCTTTCGGGCTCTGCGAAGTTCTCCTTGAATTCGACGTACTCGTTTTCGGCGGGAAGCTTCGCGAGGTTCTCTATGAGGGTTTCCAGATTGCTCGGCATGGAGTTCCTTTCTTCGACTGCAACGATTTTACCTCAACGAAGCAAATAAGAAGCAAATAAGATTTTCGTTCATGACAAAGCGTTGAACTGGGGATTCTGATTTTCACCTTTCAAAAAGACCGATTTTCGCTCCAACGAAGCAAATAAGAAGCAAATAAGATTCAGGCCTCGCGGGACTGGTGGTGTGAGGTGATTGGGCCCTGTCTGGGAAACCGCTCTCCCATCGGCATGCCGGCATCCTAAATGGTTTAGGCCTGCTTCGGGGGCTTGATGAAGAACGACACAACGAGGGCGGCCAGGGCGACGGCGAAGAAGACCCAGAAGGCGCCGAGGTAGCTGCCCGAGCCCATCTGGGACAGGGCCAGGATCTGCGGGCCGATGATGGCGGCGGGGATCATCTGGCAGGTGGCGATGGCGTAGTTGATGCCGTAGTATTTCGGGCCGAAGAAGGTGCCCACCATGGTGGACATGGAGCACATGTTGGCACCGTACATGAACCCGAGCAGCATGAACCCGGCCACGAGCAGCGGGAAGTTGCCGCCCATCATGGCGAAGGCGCACAGCAGCATGCCCACGGCGAAGGCCACGGCGATGAAGGTGAGGCACACGCGGTAGCCGAACCGGTCCCACACGAAGCCGTTGATAAGGCGCCCGAGCCCGTTCATGGCCGACACGCTGCCCATGGCCGCCGTGGCCAGCATGAGGGCCTCGGCTTCGGGCAGGGCCGCGCCCGCCGCCCCCGCTGCGGCCCCGGTGGCTGCGCTGCCCATGAGCAGCTCCATGGCCGCGGGCACCGCCTGGCTGATGAGGGCCAAGCCGCCGCAGGTGACGAGCATCAGGTATACCATGAACATCCAGAAGGCGCGGGTGCGCACCATTTCGCGGCCGTTCATATCCACCGCGGCCACCACGGCGCTCTTCCGGGCCTTCTCCAGCAGAGGCGCTACGTATTCTGCCGTGGGCAGCTTCATGACGAAGGCCGCCGCGGCCACCAGCGCCGTGAACACCACGCCCAATACCCCGAAGGTCATGCGCCAGCCGAGGGCGCCGAGCATGGCGGTGACCACCGGTGACAGCAGCATGGTGCCCCCGCCGAAACCCATGAGCATGGCCCCGGAGGCCAGGCCCTGCTTGTCGGGGAACCATTTCAGCGTGACGGACATGACGCAGTCGGTGCCGAGGCCCACGCCCGCGCCGACCAGAATGCCGTAGGTGGCGTAAATGAAGGGCAGCGACTCGGTGAACGCCGAGGCCACGAGCCCCGCGCCCAGGCAGGCCGCCGTGATGAGCATGACCGTGCGCGGCGAGGTGCGCTCCTCCAGCACGCCGGCCACCAGCATGCCGGCGCAGAAGGTGATGATGGACAGGGTGAACACCACTGACGTGGCCGATCGGTCCCAACCGAATTCCGCTTCCAGGGGGTCGACGAACAGCGACCAGGCGTAAATGAGCCCGAAGAACATGAGCAACACGAAGGCCACGATGAAGTACAGCAGGCGATGGGGCTTGGCGGCGTGGGACATGGGCTCCCCCTTGCGGTCGCAAACGAGCAGATATGCCAGCCGCCACCAGTGTAGCGCCGCCGCCGGAAAGAGCAAGGGAACACCGAAAAGGCGACCCCGAAGGGCCGCCAGTAAACTTGGAGTGGGCTATAAGTTTTGCGCTGTCGCGGGCGCGGTGCGGAAGGCCCGCGTCGCCGCGGGCTTCGCCTCGGTGGGCGCCGCCCCGACGGGCGCGACCCCTACTCCTCGTACAGCGAGAAGTCGTCCTTGCCGACGCCGCAGACGGGGCAGACCCAGTCCTCGGGGATGTCCTCGAAGGCGGTGCCGGGCTCGATGCCGCCGTCCGGGTCGCCCAGCTCGGGATCGTAGATGTAACCGCACACGTCGCAGATGTACTTGGCCATGGGAAGCCTCCTAGCTTTCGGGTTCATGCAAGCGCCGCCATCATCCCATGACACGCTCGCTGCGCCGCCCGCCTTCCCCATTTGACACCAGACGGTGAACCGGAACGTTCCGGCTTTTCGAGAGAGCGAGGGGAGGGCCCGAGGGCGGGGTGCCCCGACCGAGCGAGTTCCACAGCGACGGAACGTGCCCAGTGGGCACGTTCCCAAAGCGAGGACTGTCTGAGCGAATCAGGGTACCCCGCCCGCGGGCCCGGGCCCTCCAGGTGCTCCCGTCGGAAAACGCCCAGTTAGAAGCCTGCGTCGGGCGAAGAAAATCAGCGGGGAACTAATCTATAACGGCGGGGCAACGAAAAAGCCGCCCGTCACCTAAAGCCGTGCCCGAGGGAGCAGGATACATGTTGATTCCACGGACAACGTGCGCTCACCGCGCAAGGAAAGGAAACGGCAATGATCACCCCCGAGCAGCAATCGATCATCGATCACGCCCAGCTGCAGAAGATCAACGGCTGGCAACACATCAAGGTGAAGGGCACCCCCTACGAGTGCGGCTTCCAGGAGGGCTACCTTCTGGCCGACGAGTACAAAGACGCCCTGCGCGTGTACAAGTTCATGACGCTTGAGACCTTCGGCATGACCTACGAATGGTTCGCCGAGCAGGCGCTGAAGCTGCACCGCGACATGATTCCCACCCGCTGGCTGGAAGAGCTGCGCGGCATGGCCGAGGGCCTGACCGCCGCCGGCGTGCCCACCACCACCGACGACATGATCGCCTGGAACGACTGGATGGAAATCACCGGCTACTGGTGGCCCCAGAACGCCGGGAAGATCATGAGCCGCCCGCTCATGAAGACCCACCGCAAGGAGCACTGCTCCGCCATCGCGGCCACGGGCTCGGCCACCGTGGACGGCAAGCCCTACCTCGGCCACGAGAGCTTCGACGAGTTCTGGAGCGGCCAGTACTTCAACGTATGCAAGCGCGTGGAGCCCGACGACGGCTACGCCTTCATCATGCAGGCCTCGGCCCCGTGCATGCTGTCTTCCATGACCGACTTCTACGTGACCGCCGCAGGCCTCAACATCACCGAGACCACGCTGGCCGGCTTCGACCGCTACGACGACGCCGGCATGCCCGAGTGGGTGCGCATCCGCGACGCCGTGCAGTACGCGGCCACCATCGACGAGTTCGTTGAGCGCTTGAATAAGCAGAACAACGGCGGCTACGCCAACGCCTGGCTCATCGCCGACCACAACACCGGCGAGATCGCCCGCTTCGAGCAGGGCCTGGAATTCACGAGCCTGGAGCGCACCATGGACGGCACCTTCTTCGGCTGCAACGCCGTGTTCGATCCGCGCATCCGCAACCTGGAGTGCAAGGACAACGGCTTCAACGACCCGCGCCAGCAGACCGGCGCCCGTCGCCAGCGCTGGATGGAGCTCATCGACCAGTACTACGGCAAGATCGACCTGGAGGTCGTGAAGAAGATGCTGGCCGACACCTACGACGTGTACCTGGGCTACAACTGCCCGTCGAGCCGCGACATCTGCGCCCACTACGACGTGGACCCGCAGTACTACGCCGACGATCCCGACGCTGTGTGGAACATCCCGTTCTACCCGGCCGGCTCCTGCGACGCCAAGGCCGCCGGCCCCGACGACGTGAAGCATATGAAGATGTGGGGCCGCTACGGCCGCGCCGACGGCGTGGAGTTCGTGGCCCGCGACTTCATGGACCAGCATCCGCTGTGGCGGTGGATGGACGGCTACCTGGAGGACCGCCCCACCCAGCCCTGGACGTTGTTCGACTAGGCACCACCCGGTCGGGCGCCGGCCCTGCGCCCGCCCGACCGGCTCTCTCGGGAACTCGGACCCGGCGCTTTTCCACGGCACCGCGCCCCGTCCACATAGATCGACGTTCTACCAACCGAGGACAAGGAGTATAGATCATGGAAATCTCAAAGGAACAACTGGCCAAGATGGCCGAATCCTACAAGAAGGCTGAGACCCAGCAGGTGGCCCAGCGTGCCGTGACCAAGAACGGCATCCTGGAATCGGCGGAGAGCGTGGAGGTGCTCAAGCGCATGAGCCCCGCGAACTTCGCGTTCTCCATCGACGTGGACGACCAGGCCGTGGCCAACCAGAAGATGTCGGGCCGTTGCTGGATGTTCGCCTGCCTGAACGTGCTGCGCTTCCACATCGAGAAGGAGCTTGACCTGCCTAAGGGCACCTTCGAGTTGTCCCAGGCCTACCTGGCGTTCTTCAACAAGCTGGAGCGCGCCGCCTGGTTCTTGGAGCACGTGGTGGCCACGGCCGACAAGCCGCTGGACGACCGCGAGGTCGATTGGCTGTTCACCACGCCCATGGCCGACGGCGGCGACTGGGACATGGTGTGCGCCCTGGTGAAGAAGTACGGCGTGGTGCCCCACGAGGCTCAGGCTGAGACCCACTGCACCAATGACACCGCCGAGGTGAACACCGTGCTCTCGCACCTGCTGCGCCAGGACGCCCTGAAGCTGCGCACCATGGCCCAGGAGCAGAAGGACACCAAGGCCACCCAGGAAGAGATGCTGAACGAGGTGTACCGCATCCTGTGCGTCTGCTTCGGCGAGCCGGTGCAGAAGTTCGACTTCACCTACAACGACGCCAAGGGCAAGTACCATGCGGACCTCGGCCTCACCCCGCTGGAATTCCTGAAGAAGTACGTGCCCATCAACCTGGACGACTACATCGGCGTCATCAACGTGCCGGGCGACGCGAACCCCTACGGCCGCCTGTACGCCATTCAGGATTCCGACCAGATTCCCGAGCGCCGCAACCTCTACCTGAACGTGCCCATGGACGAGCTGAAGGGCTACGTCATCGATTCGCTGAAGGACGGCGAGCCCATCTGGTTCGGCTCCGACGTGCTGCAGTGGTGCGACCGCAACGCCGGCGTCATGGCCTCCGACCTGTACGATTTGGAAGCCCTGTTCGGCGTGAAGTTCACCATGGACAAGGCCGAGCGCTTCGCCACCCATGAGAGCCTGCCGACCCACGCCATGACCATCGCCGGTGTGGACATCAAGGACGGCAAGCCCACCAAGTGGAAGATCGAGAACAGCTGGGGCACCGAGAACCACGGCCAGAAGACCGGCAACAACGGCTACTTCGTGGCCAGCGACGAGTGGTTCGACAACTTCGTGTACGAGGTGGCCATCCGCAAGGACCGCCTGAGCCCCGAGATGCCGAAAGCCCTGGAATCCGACCCCATCGTGTGGCCGTTCTGGAACACCTTCAACCCGGTTTCCGCCTAAGGCGCGAACCGCAGTAACTATCCGCTGTCCGGCGGGGCGTCCGGGATGCCGGCCCCGCCCCGCCGGGCCCTTTCGTGAGGGGTAACTATGAGCTCCCAAACTACAACTCATGCGGCCAACGCGCCGGCGAAGGGCGCAGCGAAGGCCAGCAGTGGAACCTATATCAGCCTGATGGCTCTGGTCATGATGAACGTGACCATCATCGGCAGCGTCGCCAACGACGTCCAGCAGGCTTATTACGGGCTGTCCTCCGTCACGCTCTTCATCATCGGCGCCATCGTATTCTTCCTGCCCACCGGTCTGGTGGCGGCCGAGCTGGCTTCCGGCTGGGGCCAGCGCGGCGGCATCTTCCGTTGGGTCGGCGAGGCCATGGGCCCCGGATTGGCTTTCACCTGCCTCTTGATCCTGTGGTTCCAGACCTCCATCAACTTCGGTATGGGCGTGGCCTCGGCCTCGGCCACCATCGGCTTCTACACGCCCGATTGGGACTGGGCCGTCAACTTCATGAACCATCCGGAGAACCAGATCTTCATCATCATCGCGTGGCTGGCCTACTACTGGGGCCTCACCTTCATCTCCACCAAGGGCGTGAAGGCCTTCGCCCGTCTGACCAAGTACGGTGTCATCATCGGCACGTTCATCCCGCTGGCCTTCATCGTCATCTTCACCGTGGTGTGGTTGGCCCAGGGCAACGTGTCCAACGTGACCCCCACCCCCGAGGCCTTCAACCCCTTCGCCGATGGCTTCAGCCTGACCAACCTGGCCCTGGCCGCCGGCGTGTTCTTCAGCTTCGCGGGCATCGACATGAACGCCGCCCACATCAAGCAGCTGAAGAAGCCCCAGAAGGAATTCCCGCTGTCCATCTTCATCGCCATGATCCTGACGCTGATCATCTTCATCGCCGGTACCGTGTGCATCGCCATCGTCACCCCGAAGTCGGACATGAACCTGGTTTACGGCCTGTTCCAGACCTACAAGATCCTCGGCGCCACCTTCAACTGCCCGTGGATTTACGTGGCCTTCGTGTGGGTCGGCCTCGGCGCTTCCATGGCGTCGCTTGTGACCAACATGGCCGGTCCGTCCTTCATGCTCGGCCAGGCCGGTCGCTCCGGCTTCCTGCCGAAGATGCTGCAGAACTCCAACAAGCACGGCATGCCGAGCCGCCTCATGTACCTGCAGATGGGCTTCATGACGGCCATCGCCTTCCTGTGCTTCCTCATCCCGAACATCGAGGGCTTCGTGGTGCTCATCACCCAGGCCATCACCATCCTGTACATGATGTACTACGTGCTCATGTTCGTGTCGTTCCTGAAGCTGCGCCACGACCAGCCGAACCGTCCGCGTCTGTTCCGGGTGCCCGGCGGTTCCGCGGGTGCGTGGATCGTCGCCGGCGTTGGTTTGCTGGCGTGCTTCTTCGGCATCGTGCTGGCCATTATCCCGCCGGCCCAGGTGGCCGAGGAAGTGGGCAGCCCGGTGACCTACGTGGTGGTCATCTTGGCCATCATCCTCGTCACCTTCGCGTTGTGCTTTGCCGTGTACCAGGCCTCCAAGCGCCATCATTGGGCTGACCCGAACAACGTGTTCGCGCCGTTCACCTGGCAGATCGAGGGCCTGAAGAAGCCCCAGAAGGTGCTGTCCAACGTGCCGTCCGAGCTGATGAGCGAGGGCCAGAACCCCATGGGCATGCCCATCAAGAAGCTGTGGGACCCCAGCGAGCAGATCGAGCTGCCCGACGAGTACGTCCCCGGCAAGCACCATCCGTCCTCCCCGGCCATTGAGGCCGGCGACGACCCCGCGGCCATGAACCACCCGGTGAAGACGAGCGGCACCTCCATCGGTGCTCTGGGTGCCATTCCCATGAGCCAGCCTGCCGTCATTTCCAAGAAGGCCGGCATCGGCACCGCCGCCACCGCCGGCTTGAAGGCGACGGCCCCGGTGGAGGGCACCGAGCCCGTGCGGCTCGACCCCGAGGTGCCCGCGGCCCCGGCCGACAAGGTGGCCGCCGAGCGCGTGCCTCGCGACCCGGCCGCCGACGCCAAGCGTGCCGCTGCGGCCGAGCGGGCCGCCCTGGCCGCCGAGAAGGCCGACACCGCCCGCGCCCACGCCGAGGCCGTGGCTGCCGAGGCCTACGAGCAGGAGGCGGAGGCCGACAGCGACTTGGCCGGCGCCCGTCGCGAGATAAAGGAGGCCAAGGCCGCCGCCGACCAGGCCCAGAGCGAAGTGGCCCACCCGACGGACGGCGACGCCGCCGCCGGCGACGCCCCTGCGGCGCCGAAGGGCAAGTAGCGGTTCCTGCGCCCGCCGCTTTTGGGCCCGCTGCGAGCCTTCGCGCCGGGACCTGCGGAAGTGACCGCGGAGGGTTCCAGGGTTTTCAATCGGGCCGCGCCTGCCCCTGGACGCGGGCGCGGCCCTTTGAGGATGCGGCTTTCGCGACCGCCGCCTCCCGCCCGCGACGGCGGGCGCGGCAGTTGCGAAAGCTGAGGATAAAGAGGTGTTCTTCATGACTACACAAGTAAAGACCACGGGCACGCCGCCCAAGGCGCCCACAGCGGGCGCCCCCAAGGGCGCGACCGTCGCGACCGACCCATCGACGGCGGCACGGCTCTCCATGCCCGAGAACAACGGCGCCACGGTCACCAAGCCCACCGTGGCCACCCAGCAGAAGAGCGGCGACAGCTTCAAGGCCACCCTCACCGTGAAGGACATGGTGGTGTGGGGCCTCATCTGCATGGTGCCCATTTCCCCCATGGCCGTCTACGGCGGCGTGTTCACCGACTCCAACGGGCTGCCTTCCCTGGCGTTCCTCATCGGGTTCGTGGCTGTGCTGTTCTCGGTGTTCTCCTTCGGCATCATGATCCAGCACTTCCCGTCCTCGGGCTCCATCTTCACCTACGTGAGTCACATCTTCGGGAAGATGCCCGGCTTCATCGCCGGCTGGCTCATGCTGCTGCAGTACCTGGTCAGCCCCGCGCTGGTGTACCTGATCGCCGCCATCGCCATTCACTCGCTCTTCCCCAGCGTGCCCATTTTGGCCCTGTGCTTCGGGTTTTTGGCCATCGTGGCCATCGTGTCGCTCATCGGCATGAAGACGGCCATGATGGTGAACAAGATCGCCCTGGTGGCCCAGATGGTCATTCTGGCGCTGTTCGTGGTGTTCGGCATCATCTTCGTGGTGCAGCATCCCGAGACGGCCAACTTCTCGCCGGCCCACATCTTCGACCCGTCTAAGTTCGAGCTCGGCGGCACCATGTCCGCCGTGTCGCTGGCCGTGCTGTCCTACGTGGGCTTCGGCGCCATCGCCACGCTGACCCAAGAGGCGAAAGACCCCCAGCACGGGCCGTCTCGCGCCATGATGGTCATGGCCATCATGCTGTGCGTGCTCTACGTGCTCCAGTGCTTCATCGCCACCTGCGTCGACCCCACCGGCGCCGCCTTCGCCGGCAACACCGACAACGGGTTCTACCTGGTGGCCAAGATGGCCGGCGGCCCCTGGCTCATGATTCTGTGCGCCGTGGGCGTGGCCCTGGCCCAGGGCGTGTTCACCGCCATCGCCCAGCAGAACTCCATCGCCTTCGTCATGTTCACCATGGCCAAGGGCGGCAGCCTCCCGAAGTTCATGGCCAAGATGAACAAGCGCACGAACTCGCCTTTGAACGCCGTCATCTTCATCATCGCCCTGTCCGTGGTGCTGACGCTGCTCTTCCATTTCAGCGGCATCGACATGAACACCGTGGCGAAGATCTCGAACTTCGGCGCCCTGTCCACCTACACGCTGCTGAACCTGGCCGTCATCATGTACTGCTGGGTGCAGCTGAAGCAGCGCAAGGGCGCGAAGAACGTGTTCATGCACCTCATCTTCCCGGCCCTGGGCGCGGCGGTCTGCTTCGCCATCATGCTGTCCGTGGGTGACGTGGCCCTCACCGTGGGCGCCATTTTCATCCTCATCGGCCTGGCCTACTACCTGGTGCTCACCAAGCTCCTGCACCGCGAGATCAACCTCGGGTAGGAAGCGCCGCGAGAGCAGCTGCGG